>JAOUMT010000097.1 GCA_029881355.1 Acidimicrobiia bacterium | reverse complement strand
CACCGCCACCGAGATAATGGAGGCCGATGTCCTCATCGACGGCAAGCGAGTGGTGGGCCTGCTCGGGCGCAGCGACGCCGCGCCCGAGGTTGTCGTCGATCAGGTAATCGACGCCTCCGGCAAATATGTCTTCCCGGGCGGGGTTGATGTCCATACGCATATGGAGCTTCCCTTCGGAGGAACGAACGCGTCGGACAACTTCGAGTCGGGTTCCCGAGCCGCGGCCTGGGGCGGAACCACCACGATCGTCGACTTTGCCGTACAGACAATCGGCGAATCGATGATGTCCGGCTACGAGGCATGGATGGAGAAGGCCGCCGACAACTGCGCCATTGACTACGGCTTTCACATGATCGTGTCGGACGTCAACCCGCAGACGCTCAAAGAGATGGACATGCTCATGGGCGAAGGGGTCACCAGTTTCAAACTCTTCATGGCCTACCCGGGGGTTCTGTACTCGACTGACGGGCAGATCTTCATGGCCATGCAGAAGGCGGCCGAGAACGGTTCGACGATCATGATGCACGCTGAGAACGGGATCGTGATCGACGTGCTTCGCGAGCAGGCACTGGCACGCGGGCAGACCGACCCGATCTATCACAGTCTCACCCGGCCTCCCGTAACCGAGTCGGAAGCGACCCATCGAGCAATCGCCTATGCCGAACTCGCCGGCGCTCCTCTGTACGTCGTACACATGTCTGCCAAGGAGGCGCTCGAGGAGATTGCCGTCGCCCGAAATCGGGGCAGCAACATCTTCGCTGAAACCTGCCCACAGTATTTGTTCCTCGGGTGGCCCAATCTCAAGGAACCGGGCTTCGACGGCGCAAAGTACGTATGTTCCACGCCGATTCGAGACTGGGAACAGGGTCATCAAGACGCCTTGTGGAGGGGCCTGGCGACCAACGACCTCCAGGTCGTCTCGACAGACCACTGCCCGTTCTGCATGAACGACCACCCGGTACTCGGCACCCAGAAGCGCCTCGGAGAAGGTGATTTCACAAAAATCCCGAACGGTATGCCTGGTGTCGAAGAACGGATGCGTTTGCTCTATCACGGGTCGGTTGCCGAGAAACGCCTGAGTCTCAACCGGTTTGTCGAGGTAACCGCAACGACGCCGGCGAAGATGTTCGGCCTCTACCCCCAGAAGGGCACCATCGCCATCGGCTCGGACGCCGATATCGTCGTGTTCGACCCGAATGTCACCACGAAGATGTCCGTTGAGGTCAACCACATGGACGTGGACTATTCGGCCTATGAAGGCAAGGAAGTCCAGGGGCGTATCGATCTCGTCATGGCCAAAGGGAAGGTGCTGATCGAGGGAAACCAGTATCACGGCAAAAAAGGCGACGGCGAGTACCTACGAAGGGGCACCAACCAGTGTCTGATCTGAGCTACAGCCGGGCGACATTTGTCGATGGGGGTCATTAGGTATGGACTTCGGGGTAGTACTCCAAACGGATCCACCCGCCCGGCGGGTCGTTGAACTCGCCAAGTTGGCTGAGGACAACGGCTTCTCGTATGGCTGGACGTTCGATTCTCATGTCCTCTGGCAGGAACCATTCGTCATCTACTCGATGATGCTGGCCGCCACCGAGCGAATGATCGTCGGTCCGATGGTTACGAATCCGGGGACCCGCGATTGGACTGTGCTCGCGTCGCTGTTCGCAACACTGAATGACGCCTACGGCCCGCGCACGATCTGCGGCATGGGACGAGGTGATTCGGCGCTGCGCTACATCGGCAGAACCCCCAAAACCCTGGCGACCATGGTGGAGTCAATGGTCGTGATCAAGGACCTCGTCGCCGGCAAAGAGGTCATCTACAACGGCAAGAAACTACGCCTGCCCTGGATCAAAGAAGGCTGGGACCTTCCAATGTGGGGGGCCGGCTACGGACCCAAAGCCCTCGACACGGTGGGCCGCCACGCCGACGGCTTCATTCTCCAGCTCGCCGATCCGCAGATCCTCGAGTGGACAACCGCGACCGTTCGCGCCGCGGCTGTCGACGCCGGCCGCAACCCGGACGACATCACGATCTGCGTGGTCGCGCCTGCCTACGTAGGCGATGACATCGCCCATCAACGCGAGCAAGTCAGATGGTTTGGCGGCATGGTGGGAAATCACGTCGCCGACATGGTCAAGCGGTATGGCGACGACTCATCCAAGATCCCCCAGGTGCTTTCCGACTACATCAAGGCCCGGGAGGGCTACGACTACGACCATCACGGCAGGTCAGGCAACGAATCGACGGCCTTTGTCCCAGATGACATTGTCGATCGGTTCTGTGTCCTCGGTACTGCGGCGGATCACATCGACAAACTAAGTCAACTACGTGATCTCGGCGTTGACCAGTTTGGTATCTACCTCATGCACGACCAGCAGGAAGCCACCCTGCGGGCGTATGGGGATTCCATCATCCCGGCCATGAACGGATAAGCGCCTACGCCGGGCCGGCCCTTTAGGCCCTTTCGCCTCTGGACAACCCACCTCAGCTTGCCAACCATTGAAGGGCGGTGACCGAATCACCGCTGGTTTGTGAAAGGAGGTGGGGTCGTGCCCACCATCAATGATGCCGCAGCCGACTTTCTCGGAAGCAGGAGAATTGCTGTGACAGGCGTTTCTCGAGATCCGGCCAGCCACGGCAGCAATATCGTGTACCAACGCCTACGCGAGCGCGGCTACGAAGTGTTTGCCGTGAACCCGAATGCCACGGAGGTCGAGGGCGACGTCAGCTTCCCCGATCTTGCGTCAATCCCCGGCGGGGTTGATGCCGTCGTTATCGGTACCCGCCCCGAGATTGCCATGGAGACAGTGCGCGAATGCGCTGATCTTGGAATCAAACGGGTGTGGATGCACAGAGGCTTTGGCGGCGGCAGCGTCTCGCAAAGTGCAACCGCGTACGGTCGCGAGAGCGGCCTGGTGGTGATCGACGGAGGGTGTCCGCTCATGTTCGATCCAACGGCAGATACGGGGCACAAGGTCATGAAGTGGATGCTGCAGCTCACCGGAAACGTTCCGAGGAACGTCTGACGGCCCTGACCTGCAAAAGACCGCTAAGTTCAGTAGGCGTATCCTGTTAGGCCGGACTGCTCGCTCAAGGAGTCGACGATGTTCCAGACCACGATTGCCGGAAGCCTGCCAAAGCCAACCTGGTTGGCCGAACCCGAAAAGCTCTGGGCTCCGTGGAAGAGCGAAGGCGCTGACCTCGTCCAGGCGAAACAAGATGCTGCCTTCCTGTGGATGAAGCAACAAGAAGAACTCGGGATCGACACCGTCACGGACGGCGAACAGTTCAGATCCCACTTCGTGCACGGATTCCTTGAAGGAATCGAAGGGATCGACTGGCAGACCAAGACAAAGATGGGAATCCGCGACAACCGCTACCAGGTCGACGTCCCGACGGTCACCGCTCCGGTTCGTCGCGCCCGATCGGTCCACGCAGCCGAAGTCCGCTTCTCGATAGCCCATACCGATCACCGCCTGAAGTTCACATTGCCCGGGCCTATGACGATTTGCGACACGATTGCCAACGGGCACTACGAAACCCGGGCGGATATGGCCATGGCGTTCGCGGAGGTCCTCAACCAGGAAGCCAAAGACTTGGTGGCACTCGGCGTTGATGTCATCCAGTTCGACGAGCCGGCGTTCAACGTGTTCATGGATGACGTCAACGAATGGGGCATCGCCGCACTCGAACGGGCCGCGCAAGGACTCGATTGCAAGACAGCCGTACACATTTGCTACGGATATGGAATTGAAGCCAACATTCAGTGGAAAAACACCCTCGGCGACGAATGGCGCCAATACGAACAGATCTTCCCGGCGATCAACGCCAGCAGCATCAATCAGGTTTCCCTGGAATGCGCCAACTCGCATGTTCCGATGTCGGTGCTGTCGCTCCTTCCTGACAAGGAGTTGATGGTCGGTGTCATCGACGTCGCAAACAATGTCGTCGAGACTCCCGACGACGTGCTCAGAGTCATCGAGGAGGCGATGATCTATGCCGACGCCGACCGGATTTTGCCCTGCACGAACTGCGGGATGGCCCCACTAAACCGAACCCTGGCAGAAGGGAAGCTGGCCGCCCTGGGCCGGGGAGCCGCGTTGGCCAGGAGCCGCCACGGCTAGGCGACGATGAACTAACCGAGCTAGGGCTGGAGAAAGAAGATCAACCCGTACATCGTCGCGGCGAACGCCACGGAAATCAGTCCGCCGTACAGGGCACCCTTCTTGAAGGCCGGTATCCGAATTGACCCATAGACGAGCCAGGCCACCATCCCAATCATCGTTACGGTGAGGAACCTTGGGAAGGTCACTTCCGGGTTCCAATCCTCGGAGAACACGCCAGCGATTGAGCTGAAGATTCCCGCAGCAATCGGCGGAAAGACGGTGGCGCCAAGGCCCGAGATCCACCCGAACGCCTGACCATTCTTCTCTTGTGTGGAACGCTCTTTGAGATCTGTCATCGTTTAACTATCAGCCTGACTCAGCGTCGAAGCCAGTACCGAACGACCCTTCCGACCGAGAACGAATTCAGGTCTGCCGACTCGCCGCGGCCGCCGCTATCCGCTGGGCCATGGAGCCGAATATCGCTGCATGAAACGGCACCAACGAATACCAGTAGGCCCGACCAAGCAACCCGCGAGGAACGAAGATGGCCGTCTGTGTGAGTTTCGATCCGTTGTCCGTCGGATCCGATCGCCAGGACAGCCACGCCTCGCCCGGCAGTTTCATTTCGGCATGCAACACGAGCTCACGCCCGGGTTCGAGATGGCTGACTCGCCAGAAATCGAGCGCTTCCCCGGGCCGAAGGTCTTCCGGATGGCGACGGCCGCGTCGCAAGCCGACCCCGCCAAATATCGAATCGATGAACCCCCTGAGGTGCCAAGCCCATCCAAGGCCGTAATACCCGAAGTCCCCGCCGACCCGGCTGAACCCCCAGTACACGTCTTCGGCGCTGGCGCCGGTTTCGACCACCCGGCGGTCTTCGAAGCGGGAGCCTCCAGCCCAATCGGGATCGGTGGGAAGCGGGCTTGCCGAACGGTTCGCCGCGTCCGTCCAACGAGTCTCGACAGCGAATTGGGTGGTGTTTTCCATGGCGAGCCGAACCGATTCGCGGTAGGTCAGCGGGTCATGATGAAACCGTCCAAACGCCGCATCATTGCGGACGATCACCTCGTTCTTGAGGCTATCCACCAGCGGCCGAGCGACGCCGACCGGAAGCGGGGTCACCAAGCCAATCCAACGCGACGAAAGTCCCGGACTCAGCACCGGAACCGGCAGGATGATCCTGCGGGGCAGCCCGGCTTCCTCCGCATAGGCTTGCATCATCTCCTCGTACGTCAACACGTCAGGACCACCGACCTCGAGGATGCGGTTTCCGGGTACATCATCGATCGCTGCTGCCAGCACGACCAACACGTCGCGAATGGCCACAGGCTGACATCGGGTTCGCACCCACTTGGGCGTGGTCATGATTGGCAGCACTTCGGTCAGGTAGCGAAGCATCTCAAAGCTCACGGATCCAGAACCAATGATCACGGCGGCTCGCAACTCCGTTACCGCCGTCGTGCCGCTCGCCAGGACGCGACCGACTTCTTGCCGTGACGCCAGATGCTTGGAAAGCGCTTCGCGGTCCGAGTGGCCAAGCCCACCGAGATATACGATCCTGCTCACACCAGCCGCATCGGCGGCCATCCGAAAGTTTTCAGCGGCTTGTCGATCTGCTTCGCCGAAATCGTCGGCGTCTCCCATCGAGTGCACGAGGTAGTAGGCATATGTGCATCCTTCGAGGGCTTCAATCAGCGAATCCGGATCGAGCATGTCCCCCTTGACAACCTCGACTTCCGCCGCCCAAGGATCCTGAGCCAGTTTCGATGGATCCCTGGCGAGACATCGGACGCGGTGGCCATCCTCGAGCAGTTTCGGCACGAGGCGTCCACCGATGTATCCGGTGGCACCGGTGACGAGGGTAAGCGGAGGCGGCATGCCGTGAGCCTATCGGAAATACGGCCAACACCAACTCGGCGCTCCGCGACTCGGCCGGATCGTGGAACCCAGGGCCCCAGCACCCGATTTCGGGTGCTGGGGCCCCACGAAATTCGGCGGGTTGGTGACTAGTCACCTCGCCGGCCGACGAAACCATTCTCTCGCGAACCCTGATTCTGACCGATATCCCAACCAAGAGATCAGGGAGACGTAAATGACCATTCTTCAAAGGTCGCAGGGCTCAAGTCGCCATGTGCATTCATACCGGGCCATGCCCACGGTGGCAGGTCTTCTCCGCCAGGTATGCTCGGATTGCAGGCACGTCAGCATCGATTCCCCCGATTCGGGTATTCCCAACGCGACCCGCAGTCGTAAAACGGGGTTGTTTGGTACTCCCCCGCCACGGATCGGTTTGACCGCCGAGGAACTGCTGCCCGGGACCCGCCGCACGTTCGGCTTGAACGTCGAGCCTGCCTAACCCTCAAGTTTCACGCCCGACAATATCGGATACGCCGTTTCATGAGGAATCCATGGACAGTTGAATTGGGATCCGGGCCCCTGCTCGCCTCTGCCATACACAACGGCCACGACATGCTTCCCGAGTTGGCGAGACGCTCTGCACTGTCCGTTGAGGACCGTCTCCGCGAAGAGGATCCCCACACAGGGGTCATCGCCACCGCCATTCCCACCAGCGTCGTCGTTTCGAGTTCCCGCTTCACCGTCGACCTGAACCGACGACGAGAATCGGCGGTGTACCGCGAACCCGAAGACGCTTGGGGTCTTGACCTCTGGGCCGAGCCTCCCACGGACTCAGATATCGGCGCGGCACTGAGGATATACGACGACTTCTACGGTCTTGTGGGCGGGTTGATCGAGAGCACGATCGACCAGTACGGTCAATTCGTGCTCTACGATGTGCACTCCTACAACCATCGCCGCACCGGGCCCGGCGCCCCGCCCGCGGACGTCTTCGAAAACCCGACGGTCAACCTCGGCACGGAAAGCCTTCCCGGTCGGTGGCGCCCGGTCGCCGACGCGTTCATAAGCGTCATAAGCCAGCAGGAAGCCGGAGGCGAAAGAATCGACGCCCGGGAAAACGTTCGGTTCAAGGGAGGCTACCTCGCCCGGTGGGTTCACGACCACTACGGCAGCTACGGATGCGCCCTGGCGATCGAATTCAAGAAGGTCTTCATGGACGAATGGTCCGGAGATGTCGACTGGGTGGTCGTCGGCGAACTAGAGGCTGCGCTGGCAGAGACCGCGACACCAGTAATCGCTGCTCTCGAAACTGTATGAGCTTCTCCGACTCGATCTCACGGTCGGCCTACAACACCGGAGCCGGCAAGCTCGCTGCCGTTTCTATTTCTGATCTCGCCAACCAATGCCTCCGCCTATAGACCGAAGTTCCAGGCCGATCGAGAAGAACCCGACCTCTCATATCGCCGGCTTCCCGATCTTGAGAGATACGGCAAGGAAGCTCGACTCGATCGATCCTTCTTCTGCTAACGAGCCAAGTCTTTCTCATCTGTTCGAGTTGCTCCGCCGAGAGCTCTCATTGCGAGTTGACATGTTGAATTCTCGTGGAAGCTCGGGGCGAGGCCGAACCGGCCAAAGAAACCCCCAAAATGCTTGGCTTGGCGTCGCTCGTACAGCCCAAGCTTCGCCAGGACGGCGTGTTTCTCGTGGGATCGGACATCGCGGGAGACAAGCTTCTGGAAGCCAACGTCTTTGGCTCCGGCGGCCTCGGATCCGCCAAGAGCCTCAGTGGTGTCGACTTCGCCGGCCTGGTGATAGCCGACCTGGAGCGCAAGTTGGAACTACGAATGAGCTATGGCTCGGCGATCGACAACGTCGCCATGGCAACGTTGTTGACGTTGTACCGGTGATCTCCCTCGGGCATTGATTAGGGTCGAATCCATGGACTCACTCGATGCAACCTCATTCGACTTTTGGCTCGGCGATTGGGACTGCGGGTTCGAAGGCGGCACCGCCCACAACTCGATCACCAGGGACTTTGCCGGCCACGTAATCACAGAAAAATTCCAGATCCTTACGCCTCAACCATGGACCGGTATGAGCGTATCGGTCTACAACCCCGGACTCGACCTATGGCGCCAGACCTGGGTCGACGAAAGCGGAAGCTACTGGCACTTCGTCGGATCTGTGGTCGACGGCGATCCGTCGTTCGGCACTCCGGAGCCGGTTGATGCCGACCGAACTTACAAACGGATGGTTTTTTCAAACATCAAGAAAGATGGCTTCGATTGGCGGTGGGAGTCATCGCCCGATCAACAAGCGTGGGCCGAGAACTGGGCGATCCGGTACCAGCGCTCGGCGTAGACCCCGGGGGCCAACTCGCCACCTCGCTATTCGGCTCGAACGTGTGTCTAGGACGTCGCGACCGGACTACGCAGCCAGGCACGAACCTTCGCAAGCGCTTCGTCCACCGTCAATGCCGCTCCCTCATTGAGGAGCCGATCTAGATCGGCCTCGCTCAGCCGATCGACCATGGCCTCTCTGACGGCACCCAGTTCCCTGTTTCGAACGCTTACGAAATCCTCCGGTAAGCCTTCAACGGCGAGGCAGGTTCCCAAAATGACTGCGGCTTGCGTGTCGCGGTGCCAAGCTTGGAGTACGTCGGCGGCCGAATCCAGAATTCGCGCTTTGCTCGTCGACTGCATCGGAAGAACCGGTATACGGTCGATGACCAGAGCGAGACGCTGGGCGGCCTCGTGAAACTTTCCGATGGCCGCTTCGCACCGAGCGAGAGACCTCGTGGAAACGGCCCAGCAGTTGACGTCGCCAACCTCGTCCAGCATACGGGCCGCTTGGGCAAGGTTCTCGGCAGCCTCGGCTGGTTCGCCCTCATAACGCAGAAGGATGCCCAGGATCTGCAGCGCGTGCCCATGCCAGTTCGGAGAATCGAACGACGAATAGATCTCGCACGCGCGTCGCACGTTGTCCAACACCCATTCGTCCTGGGCCCGGTCACCTTCCATGTAAAGGGTGGCACTTTCACTCAAGGTAATCGACGCAAAGGCTTGATCACCACAGGATTCGAATAGGTCGAGTGCGGTCGTCAAATGTTCCAGGACCCGTTCGTCCCCGCTCGGAAGATACGCGGCGAGAAGCAGATTGATCAGGCCACGATCCCACTGCTCGCCCCACCAATATGGTGGAGGATTGTCGTCGAGGAGGCGCCGCGCCTCTACAAGATGCTCTAGGTATTCGGGATCGGTCGTCGCATGCCGGATACACGCTCCTAACGCCAGCTGCATCCGACCGATGAGTCCGGGCTCATTGGTCGTTTTGGCCAGTTCGAGTCCCCGGCGGGTGTAGTCGATGCCTTCCGGGCGGGTGATCTCGGCGCACAGGAGACCGGTTGCCCACAGGGCCTTTATCTCCAAATTGAGATCACGGTCACCTTCTGCCGAGAGGCCTAGCCGGGCGAGATCAATGGCCTCCATCTGCATGCCTTTGTGCGCCCAATAGCCAAACAGATCAAATACCAGGGCCAAGTATCGATCGAGATCGCCGGTTTCAAGGAGCGTCGTGAAAGCGGATCTGATGTTCTCGTAGTCCCCGCCTATGCGACGGGTTGCCGGTCGTAGATCCGGGCTTCGCAAACCAGGAGAGGCGTTGGCGACAAGATCAACGAAGTATCGGGCGTGCGCCTCCCGGAAGGCCTCGGGTTCGGCGGTTTCGCTCAACTGCTCCTGCGCGTACTGCCGGACCGGCTCAAGCAGGCGATAACGGGTACCAGATTCGGAGTGACTTGGGACGAGAAGCGATTTGTCCACGAGCGAGTCAAGATGGTCGAGCACTTCGAAGTCCTCGACCTCGCCGCCGATACAGATCGCTTCGGCTGCGTCGAGGTCAAGCCCACCGGTGAAGACTGACAGGCGCCGAAACATGGCCTGCTCGGGTGGCTTGAGGAGATCATATGACCAGTCGATGGTGGCCTGCAGAGTGCGCTGCCTGGGGAGAGCGGTCTTGGCCGATCCAGACAGAACCCGAAACGAGTGATCGAGACGGTCCGCCAGATCAGCGGTTGACATGCTGCGCAACCGGGCGGCTGCCAACTCGAGTCCGAGCGGGATCCCATCGATACGATGACAGATCCTGGCAACGTCGGCCAACTCTTGTGGACCGGGCTCAAAGTCGGGCCGAACCGCTCGGGCACGGTCGAGAAACAACAACTCAGCCTCCGAGGCTTCGCTGCCACCGCCGGTAACTGCCAACCCGAGCGAAGGCACACGCAGCTGTGCCTCTCCGGGGATCCCTAGTGACTCCCGCGAGGTTGCGACAATACGGACGTTGGGACAGGAGTCCAAGAGAAACTTGATCGCAACCGAGGCCTGGTCGAGGAGATGTTCGCAGTTGTCGATGACCAGGAGCAGTTCTCGGGACCACAAATATCGAGACACGACGTCTTCGATGCTGGCGCCTTCGCCGGCTCGTAAACCCCACGTGTCTCCGATCGTTGTCATGATGAAACCAGGGTTGGTCACCGGAGCAAGCTGGACGAGCCAGACTCCGTCCGGAAAGTCACTGGAGCTGTTGCGGGCCGCTTCCACAGCCAGTCGGGTCTTGCCGGTACCACCCACTCCGGTGAGTGAAACCAGTCGATTACCGCCGACCAGGTCGGCTAACTCCGTGAGTTGGGTCTGGCGGCCGACAAACGATGTCAGGTAGTCCGGGAGATTCGTCCGACGAACGTCGATCGTCCTGATCGCCCGGTCGACTACTGGCAGCTCCGGGTGACGAATCTCGAAAACATGTTCGGGTTCAGCGAGGTCTTTCAG
>JAOUMT010000096.1 GCA_029881355.1 Acidimicrobiia bacterium | reverse complement strand
AACGTAGATGGTGCGTCCATCGGGAAGGACGCTTGCGGCAAAGGGGAGGTCAAGGATGCGGACTATGAGCGAGAGGTCGTCGCCAAACCGTGCCTCCGATGCCATCCATACTCGCCGGGGATCTCCGCCGCCGAAATTGACGGTGAAGGAGGGCGACGTGAGAGCGGCCAGCCCGTCGAAATCGCAGTCGACGGCTCGCTCCACGATCTCCGATCGAATGACCGAAACCGCCTCGGGCAGAGCTTCACGGGGCAGTGCTACCGATGGAAGTCCGGCTGCCGAACAAGGCCCCAGCGCGGCGCGGATACCGCCGAGGCGATGGCCTCCGGTCACTGCGAGCAGGCTGTCAAATAGCGAGGCAGATCGAACTGCATCCGTGGTTGGCACTGACGTCTGACCGGAATCAGATGCCAGAATCAGCGCACCGGAATTGTCGAGCACGAGGGCTACTCCATTCGAAATATCGAAAACTTGTCGGGCGCCGGCTACAGGGAAGGTGGTTGTCTCGTCCGCTTCAACATCTGTTATCTCGACTTGTCCGTTCACCACGGTTGCGACGAATCCATCCATCACAGCCACCGAAGCCGGACCCGATCCATCGACACAATCTTCCTCCCACGTTGCCTCGCCATCGACGAACGCGACCAGCTTGTTACAGGTGTCGTTGACGCGTAGTTCCACGACGATAAGCGAGTCGTCGGTGTCGCCATATACGAGGTCCGGGCCATCGTAAAGTACGGTGGGAGCGCCGCCCTGAAGGTCGGCTGCGACCAACTGGCCTCCCACTTCCTGGCCGGTGGTCCTGATGAGGTAGATCGCGTTTGGGCGCCCGTCGACGAGTGCGACGTCGATCAGAGTGAGCGATTCGCCGTCGTTCTGGGTGATGAGCTCAATCGGCTCGATGGTCCCCGGCAGTAGTCTTAAAATTCCCGGAGATACGCCCGGTCCTGGGTCGGCGTACTGGAACACGAGGCCACCGATCAGGTCGACGAAAGCCGATTCGAGCGCGTAATCGACATCACCGGTCAGCGTGGCAGGAGGTTGGTCGTCGTAGAGGATGGTCACCGCTTGATCCGTTACGACGATCGCCCCGGTTAATGGTTCGGTTGATGGGGCCGTGGTCGACGTTGGGGTGGCGGGCGTGTCGCCGATCGTTGACGACGTCGTGGTGGTGTCCTCCGGCGGGGTTGATGCCGTAGGGAGCAACGCGCACGATCCCAGCAGCATGGCTAGGGCGAGTAGGCCTGTGAGTCGGGTCGTCATGGTTGCAACGGTAGTTGGCCGCGGCCTTTACGAAAGTTGAATCGCCTGGTCATAGGCCTCAATGTAGGTGCGGGCGGCGTTCTCCCAGGAGAAGTCAAGCGTCATGCCCCGCCGTTGTAGCGTCGCCCAGGTAGGGCGGTCGGTCCGGAATAGGCGCATCGCTCGCCGGATCGCCTTGGCGAGTTCGATCGAATCGAACGATCGAAACCCGAAACCCGTCGCCTGAGCCGGGTCTTCGTCGACGTCGATCACCGTATCGGCCAGCCCTCCGGTCAGCCGCACCACCGGGATCGAGCCGTAGCGCATCGCGTACATCTGGCCGATGCCGCAAGGCTCGAACCGTGAAGGCATCAAATAGCAGTCGGTGCCACCGGCGATGAGGCGGTTGAGACCTTCCGAGTATGGGCCATGCCAAACGGCTTGGGGATGTCGCGCGGCCCAGCCGTCCACCATGGCGTCGAGTTCACCGTTGCCGACCAAGAGGAATCGTGCGCCGTCAGCGATGAGATCATCCAGATGTTCATCGAGCAGTCCGAGGCCTTTTTGCTCCGACATCCGGCCGACATTCCCGAAGATCACGCCGTCATCGACTCCGGCCATCTCAAGAAGCATCTCGCGATTGGCCAGGCGAGCGTCCAAGTCATCGGGCCCAAAAACCGATGCGAGGCTTCCGTCGGTTTCGGCATTCCAGGTGATCGGGTCGATGCCGTTGACGATGCCGATCGTCGGTCTACTCCGCGCATTGAGGACGCCGTCGAGGCCACTTGAGACCGACGGATCGGTCAGGAGCTGTTTGGCGAACGTGGGGCTGACCGTTGTCACGACGTCGGCTACGGCCATGCCGGCTTTAAGGTAGTTCGCGCCGCCATACCATTCGAGCGGACCTCCCGGCGTCGTTGAGGCTTCGGCCGTGCCGAGGAGTTCTCTGGTTTCGGCCAGGGGACCGATGATCGGGTAGGCGGCGTTGTGGACAGTGAACACGGTGGGTGCATCGACGAGGAGCGTCACCGCTCCCGTGTGAGCGTCGTGCAGGTGGACCACATCGACTCCCTGGGCGAGGGCCGCCACCACCGTGGCGAACCTTCCGAAGCGCCGCCACTGATCGTCGTAGCCCAGTCCCGGTGTATCGCCATAGATGCCATTGCGATCGAACGATTCCGGATCATCAACCAGCACGACTTCGACGTTGCCATCGAGATGAAGGTAGAGGGCTGCGGCGTGTCCGGTTCCGGCATGCCTCGTGCCGATGTCCTGGAGGTGTCGGTATCGGGGTATCACCACGCGTACCGAATGACCGGCCGCGGCGACGCCGTGGGCGATCCCGGAGACGGCTTCCCCCAAGCCGCCGGTGCGAGCGAGAGGAGAGTATTCGGAAGCAGCAATGAGTACCCGCATGGCCCGTCGTCTTTCTCTCGGAGGCCTAAAGCTAGCCTCGCCCGGAGCCGGTTGGATAGCGGGCGGTCGGTATGATCGCGCCATGACTCATGGGAACTCGAAGCCATCATTTGCTGAACTACGAGAAGCCACGGCTGAGCTCTTGGCGGATCATGCGCCGGACTACGCGCCAAGCCAGATCGACCAGTTCACGGCCCAGCGGGCCACAGCCATTGATCTGCTTTCAGCTGATGACACGGTTCCAACCATGATCTTTGTGTGCGTCCACAACGCCGGACGCTCGCAGATGTCGGCAGGCTTCGCCCGTCACCTGGCTGGCAATCGTGCGATCGTTTTCAGTGGTGGTTCGGACCCCGGGCCGGTGATCAACCCGGTGGCGGTGCGAGCCATGGCAGAAGTCGGTATCGACATCGCTAACCAGTTCCCGGTTCCGTTCACCGAAGAGATCGTCGCCGCATCGGACGTAGTAGTCACC
Source organism: Acidimicrobiia bacterium (assembly GCA_029881355.1). Classification (GTDB taxonomy): domain Bacteria; phylum Actinomycetota; class Acidimicrobiia; order Spongiisociales; family JAENVV01; genus JAENVV01. Next base: position 7,693 of record JAOUMT010000096.1, on the reverse strand, counting down.
ATGGGCTGTGGGGACGTCTGCCCGTACTTTCCTGGTAAACGGTACATCGACTGGGTCCTGGAAGACCCGCACGGCCAAGACCTGGCAGCCGTACGGATTGTCCGCGACGAGATTGAGCGTTTGGTGACCAGCCTGCTGTCGAGTCTGGGGGTCGGTCAGTGACCGCTTGGATCGACCCCTGCCGAGTCCAATGGCCTGAGCATCCGACGCCGATTCTTCGTCACGCAAAGACGAAGACATCGTTGTGGTGGCGCCTTCGACCTTCGTGACCGGCCGGTTCGCCCCGGGTCGCCATCCGCTGGTTGCACAACAGCTCCCATCGGGCGGTGGTCGGCAACGAACTCGCCGAGATCATCGGCGCGATTAGTAGCCATATTGAGACGGCCTAGACTCCGATGTTATGCCCATTGAGATCGACATTGCCCACGTGGCCAGACTCGCCCGTATCGAGTTATCTGAGCGACAACTGGCTGATTATCGGGCTCAACTCGGCGTAATCCTCGACCACGCCGCCCGCGTCCAGGAGCTGCCAACCGAAGGGGTTGCGCCAACCTCGCACCCGCTCGACATGGTCAACGCCTTCCGTGAGGACATCGTTCGTCCGTCCCTCGATCGAGACGAGGTGCTTTCCCAGGCGCCAGACGCAACCGACGGCTTCTTTCGCGTCCCGCCCTCGCTGGACAACGAATGACCAATCCCGCCGATCTCACCCTCGTTGAGGCCGCTACGGCATTGAAGGCCGGTGACCAAACGTCTGTGGCGTTGACCGAGGCGGTCCTCACCAGAGCCAGCCTGACCGAAGCCGCGGTGCACGCCTATTTGACCATCGACCGCTCAGGGGCGTTGGCCGCTGCCGAGGCGGCCGACCGGCGCATTTCGAAAGGGCGGAGTATCGGTCCGCTGGACGGTTTGCCAATTGCCCTTAAAGACAACATGATGACCAGGGGCGTCGAGACGACGGCGTCGTCAAAGATCCTGGCCGGCTACATCCCCCCGTACGACGGGACCGTCGTCGCCCGGCTGCGGGAAGCCGGAGCCGTGTTCGTTGGCAAAACCAACCTCGACGAGTTTGCCATGGGGTCTTCAACCGAAAACTCTGCCTTCGGCCCCACCCGGAACCCATGGAATCTTGATACGGTTCCGGGCGGTTCGTCGGGTGGTTCTGCCGCGGCGGTTGCCGCCGGATCGGCGCTGGCCGGCCTTGGTTCGGACACCGGTGGGTCAATCCGACAACCAGCTGCCTTATGCGGGTTGGTCGGCATGAAACCAACCTACGGATTGGTGTCGCGGTACGGCCTGATCGCGTTTGCCAGCTCGCTCGATCAGATCGGGCCGCTGACGCACACCGTAGAAGACGCGGCGATCGTCTATGAAGCGATCGCCGGGCACGATCCGCTCGACGCAACCTCGTTCCCCGGTCCGGCTCCTTCCGGCACCGAGCGACTCGGTGAAGGCGTTAGCGGTTTGCGCGTCGGTATCGTCAACGAGCTTTCCGGTGAGGGAATCGATGACGAGGTGCTCGCAGCATTCCGGACGACGGTTCAACGACTCGCCTCAGCCGGTGCCGAGATCGTGGAGCTTTCGCTGCCGTCGACGGCGACCGCCCTGTCGGCCTATTACCTGATTGCACCCGCCGAGTGCTCGGCAAACCTGGCGCGCTTCGATGGCGTACGGTACGGCCTGCGAGTTGACGGTGGCACGGTTGACGAGATGATGTCGCGCACCAGAGCGGACGGTTTCGGACCCGAGGTGATTCGCCGGATTCTGCTCGGAACCTACGCCTTGTCCGCCGGGTACTACGACGCGTTCTATGGGCAGGCTCAACGAGTCCGCACGCTCATCATTCAGGAATTTGCCAGGGCCTACGAGCAGGTCGATGTGCTGGTTTCGCCAACTGCCCCGGCCCCAGCCTTCGAGCTGGGTGCAAAAACCCAGGACCCGTTGTCGATGTACATGCAAGACATCTGCACGATCCCCTCAAACCTTTCCGGACATCCTGCCATGTCGGTACCGGTCGGGTTGTCGGCCACCGGCTTGCCGATCGGATTCCAGGTGATGGCGCCGGCGCTCGGCGAGACGGTCATGTTCCAGGTGGCGGCCGCCATCGAGAACCTGTCTGACGACATCGGTCGCCCGGTCCTGGAAGTGGTGGCGTCATGAAGTGGGAACCGGTGATCGGTATCGAGGTGCACGTCGAACTTGAGACGCAATCCAAGATGTTCTGTGGGTGTGCCGTCGACTTCGAAGCCGAACCGAACACAAATGTCTGTCCGACCTGTCTGGGCTTGCCTGGAGCGCTACCGGTTCCGAACCGAAAAGCGATCGAATGGATCACGAAGATTGGTCTGGCGTTCAACTGCTCGATTTCGGAACGATCGCAGTTCCACCGGAAGAACTACTTCTATTCGGATCAACCAAAGAACTATCAGATCTCACAATTCGACGTCCCGGTCTGCCACGACGGCTGGATCGACGTCACGGTTGATGGTGAGACCAGTCGCATTCGAGTCAACCGTGCCCACATGGAAGAGGACACCGGCAAGTCGATCCACGTTGGCGAGAGCGGTCGGATTCACTCGGCCACCGAGACGCTCCTCAACTTCAATCGGGCCGGCGTGCCGCTTGTCGAGATCGTGTCCGAGGCCGATATCCGGTCGGCCGCTCAGGCCCGCGCCTACGCCCAAACCCTGCGTACGGTGGTCGCGGCCCTTGGCGTTTCGGACGCCAAACTCGAAGAAGGCTCTATCCGATTTGATGCCAATGTGTCGATTCGTCCGACAGGAACCGAGGCCTTCGGCACCAAGGTTGAAGTAAAGAACATGAACTCGTTCCGCTCGCTCGAACGGGCCGTCGACTTCGAGATCCTCCGCCAGGCTGACATTTTGGACCAGGGAGGCACGATCGACCAGGAGACCCGCCACTGGGACGAAGGCGAGGGAGTCACGCATTCGATGCGTTCGAAAGAAGGCAGCTCCGACTATCGCTACTTCCCAGAACCGGACCTTCTCCCCATCGAAGTGACCGACGAGTGGCGCAACGAAATAGCGGCGACGCTCCCAGAGTTGCCAGCCGCCCGAGCGGCGCGCTACATGGGTCTCGGAGTCGACGCAGACTCGGCCACATCTTTGGCCGGGTCCGATGCGCTTACGGCGATGTTCCAGTCCTCGCTGGCGGCAGGAGCGCCCGCTCAGGTCGCCGCCAACTGGCTGACCGGAGAGGTGACAGCCTGGTCGCGGCGCGCAGCGATCGATATCGCCGACTCGGCTCTGACGGGCGCACATGTCGCTCAGTTGGCCGGCATGGTTGCGGCGAACTTGCTGTCGTCTACGGCCGCCAAAGAGGTGCTTGGGTATGTGCTGGCCGGCGAGGGCGATCCCGAAACGGTCGCGGCAGCTCACGACTTGGTCCAGATCAATGATTCTGGTGCGCTCGAATCGGCGGTCGACCAGGTGATTGGCGAAAACGAAGATCAGTTCGCACGGTTGGCTGGTGGGGAAGACAAGCTGATTGGGTTCTTCGTTGGACAAGTGATGCGAGTGACCGGAGGGAAGGCCGACCCGCGCGCTGTAACGGACATCATTCGATCTCGGATCGGATAGATGCCAGTCGTTTTCGACTGTGACGGGGTCCTCGTCGACTCCGAGTCCCTGGCATGGACGGCGATCGCAGCTGCGATGCAGCACTTCGGGGTAACCGTGACTGAAACCGACCGAGGAAATCTTGTAGGACATCCGTTCGAATATGAATACGAGTACTTCTCGAAGACCGCTGACCTGCCACCGATTGAGTCGGTAGGCGCGGCGATATCCGACGAGATGTTCGCCCTCTTCGAGCGTCATCTTGAGGCGTTCGAGGACGCCAAAGACACGCTGGAAGTGCTCGCTCGGCGCGGTGTGGGGTTGGCCGTCGCTTCCACTTCGGCTCGTACCCGACTCGATGTTTCTTTACGAGCGACCGGCCTCGCCGACTTCATCACGGTTTCGGTAGCCGGTGATGAGGTACTCGCTGTGAAGCCCGCCCCGGATCTGTTCTTGCGTGCGGCCGAGCTACTTGGCGTGGCGCCCGAGATGTGTACCGCCGTCGAGGATTCACCAGTAGGCATCGCAGCGGCCAAAGCTGCCCGAATGCGGGTCGTTGCGGTTGACCGCGGGGATTTTGCGCCCGACGAGCTGTCCGAGGCGGATGTGCTTGTTCCGCGACTGACGCCTGCACTGTTCCACGGAAGCTAACCTGCGGTCATGGAAACTTGGCTACCTCTTGTACTCGGCGTTGGCGCAACCGGACTGGTGATCTTCTGGGTCGCGAAGAAAGTGTTCAAGCTGGCGATCTATGCGGCGATCGTCGCAGCGGCCGCCTGGTTCTGGTTCAGCACCTGACCGTTGGAGTTCCTGGCCGGCCTTCTTTCGGACGCAGTTAGGGAGCTGTTCGGATTCGGAGACGAACTCCGCCGGATTCTTTTTCTTACACTGGCCGTTGCCGGAACCGCCACCGTGATCGGTGTCCTCGTCGGTGTCCCGCTGGGGGCCTGGCTTGCGCTGACTCGTCACCGGCTGCGAAGTCTGGTCGATGTGCTCGTCAACGCCGGTATGGGTATCCCGCCGGTCCTGGTCGGCTTGCTCATCCTGATTCTGCTTTGGAATGACGGTCCACTCGGATCGCTGGAGCTCCTGTTTACTCCAACCGCGATGATTGGCGCCCAGGCCTTGCTGGCCATCCCGATTGCCGCCGGGATCACGGCGGGCGCCATTCGGGGCCTTGGCCCGGCCGCGACCGAACAGCTATTCGCCTTGAGGCTTTCGGGTGGTAGGGCAGGGTTTGTCGCCGGCCGCGAAGCGCTTCCCGGCGTGATTGCCGCGGTCGCGGCAGCGTTCGGCAGAGTGGTGTCTGAGGTGGGTGCGGTCCTCATTGTCGGTGGCAACATCGAGGGAGAGACGCAGGTGCTCACCACCGCCATCGTTCAGCAGGCCCGCCAGGCTCACTTCGACTCGGCTCTCGCTCTGGGAATGGTGTTGCTGATCATTGTTGTCCTGGTGAATATCGTCCTTGGGCGCCTGAGGTCGATGTGAAACTCAAATATCCGGAGGACGGGTCCCAGCTCGATTGCGTGGTAGATATTCCCGAGGGAACCCGGACCGTCGTCTTCGGACCAAACGGAGCGGGCAAGTCGACCCTGCTCAGGCTGTTGGCCGGGACGCTAGGCGACTCGCCGCTCGATGCGGCTTACTTGCCTCAGAGCACCTATCACTTCCGGGGCACGGCTGGTTGGAACCTGGGTCTGGGACTGTCCGCGGAGCAGGCGGCCCGAGCTCGTCAACTCGCCGATCGCCTCGGCGTTGGACATTTGCTTGAGGCGAGAGCCGTTTCGGGAGGAGAGCGGCAACGTTTGGCGCTCGCCCGTACCCTCGCTCGACCCGAGCCCTGGGTGCTGCTCGACGAGCCGCTGGCCGCGTTGGACGCTCAGGATCGGATGAAAGTGGCTCGCGTAATCGTTGATGCGATCGGCGACCGGAGCGCCGTAATCGTCACTCATGACCAGGACGCCGCAGCAGTTCTTGGAAATCACATGGTCGTGTTGATCGACGGTCATGTGCGTCAAGCAGGTGCGGTCCACGACGTGTTTGCGCAGCCTGCGGATGCGGAGGTGGCAGCCGCAGTTGGTCTGGGAAATGTGCTCGATGGGACGGTCCGTGTAACCGAAGGACCGCTCTGCTCGGTGCAAGCCGACGGAGCGACCATCTGGGGGGTTGGGGACCACGAACTTGGGGAGAACGTCCGGGTGATGTTCGGAGCCGAGACGGTGACCCTATACGCGGGGACTCCTCCGTCGGTCGGCTCGGCTCGAAACAGTTTCATCGGCATTGTCACCGAGGTACGGCCGATCGGACGGTTCTACGAGGTGGTTCTCGATGCGGGGATTCCAATCGTTGCGATGCTTACCCCCGGTTCGCTCGAAGCCCTCGGGATGGAGGAAGGGGTCCCGGCAACAGCGGTAGTCAAGGCGACTGCGGTCCGGGTCGTTCCCTCATGACGAGTTCTCTCATGCCCTCGACATGATTCGGTCCGCCAAGCATCTGCCCATCATGAAGCTGATTGTGGTGCTGGCGCTCATCGGTCTGGCTGCGTGCGGTCGGACGTCAGAGCGGGTGGTCGTCGGCGCCGGGACGACACTCGTCGATAGCGGGTTCATTGAAGCTTTGGCAGCGGACTTCGAGTCGACCCATCCCGAAATCCAGCTCAGCGTTCTTGGCGAGTCCAGTGCGCAAATCCTGAACCTCGGACGCTCGGGAGCCGTCGATGTTTTGCTGACGCACGCCCCGGACCAGGAAGCTGTCTTTCTCGCCGAACAAAACCCGCAGCTGTCAGAGATCGTCATTTCGAGCGAGTTCTTGGTCGTCGGACCTCCGGATCTCGTGCCTACCTTCGCCGGTTTGTCGACCGTCGAGGCCTTTGCCCGGATCAGTCACAACGGCTACCCGTTCGTGTCACGTGGCGACGGGTCTGGCACGCACGAAACGGAACTTGAGCAGTGGCCGAACGGAGTGGCGCCGGTCGCAGAATGGTACATCTCCACCGGCCAGGGCATGGGTCTGACTCTCCAGGTAGCTGACCAACGCGATGCGTTCACACTCGCCGAGGCCGGAGCGTTTTTTGGTTCGGAGAATCTCGACAACCTTGCTCAGGTCGAACTGATCGACCCGCCCGGCAATCCGTATCGGATCACTGTGACGGCGGACGCGCCCCCTGGGGCCCGCGAATTCGCCGACTGGATGCTGAGTGAGGCCGGGCGTGAGGCCATCAACCGGATCAACCAGGCGTTGTTTGGCGCGATCGTCTACGCCCCCAACTCGTAAAGTTGTCAGGGGATGATGAGAATCGGGCAGGGTGCGTAGTGGGCGAGACGATCAGCGACTGATCCCATAACGAACCGCTCGATGATGCCTGCACCACGCCGGCCAATGACCAGGAGGTCGGCCTCATTGTCCTCGCAGTACTTGACAATGGTGCCGGAAGGTTCTCCGATTTCGAGGGCGGTCGTTATGTCCAGACCTGTTTGGTCGATCTGGGACATGGTGGCTTCGAGAATCGATTGCCGGGCGTCTACGACCGCTTCGGACATGGCGCGTGGCGGGGGTGGCGCTCCCTCAATGCCCCACCAGCCCTCGGGTGGGCGCACCACGGTCACGACGTGGAGTTTCGACTCGCACTCTCGTGCCAGGCCAGCCGCAAACCGGGCTGCTTCGATTGACCGCTCAGATCCGTCCGTTGCTGCAACGATCATCTTCCATGCCATGTGCTACCTCCAACCCCGAATCTACACGCCGTCTGGGGCCGAAGCTCGGGGACCGCTTCGGTTTTGTGTTTGATCTGTGGGAAGGGGACAATTGCGTATGGACAAGCCCAAAGTAGTCGTCGCCGAAGTTATCGCCCCCGCCGGAATCGAGGCGCTGGAGCGTACTTGTTCTGTGGATGACGCTTCAGGGGTCAGTCGGTCGGACCTGCTGGAGCGACTTCAGGGAGCGCAGGGTCTGGTGGTGCGGTCCGCCACGATGGTTGACGCCGAACTGCTCGCCGCCGCGCCCGGGCTCAAGGTCGTTGGTCGGGCCGGCGTTGGAGTCGACAACATAGACCTCAAGGCGGCGACCGAGGCCGGGGTCCTCGTCGTGAATGCTCCCACCGCCAACACGATTTCAGC
>JAOUMT010000285.1 GCA_029881355.1 Acidimicrobiia bacterium | reverse complement strand
TCGTAGTAACGCCAATCCCACAACTCCAGTTCCTCGGCGCCGGTGTCGGCGTGTAAGAGGTCACGCATGCGGGCGATTTCTGCCCGGGCTTGGGCGGTCAGCCCTGGCACGATCGAGTCGTAAAAGTCAAAGACCGCTTCGGGGGTCTTGGCCATTTTGAGCTGCATGGAGTGATGCGCCCATGAGTCGACTTCGAAGATGTCGGCGATCTTCTGGCGCAGCTCGACTGCCTCCTCGATAACGGGCCGGTTCGCCTCGGCAGCGCGATTGCTGAACTTCTTCTGCAGCGCCTCGCGCAGCTTCCGATTCTTGACGTTTTCGATGAAAGGAACCACGTCGGGATAGGCCATCGAGACGCAGAACGTATCCGCTTTCTCACCTGGCTTGAGGCTCTCGATATACGAGTCGGGCAAGCCGTCGAGGTCGGCTCTCGTCACGACCAGGTAGTCCTCGTATTCGGCGATATTCGTCGAGAAGAGGATGCTCAGCTCTACCAAACGTTCGTTGTGTCGCTTGAGTTCGGTTCTTTGCTCGGGAGACAGTTCGTGTCCGGCCATCCGGAAGTCGCGTTGCATGAACTCGAGCAGGCGGGCTCGCTCTCCGGTTAGCGAAGTGGCTTCGTCGGTTGCTGCATACGCGGCGATGGCCTCGTGGACGTCCTGCCGGAAGACGAGATCGACGCCCCACTTCGCAAGCTTCTCCTCGAGGGCTCTGGCCGCTTCCCTTACCGCTTCATCAGCGGCGGCTTCCCCGAGAAAGGGTCCTCGCCCGTAGGCGACCGCGACGATCTGAGCGGCCCGTTCGGCGGGGGCGAGCGTGTTCTCGAAGGTTCGGGGACCTTCGGCGGCGACCACCTCGCCGATCAGCTGGTCTGCTTGCGCCAGGGCGGCGTTCAGGCCGGCCTCGATGGACTCGGGTGTGATGACGGTGTAGTCGAATAGCATCTGCATCAGGCTAGCTGCGAAGGGCGATACCTGAAACGGACCGACCCGATGACGGCACCACCCGCCTAATGTGGCGCAGTCGATTTCGGAGGGTGATTTGTTCCAAGAAGGAATCCAGGAGTTCTGGTCCTGGTGGTCAGCGGCCGGGCGCGATGGCCTGCTGGCGGCCATCGACGGCGACGACTCTGACATTGCCGAGGTCCTCACCCAGAAGGTTCACGAGCTGCATCCCGGCCTTGAGTGGCAGCTCACTCCGATCGACAGGGGAAAGTACTGTCTGGCTTTGTCCGGGAGCGGAAATCGTATGCTTCGGGTACTCACCGAAACGGCCATGGTATGGGCGCCCGTTGACGACGACCGTTTCGTCTACGCCGCGGCTCGCATCGCCCAGCCACTCGCTCCGATCGAGTTCGACGACGTTCTGGTGGACCCTTCTCAGGTGCGGGTCGCCGCGGAAGTCGATGAGGCATACGAACAGCTCGACCTGACCATGTGGATTCCCGGAACCGAGGATTACGAGGACGACGATCGCACTGAGTTGGCTATGTCCCTGCTTGATCTGGCTCTCGGTGAGGATGACACCGAACGATGGATCGGGATTATCGACACCGTCGACGCAGATCCAGGCAACAGCGTCTACTTGTCCGAACTCACCACGGTGATCGCGGAGTATGCCCCAACGGTCACTCGTGACGAGTGGAAGGTGTACGAGGCCGGTCCCACTTCCAAGGAACCGGTGGTCGTCTCGCTCAATGTGGCGGCCAAGCACATTGATCATCTGCTGCACGGCGTGCATGTCGAGGTCAGAATTGCTCTTACGGAAGTGACCGGGCTGGGCATGCCTTCGGAGGCCGAAACCGAGCGGATCGCTGCGATTGAAGACGACATGGTCGACGCCCTACCCGACGGTGTCCTTCTTGTGGCTCGCGAAACCGGTCTGAATCATCGGATCCTGCACTTCTACGGCCGCAATGCCGACCACATTGAAGAGGCGCTTGCCCCGTTCGAGGAGCATGCAACCCACGACATCGAGTTCCATCTCGGGATCGATGCCGACTGGTCGATGCTCTCCCAACTGCGTTGATGCCGGCTGACCGGCCGACACTCCTATTCGTAGACCGGGTAGCCGGCACCGACCATGACGCCGTCTTGGTTGAATCCGGCAAGATTGCCGCTGTCGGTTCGGCTGCCAGCTTCGAGACACGCGGACGAGCCGTAGATCGTTATGCCGGTACGACCCTGATCGCCGGTCTGGGTGACGCCCATTTCCATCCGCTCGGATTCACGGCGGCCATCTCCCGGCTCAACGTTGCCAGGTGCGCCTCCTTCGAAGAACTGGCCGAGAAGATCCGGCGAGCAGCTTCCGGAATCCCACCCGGCCAGGTCCTCATCGGCACCCGACTGAACGACGACGCCCTGGCTGAAGGACGATTGCCGACCAGGACCGATCTCGATGACATGGTTGGTGACCGGCCAGTGATGTTGTACCGCTATTGCGGTCATGTCGCGGTCGCCAACACTGCGGCGCTGGAGCTGTCTGGCGTTGGTCCTGACGCGGCTGACCCTGACGGTGGCTCACTGGACCGCGATGAGGATGGGCGTCCTAACGGGATCCTTCGCGAAACGGCGATCTCGCTCTGCGGTGACGTCCTCGGCCAACGAACCGGCGATTTGACCCGTCAGGAAGTTCTCGACGGGCTTTCAGGCCTCGTGGGTTCTGGGCTGACTCGACTTGGGGCGATTGTCGCCACCGGCGGGTTTTTTGGAGTGCGCGACGAACTCGATCAGTTGATCGACCTGGCACCAGACCTTCCTCTCCATGTGTCGGTGCTGGTGTACGCCGAGACCGCCGCTCAGATCGAACACGCCGCCGAGCGCTTGTCGAAGGCGGGCCGCCGT
>JAOUMT010000095.1 GCA_029881355.1 Acidimicrobiia bacterium | reverse complement strand
TTCTCTACCTCGGCCATCTGCATTTCCTCGATGTTGCGCATCTGGGTTTCTTCATTCATCGGAGCGGTGTGGTCCGGATTGAGCGCCAGGTACTCATGCGAGGCTGGCTCGCTGGCCACACCCACGACGGCCCCGTGATACTCCGAGCAGATCTTCATCACCATTTCGCCACCGTGACTCATCCCGATCATGCCGACGCCGGAGAAACGCGGATCGGAATTGAAGTGATCGATGATGGCGATCTCGTCCTCGTATTCCAGAGGGGATCGGTTGAACATCTCGCGGCCCTGGCGCATGTCGCGCACCAGCACGCCTCCGTTGTTATAGCCAAGTTCAACCTCGGTTCGGTAACGGATCCATGCACAGGCGTACCCGGCCTCAATGAGTCGATCCATCGTCCAGCCTCGATTGGCCAAAGCATCGCGAATCCAGCCCACCCCTTCCCCGCCATTACCGGACGCCAACAGGATCAGCGGAAACGGTCCGGGTCCGTCGGGGATTCGCAAGCCCACCGGGGCGTACAAACCATCCCACGTTTCGACGAAGAGCAACTCGGCGGTGCCGTGTTCCCCAATCTGTTCGGTGGTGGCAAATGTGTCCATCGCTAACTCCCTGTGTCGTCGACGGCCAAACCTACCTCAGTATCGCCCAGTACTTCGCGATGGCCGATGCCCAATGTCTTGATCCAGCGTTGTTGACCACTGGTCAACGCAATGAAAAATCCCAACTCCACCAGTTCTGGCTCGGTGAAGTGCGTATGTAATTGTTTCCACAGGTCATCGTCGGCGATGCCGGAATCCCACAGGATGGCACTTGTGTAACGGAGTGCCGCCTTCTGCCGATCGTCAAACCGGTCCGAATCTTCAAACCGCAGCAGATCGTCGTAGTCGCCTTCGGTTAGTCCTTGCCGTCCACCCTGGACGGATCGTTGAACCCCTCAGTAGTCGCAATCGATGGACTGAGAGACATAGACCCGGCACAACTCCTTGACCGAATGATCCAGCACACCCTCGATAAATGTCTCCCGCCAAGCGTTGGTAAAGGCATGCAACACGGCTGGCACGTGGGATCGTATCGACTGACTCTCCGGTCGAGGCGTCCCATTCCACCTGGCGTGCTCGAGTAGGTCACGGTCTTGTGGCTCTAATCCTTCGATAGCTGGATAGCTGATGTTTGGCACTGGTACCTCCTCAAGCGAGTGTATCGACTTGCTGACCGCCTCATCGGGGCACAGTGCATCGCTCCGACGTAAGATCCGAAGAATCGAGGAGGTCATAATCCGGATCGACAACGCCAAACTCCGCACCAATGTGGAACAAATGGCCGCGCTCCTGGCAAGCGAGGCGAGCGTCGGTCATGTACGGCCGCTCGTAAAAACCACACTCGTCCACAACGTGCACGCTCGTTCCGAGTTTGTCCAATACGACAAGCATTTCGCCTTTGAGTGTGACGAATCGGACGGTCGCGCCGGTGATAGTCAAGCTCCCAGTCCCCTGCGCTACTTCCTTTCCTCGATCGCTTTTTGTCTGCAGGTCTGGTTTGCAAAAGGTGCCGCGCTGGCTGATGTCGAGGTGATGGATCTCGAGATTGACGTACAAACCTATATGGACATGCGGGGTGAGCATCGGGTCGGTGACACTCCACCTCACCCTCAGTGGATCATGGTGCAGGCACGCGTGTCGAGTCCGTCTTCGACCGAAGCGGTGCTTCGGATGGCCGAGGAAGCCAACGCCCGCTGTCCGGTCACGACCTTGGTCGCCAGGGCGGTTCCGATCTATGAGCAGATTTCACTGAACGGCGAGTTGATCCGCGACACCGTTCCCGAACCACTACTCGGTCGAACATGACCGCCGGCGCACTATCCGGCATACGGGTGCTCGAGCTTTCTCGCTACATCGCTGCGCCGTATTGTGGCAAAGCCCTCGGTGAGATGGGGGCGGACGTCATCAAGATCGAAGAGCCCGAACGCGGGGACCCGATGCGGTACTGGCAGTCTGGCGATCGCGATCACAGCCCGCAGTTCGCCATCTACAACCGGACCAAACGAGGCATCACGCTGGACTTGAAGCGGCCCGAGGCCACCGAAGTCTTCCTCAAGCTGGCAGAGTCCGCCGACGTGATAGTCGAGAACTTTCGGCCTGAAGTCATGGGCCGTCTCGGCATCGGATGGGATGTGCTTCGCCTGGGTAATCCCCGGCTGATCTATTGCTCCATCTCGGGCTTCGGGTCCGATGGACCGTTGAGCGACCGGCCCGCCTACGACACCGTGATCTCGGCGATGGGTGGGCTCTTCAGCCAAATCATCGATCCACAGCATCCCTATCCGGTTGGTCCGGCGCTGTCGGATCTCCTGGCGGGGACCCATGCGACCCAGGGGATTCTTGCCGCCCTCTTTGCGAGGGAGCGCAGCGGTCTGGGCCAGTACATCGACGCTTCCATGCTTCGTTCGACCATCGGTTTTTTGGCCGAGCCAACCTCCAGCTTCCTCGACCAGGGGGAGATCACCCTCAACAACACCCGCCAGCGTCGAGCCCAGGCCTATGGGCTCGTTGCCAGTGACGACCTACCTTTCGTCATACATCTTTCGGTACCCGACAAGTTCTGGATCGCCGTCACCAACGTGCTCGGCCGGCCCGAACTGCGCACCGATCCCCGGTTCGTTTCTCGCGACGACCGGCACAACAACTACGCCGAACTCGACGCCATCTTCAAGGAGATTGCACTAACCAGGACCCGGGTGGAATGGTTCGATCTGTTGGCCGAAGCCGACGTGCCGCATGGGCCGATCCACGGGATTGAAAGCCTGTTCAGCGATCCACAGGTGGGCCGGCTTCGAATGGTCCACGAAATCGAGATGCCCGGCGAGCAACGACCCCTTCGTCAGGTCGGACCGCCCGTCGCCATGGACGGCACCCCACTAAGAGTGCACCCGCCCGCCCCAACCCATGGTCAGCACACCGCCGAGGTCCTGCGAGAGGCCGGCTACACCGATTCGGACATCTTGCGGTTGCGCGAGAGCGGTGTCATATGAGGAGTCAGCCATGACAATGGATGAAGTTGTAGCAATCGATGTTCACACGCATCCCCAGACCGAGGAGTTCCTGGCCGCAATGGGGGCCCGGCGCCGACAGATGGGCGAGCATTTCGGGAAAGAACGCCGACCCGTCTCTTTCGCCGAACAAGCCGACATGTACCGGGACCGCAAGATGATGGCCGTGCTCTGCAACTCCGATGACGAGACAACGTCCGGGGTGAAAGGAGCCCCTAACGACCTCATCGGGAAGGCGGTCAGCGATCACCCCGATGTATTCATCCCCTTCGCCGGCATCGATCCGCACCAACCGACCAGAGCCGTCGACGAGATCCGACGCTGCCACAGCGAGTTCGGGATCAAAGGCGTCGGCGAACTCAATCCGTCACGCCAAAAGTTCTTCATGAACAATCCCAGCGTCTACCCGATCTGGGAGGCATGTCAGGAATTGGGCATCGTTGTCATGTTCCACATGGGCTTCGCAGGTTCCGGTGCCGGGCGGCCTGGCGGCATGGGCTACCGCCTTGAAAACGTCCGCCCGATTCCCTACCTCGATGACATGGCGGCCGACTTTCCCGAACTTCAGATCATCCACGCCCACCCCGGCTGGCCTTACCACCAGGAGACTCTGGCGGTTGCGTGGCACAAGTCGAACGTGTGGATCGATCTCAGTGGGTTTGCGCCAAAGTATTTCCCCGACGAAGTAGTCCGTTACGCCAACTCGCTTCTCCAAGATCGGGTTCTCTTCGGGACCGATTGGCCGGTCGTCGGCATCGACCGTTGGCTGTCGGAGTTCGCCAGTCTGCCGATCAAAGCAGAAGTCCGCCCGAAAATCATGCTTGAAAACGCCCGCCGGTTGTTCGGGATCTAAAAAGGTTCCGTTTTTCGTAGTGACGCGGCGACGAACCCGGTAGGGTGGACTGCAATCGATTGCGGACATCGTATTCGAAGCTAGGTACGAAGGAGAATGCCGGCGTGACACCGACAGGACAGGGTCGTAAGCCGTTGATCGTGGCCGAGAATATGACGGCGGGCTACGAACTCGAACGCGAGCGCAAGCTCCTCACGGCGCTCGAAGGCGTGTCACTGACCGTCCACGACGGAGAGTTTCTCGTCCTCGTCGGCCCTTCAGGCTGCGGTAAGACTACGTTCATCAACGTCATCGCCGGTTTGGTACAACCCTGGTCTGGTTCGGTCACGTTTAACGGAAAACCCATCGATGGACCCGGCGAAGACCGGTCCATGGTATTCCAGGACTACGCCATCATGCCGTGGCGAACGGTCGAGCAGAACATCCAGTTGCCATTCGAGCTACGACCGCACGATCTCTCAAAAAGCGATGTCGCAGACAAGGTCCAGGCGATCATCGGCGATGTGGGTCTCACCGGGTTCGAAAAGTCGTTTCCTTATGAACTTTCCGGCGGTATGCGCCAGCGAGTCGGCCTGGCCCGGGCGATGGTGACGCAACCCAAGGTCCTCCTCGCCGACGAACCCTTCGGGGCGGTCGACGCGATGACGCGCGAAGTGTTGCAGGCACAGCTTGAGGCACTGGTCATGAACGCCGGCCAAACTGTCGTCTTTATCACCCACAGCATCGACGAGGCAATCGCCCTCGGTGACCGGATCGCCGTGATCTCGAACCGGCCGGGGAAGGTCCGGGAGATCGTCACCGTCGACATGGACCGCCCCCGTCTGGCAGAGGGCGAGATCACCACCCACCCACGATACGGCGAACTTCGCGAGCATCTCTGGAACCTGGTCAAGGACGAAGCGCTCGGGGCCAAGGACGCTCATCACGACGACGACATCTCTACCGGGGATTCTCGGCTGGATCGACTGGCCACCAGCCCCGCCACCACCATGGACCCAGGGATCTGATCATGGCTCAAACGATACAGCCGCAAAAGCCCGACAAGAACACCGATGGATCCGCCCTTGCCGCCAAACCCCGGATCAGAGACGCCGAATGGACTCTGACGCGCATCTGGACCCGTTATCGCTTCGCGATCGTTACGGTCATCAACCTGACGATTTTCTTCATCATCTGGCAACTGTTGGCCAAGTATGAAGTGATCGGTCCCCCCATCATTTTCCCTTCATTCACGGACACGGTATCGGCCCTAAAGATCGGCTGGTTCGGGGGCCAGGTCACCGACGGAACCAACTTCGGCTTGCTGCGCGACTTCGTGATTGCCAACAACGCGTGGGAATCGCTGCAGCGGTACACCATCTCGATGGTGATCGCCATAGGGCTAGGCATCCCAATCGGCCTCGCCATGGGCGGATTCAAATGGGTGGACGCCATTTTGAGTCCATACGTATGGACCTTGTCGTCGCTGCCTCGTCTCGCCATCTACGCCCCGCTCGTGCTCATCATGGGCATCGGTGAATCGATCAAGTATGCCCTCATCATCCTTACCGCCATCTTCCCGGTGATCATCAACACGTGGGCCGGTGTAAAGACCACCGAGCAATCACTTATCAACGCGGCCCGAGTATTTGGGGCGAACCGCGCCCAGATCTACAAGAAGGTCGTACTTCCCTACACGCTGCCCTTTGTCGTATCGGGTATTCAGCTGAGCTTGAGCCGGGGACTCATCGGCGTGGTCATCGTCGAGTTCCTGACCGGGGCCAGCACACTCGGCGGACTCGGGTGGCTTATCTTCAGATCAGCAAGCGCATTCAATGCACCGCTCACCTATGCGGCGTTGATGAGCTTGGCAGTTTTCGCCCTCATCCTGGTTCAAGGGACGAGGTCGTTGGAAGCGAAGATCGCACCATGGAGGCAGGTCTCCAAGACCTGACGTATTAGGAGGAACAGTGACAGACAAGCAAGAGACTCGCCAACAGAAGATGCTGGGGGAACTCTCCCGCAGAAAGTTTCTCAGTTACTCCGGAGTCGCCCTCGGCGGTATGGCGCTCGCGGCCTGCGGATCTGACGGGGGCACGACGACGACCGCAGGAGCGTCCCCGACTACCGCGGCACCCACCCCTACGACCGCGGCAGGGGCCACGCCAACAACTGCGGCAGGGGCTACGCCCACAACGATGGCCCCGATGGCAATCCCGACAACCACCATCAACCAGGTGACCGTCGGCTACAACAACCCGAACCGGGTGCTCCGTGCGCCGCTCTATATCGGTCAGACGATGGGCTACTTCGAAGAGGTAGGCATCACCAACCCACTCGACATCAACGATGCTGACGACCCGATCGCGCCGACCATCGGCGGCTCGTACCACCTCTCGTTGTTCGACTCCGACGTCCTCTATGACTTCGAAGACAAGGCAACTCAGAGTGGCGACCCCCAGGGTCTGAAGATGATCAACATCAACCTCGGTGCACAGCCGTTGGTCTTGATCGCCAACGAAGGCATCACGGCAGACAACCTGGCCGGCAAGAAGGTCGGCGGGGGCCGCGAGGGTCAGGTGAACGAAGCGCTCTGTAAGTTCATGTTGCAGGAACTCGGCCTTGACTGGCAGACGGACGTCGAGTTCATCAACACGACCGGCGGGTCGAACGACTGGGTCACGCTGATGCTGGCCGGGACGATCGACGCCACCGTCGCCTTCCCCCGCCATATCCCGTTGGCCGAAGAAGTCGGCGGAAGCGCCCTGTATCAGGACTTCCTGAACTCACCCCAGGGTGGATTCGGCATGCTCCAAAGCAAGATCGACGAGGATCCGAACTTCCCGGCGGCGTGGGCGTACGCATGGATCCAGGCGCAGCAGTTCTGCAAGACCAGAGATAACTTCGAGGAAGTGCGGCGCATCTTGAACGATGAGTGGCAGATCGACTTCCCGGATACTGCCTTCTCGGTGTTTGACCTCGATGCGACGATCATGACCCGGGATCTCGGGTTCGATCCCGCCGAGATGGATTCGTGGATGGACTTCGTTGCGCCGTTCGGCAATGTTCGAGAAGGGATCCCATGGCGCGACTACACGGATGTGTCCGGGCTGCATGTGGCTCAGGAAGCTCTCGGGTTGCCCCTGAACCCGGCCGCTGACTTCTCGTCGGGCTCGGAGAACGTCGACAACTACTAAACCAAAAGCATCCCCAAGCGAGAGAATGGGAGTCCCCTGGTCGGGCTCCCATTCTCTTATTCCCGGTGGATTTCATCTTCGCCAAGTTGCTGATCTAACTAAAGAACGGCCTCGATCGTGGTCCCGAGATCTTGCAGGATCACCATCGCCGCGTTGCGACCGGGCGCTCCAGTGATTGACCCGCCGGGGTGCGTGGTACCGCCCGTCTGATAGAGACCATCGATCGGCAGCCGATGTTGCGCCCAGCCAGGTGCCGGGCGTTGCGAACCAGAGAAAATCAGGCCGCGGTCTCCGCCGTGGGGCGTACCGCCGACCATGTGCGGATTCATCCGTTCAAAATCGAGCGGAGACTTGACGAGGCGAGCGGTGATCAGGTCATCGGTGAACGTCGGAACGAATTTGCGGAAGTGGTCCAGTAGCTTGTCCATCTCGGCTTCTTTGATCTCGTCCCAGTGGTGCGGGCCCTGGCCGTCGGCGTCATAGGTGTTGAACGTCACCATCTTGACCGTGTGGGTGCCCTCGGGAGCCCGGCCCCTATCGACCAACGTCGGCGTCGCGACCAACAGCCAGCCAGGGTCCGTGACAAATTTGCCGTCGTACACGTCGCGTCCATGCTGGACGGCGTCTTCGATCCATGGAGCCAGCCCGGCCGAGACCGCCGAACGGCCACCATCCGGGGTCGGAAAGACCGGCGGAGCCGTCGTGGCAAAGTAGCCGGCAAAGAACGGGGTTCCCGGGTGGAAGGTCTCGACACCGTAGGTAAAGCCTTCCCCCCACGACTCCGCCGGGGCCATATCGAGCAGCCGTTTGACATGAATCGTCGAAACGACTCCTTTCGAACCACGAAACTCTTCGCCGTCGGTGGTTCGTACACCGACACAGCGGCCGCCTTCCAGGATCAACTCGGAGACCATGCGGTTGCAGAGAATCTCGGCCCCGGCGTCTTCCAGGAAACCAACCAGGGCATCGATGAGTTGACCGGATCCTCCCACCGGAAGCGACCAGCTTCGAGCCTGCCGGGCGCTGACCAGAGAGTACGCCAGGATCCCTGAACCCGGCGCATCAAGCGGTACGGCGGTCTGGAGCGAGATCCACGCCATAAAGGCCCGCATATGAGGCGATTCGAACTCGCGCAGGATGACTTCGCGTGCCGTCATCATCGACCGGCGCTGCCAAACTTCACCACGTGGGTGCGCGGCGAGCAGGTCTTCTGTCGACGGACCGAACCCGACCGGTCGAAACCGGACCTGGCCGATGAGGCTCTTGACCTCGTCATACTCGGTCACCAGACGCCGATAGGCGTCGGCGTCTTTCTCAGAAAACCGGGCGATCTCCGCACAGGTCTTGTCGAAGTCGAGCCACATCGTGAATGGCTCGCCATCGGGGAATGCCACCTGTGCAACCGGATCCGGATCTACATACCGCAACCCGTACTTGCTCACGAGACCCAGCTCGTCGTTGCGGATGAGCGGGTTCACCTGAATCAGGGTGTGACCGGTGGAGCATGTGTCGACCCAATAACCGGGGCCGAGTATCTCCTCGGTCGATGCTCCACCCCCGGGAATCTCACGGGCGTCGAGAACGACACACGCATACCCGGCCTTGGCGAGGTAGGCAGCCGTGATGAGGCTGTTGTGACCGGCCCCGGCGATAACGAAGTCGTAGTCGGCCATCTGGCCCTCCCAGGATTGATTGCAATCGATTGTAGTGATCCGATAGGGTCAAGACCGATGCAAAACTATCCTCATTTTTCCCCGGTCGAAATGGGCAGGCGACGCCAGGCAATCGAAGACCTGATGGCCGAACACGAACTCGATGCCGTGCTCGCCTACGGCGCCAACCGAAGCGGGTCAGCCGTCCAGTGGATCAGCGAATGGCCGGTCAGCCGCGAAGCGGCCCTGATCGTCCGGCGGGGCCGGGCCGACCAGCTATTCGTTCAGTTCTACAACCATGTGCCGACTGCCAGGGTGTTGGCCCGGCAGGCCGAGGTCGCCTGGGGTGGCCCGTCCACCACCCGAACGGTAATCGAGTCCCTCGCCGGCGATCGCCGTATCGGTCTGGTCGGACCGATCGGCTACAAAGCCCACGCCGAGTTGAGCGCCGCCGTCGACACTGTCACGGATCTCGACGCCGCCTACGCCCGGTTGCGCATGATCAAGTCCGCCGAGGAAGTCGAATGGCTGCGGGCGGGCGCCAAGTTATCCGACCGCGCCGTCGAAGCTCTCCGCCAGCAGGTCGCCCCCGGCATGACCGAACGACATCTCGGTGCCATCGTCGAGTCCACATATCTGTCCGAGGGAGGCACGAACCACATCCATTATTTTGGTGTCACCAGCATGGCCGCTCCCGATCGCTGCGTTCCTGCCCAATACCCGTCGACGAGGCCGGTGGCCGTCGGCGACGTCCTCACCACGGAAATCAGCGCATCGTGGTGGGGTTATCCCGGTCAGATCCTGCGCTCCATGACCATCGGAGTGGGGCCGACCGACCTCTACGCCAAACTGCACGAGGTGGCCGACACCGCTTTCGACGAAGTCGTGGCCGTCATGAAAGACGGGACGACCGCCGCCCAGGTCGTCCAGGCAGCCGGCGTCATCGAGGAAGCCGGCTTCTCGATCTACGACGACCTGGTGCACGGATTCGGCGGCGGCTACTTTCAGCCCATAGTGGGTTCGGCCAGCCGCATGAACGGTCCACTGACCGACGTCACGTTCGAAACGGGAATGACCGTCGTGATCCAGCCAAACGTCATCACCCGTGACGAACTGGCTGGTGTGCAGACCGGCCAGCTGGTACTCATCACCCCGACGGGAGTCGAGCAACTCCACCAGGCACCCCGAGGCATGTGGCAGGCCGGGTAAGGAAACACCCGCCAGTCGTTCGGCCTGCTCTGGCCTAGCTAACTCTGGCCAGGGCGACCGCCAGCGGTTCGACGTGCTTGACCGACAGGGGCGCACGCATGCTGAAGATGACATGATCGACCCCTGCTTCAGCTCGTTCCATCGCTTTATGGGCTAACTCATCTGGATCGGCGTCCGGCGCGAACATGATGTGCACGGACGTTTCGATATCGGACGGATCCCGCCCGACGTCAGAACAGTGACCATAGAGAATGTCACGCTTGGTTTTCCAGGCATCGACCTCGATACCGAGCGCATCCCACATGGTGGCGTGTCTGGCGACCGTGCGCAGCGTGCGCTTTTCGCCACCTCCACCGATCATGATTGGAATGTTGGGCGACTGCGGCCCCTTTGGCTCGCATCGGGCGTCGGCAAGCTGATAGAACTCGCCGTTGAACGTGGTTGACTCATTGGCCAGAAGCGACTTGATAACCGCCACACCTTCGTCAAAACGGTCCATCCGCTCCTTGACGGTCCCCAACTCGATGCCGTATGCCTGAGACTCCTGCTCGAACCACCCGGCACCCAACCCGAGGTTGAGTCGCCCTTCCGAAATGATGTCAAGGCTGGCCGCCATGTTGGCGGTTACCGCCGGATGGCGGTAATGCATGCCATGGACCATGCACCCGACCCGGAGCCGCTTGGTCGCCTGGGTCAACGCGATGAGGGTCGTCCAACCTTCCAGGCAAGGGCCGTTCGGATCACCATGAATGGGATAGAAGTGGTCGAAGTTCCAGGCGGAATCGAATACCTCCATGTCATCGGCCGCTCGCCAGACATCCAACATATCTGCCCAGGTCGTGTGCTGGGGCGGCGTCTTGATGGCGAACTTGACCATGGCTACTCCTCTTCTCTGCCGCCCAAAA
>JAOUMT010000094.1 GCA_029881355.1 Acidimicrobiia bacterium | reverse complement strand
GATGGTGCACGCCGACTGAGACGATGGGTCGGGTGCGAAGTGGTAACCGGCGGGGCGGGTCATTTTGGACAGATCAAGGTTGATCACGCCCGGTCCCACCCAGGCGGTGTGATTGTCGAGGTCGATATCGACATCCGTCATTCTCGTGAGCGAGATCACTAGAGCAGGGACCGCCGGAGCTGCCCCACCAGCCAGACCGGTGCCCGCCCCACGCGGAACAATCGGCGAATCGTACTGCTGGGCAATCTTGACGACCGCCGAAACCTCTTCCGCGGTGCGCGGCAGAACCACGACGCTCGCTTCCCCGCGAGCCACTCCGCCGTCCGTGCCATAGAGATAGCGTTCCAACGGCTCCGAAAGAACCTTGTCTTCACCCAACTGCGTGACCAGGTCGGCGACGAGCGTCATCAGGCCACCAGCACCGACGCGAAGCCTGGAAAGCGATTCATCGAACCCGGACCGGATATTTCGGAGATCCTCCGGTCAGCACAGTCGCCACGTCAGAAGCAACCGTGGTCTGGAGATCGAGCAATGCATCTTCCGAATAAAAGCCCGTGTGGGGCGTCAGGATGACGTCATCGCGCCCCAGTAGCCGGAAGTCGGCTGCCGGTGGTTCAATCGGAAGAACGTCGAGCGCGGCGCCGCCGATCGCCCCGGATTCAAGAGCATCGGCCAGTGCCTCGGTATCGACCAGGGGGCCACGGGCCGTGTTGATGAGCAGGGCATCACCCTTCATCTTGGCGAAGGCGTCGGCATTGAACATCTTGTCCGTCTCGGCGGTCAGCGGTGCGTGAACAGAGATGTAGTCGGAAACGGTGAGCAGTTCGTCGAAGTCGACCCGCCGAACACCCAGGCGTTCAAACACCTCATCGGGGGCGTAGGGATCCGAAGCCACTACTTCGAGCCCGAACGCTTGAGCTTTGGGGACAATCGTCTGGGGGATATTGCCGAGGCCGACCAGTCCGAGGGTTCTCCCCCGCAGCCGCGCAATCGGCACGACCGCTGGCATCTCCCACCGGCCCTCGCTAACCAGACGAGTGGCGTATGGGATTTTGCGCGCCAGCGACAACAACAGGGCCATCGCGTGATCCGAAACCTCGTCAAGACAGTACACCGGCGCGTACGTGACGGTGATGCCGGCGTCCGCAGCTGCGACCAGGTCAATGTTGTCGACACCGATCCCAAAACGGCCGATGACCCGACAGGCCCTCAGCCCGGCAATCACTTCGGCGGTGATCTTCGCGTAGGTCACCAGGAGTGCATCAGCATCGGCGGCCACCGACAGGATCCCCTCTACGGTCTGATCCGGTGCCATCCGCAACTCGGCACCGGCCGCCGACAGTGCATCCCGGGCGGGGTCAAGGCTGGGGAATACCGTATCGGTCACAGCAACGACGGGCGTGGTCACAATCAACTCCTCTAGTCAGACAATCGACGAGCTCGGTTCCCATCCCGACAACTCACGACAATCCGTGCAAAGCCGTGGGAGATTCCAACTGCTGACGCCATGGACTCCGATCCTAGTAACCGGCCAGGCCCCGAGTTACGAGCCGGTCCATCGTCGGCCATACTTGTGTTGTGTTGACAAAGTGGATTACTCCAACACAGAAGAACCGCCTGCGGGTCTCGGTGCTTCTCGCGACCGGCGGGATAGTCACTGGCGGTTGGGCAACCATCAACACCGACCCATCGGTCACCGGCGTTCTCAGTACCCTGCTGGCCTGGATCACAGGTGCTGTCGCCGTATTGACCGGATGGCTGTGGTTGGCCAGCTATGGGGACCGGTGGCGCATTCCATTCGTGGCAACCGGGTTCCTTCTCGGTGGCGCGTCGCTCGCCACGGTCGTGATGCTTGAGCCACCGAAAATTCTCGGGCTCGTGCCGTTCTATGCGCTCGCGACGTGGTTGGCTGTCCAAATCGAACGCAACCGGATTGCGACATGGCGGCAAGACCAGCGCGAACGCCAGGAACGCACCTTCTCGGCAGAAGACCTTCGCGATGACCCGCTAGTCGGCAAACGCGACCTGACCCGGATGGAGGACGCCGACAGCCGCTACCCGTCATCGTTGCGCGAGGTCAAAGCCCGGATCAAACGGACCGAGGGAGATCCTTGGGCGTAAGCCGCCGAGCAACAGCCGGCGCCAGGCAAGGGTCACGGTCGGCCCCGTCGTCATGGTCGCTTGGACGTCGCTGAAAGGCGCTACTATCTCGCTGCGTGCTGGCACTCAAACACCTGGCCTCTGGCAAGGTCCGGGAGATCTACGAAGTCGACGACGAACGTCTGCTGTTCGTCGCTACCGACCGCATATCGGCGTATGACGTCATCCTCGGCGACCCCATCCCCGACAAGGGCCGGGTACTGACCGGACTGTCTCTGCACTGGTTCGACCTTCTCGACACGCCAAACCACTTTCTCAGCACCGACCTCTCCCAACTCTCCGGTCTGACCGCCGACGATATCGCCGACCTGTCCGGCCGTTCGATGATCGTTCGGCGCTGCGACGTGATCCCGGTTGAATGCGTCGTGCGAGGCTATCTCTATGGGTCATCCTGGCGGGAGTATCGCGACGGCGGAGGCCCAACTACGGAGCATTTGCCTGCCGGGCTTGACATGGCCGACCTGCTTCCGGAACCGATTTTCACCCCGGCCACCAAGGCCGAATCCGGCCACGACGAGAACCTTGACGAGGCAGGTGCCCGAGCCGCGCTCGGCGACGAACTGTACGAACGGCTCAAGGCCACCTCGATCGATATCTATCTGACCGCCGCTCGTTACGCCGCCAAACGTGGGGTGATCCTGGCAGACACCAAATTCGAGTTCGGGTTCGCTGACGGCGAGCTTTTGCTGATCGACGAGGTTCTCACTCCTGATTCATCTCGATATTGGCCGGCCGACGAATACCAACCCGGATCGGCGGTCCCGTCCTTCGACAAGCAATACGTGCGGGACTGGCTCGATACCTCCGGATGGGACCACACGCCTCCCTCACCTCCCCTCCCTGCCGAGGTGATCGCCGAAACCAGGGCCCGTTACGTCGAAGCCTTCGAGAAGATTTCCGGTAAGTCGTTTGATGCCTATTTGGAGGGGAACTGATGGCCGATACGAGGACCGTCACGGTCACTATCCGCCGCCGGCCCAGCATCTCCGATCCGCAGGGAGCCACGGTCGCCCGAGCGCTGCGGGATCTCGGCCACGAAGTGACCGACGTACGTATCGACAAGACCATTGAGCTGCAAGTACCCGACGGTGACGTTGAGACGATCCGCGCCAGGGTGGCAGAGATGTGCGACAGGCTGCTCGCCAACCCAGTCATGGAAGACTACGAAATACTCGTTTCGTCATGAACACGGCGGTCGTCGTTTTTCCCGGCAGCAACTGTGAACACGACGTGGTCTACGCCCTCGAGACCCTCGGTGGCTCAGCCGATCTGGTTTGGCATCGCGACACGGATCTGTCCGGCTACGACAGCGTCGTCTTGCCAGGAGGATTCGCCCACGGCGACTACTTGCGGACCGGCGCCATCGCCCGGTTCTCGCCCGTGATGGGCGAGGTCAATCGCCTGGCCGCCGCCGGGGCGCCCGTGCTGGGAATCTGCAACGGGTTCCAGGTGCTTTGCGAAGCCGGACTGCTCCCGGGCGTCCTGCTGCAGAACCGTGACTTGAAGTTCATCTGCCGGCCGATCCACCTACGGGTCGAGTCGACGGATTCGATCCTCACCAGAGCCGCCAGGGTGGGCGACGTCCTTGAGATTCCCCTCAACTCCTACGAAGGCAACTACACAGCATCTGCCGACGAGATTGCTTCGATCGAGACGGGTGGCTACGTGCCCCTCCGCTACTCCAGTTCGACGGGCACGGTGGACACGGACAGCAACCCGAACGGGTCGACGAACAACATCGCCGCCGTGTCGAAGAGCAACGTAGCCGGAATCATGCCTCACCCAGAACGCGCCATTGAGGAAATCCTGGGATCGGCCGACGGTCGGGTTCTACTCGAATCCTTCTTGCAGTCGAGAGTTGCCGTCAATGTCTGAGACGATGCCGCTCCACCAGGCGCTCGGCATGACCGACGACGAGTACGGGACCGTCTGCGACCTTCTGAGTCGCCCACCCACCGAGGCCGAACTGGCGATGTATTCCGTGATGTGGTCCGAACATTGCTCGTACAAATCGTCGCGGGCTTTTCTCGGTCGGTTTCCAACGACCGCCCCCTGGGTGGTGGTTGGACCGGGAGAAAACGCCGGGGTGGTCGACCTCGGTGACGGCTGGCTGGCCGCACTCCGCATCGAGTCGCACAATCACCCGTCGTTTGTCGAGCCCTATCAAGGGGCGGCGACAGGAGTCGGTGGGATCTTGCGGGACATCTTCACGATGGGAGCGCGACCGATCGCCCTCTGGGATCAGATTCGTTTCGGCCCACTCGACGATCCACATAACCGCTATCTGCTCGAGGGGGTCGTCGCCGGGGTGGCCGGCTACGGCAACGCCGTCGGGGTACCAACGGTTGGCGGTGAAGTCGCCTTCGAGGAGTGTTACGCCGGAAACCCGCTGGTCAACGTCATGTGCTTGGGGATCATGCGTGAGGAACAACTGGTTCTCGGGACGGCCGGGACTCCCGGAACCATCGCCATTCTGCTTGGTTCGAGTACCGGTCGCGACGGAATCGGCGGAGCGTCGGTTCTGGCTTCTGCGTCATTCGATGCCGGCTCGGACACCAAACGACCCACGGTTCAGGTGGGTGACCCTTTCGAAGAGAAGAAGCTCATCGAAGCCTGCCTGGAACTGTATGACCGCGGCCTCGTCGTCGGCGTTCAAGACCTCGGGGCGGCCGGCCTGTCGTGTGCCACGTCGGAACCCGCCGCCCGAGCGGGCACCGGGATGGATGTTAACCTCGACGCGGTCCATGTCAGAGAGGCCGGGATGACTGCTGCCGAACTGCTCATGTCCGAATCCCAAGAACGCATGATGGCGTTCGTCCACCCTTCCAAAGTAGATGAGGTTCTGGCGGTCGCTTCCAAATGGGAGATCGACGCATCGGTCGTCGGGACCGTCACCGCCGGCGACACGTTGCGCATTTCGCATAACAACCAGGTCGTCGCCGAATTGCCCGCTGCCTCCCTATCCGAAGCCGCCCCCATCCTCCGACGCGACTCCGGCGAGCCGTTCTGGTTGGAGGATCTCTGGACAAACACGCTCGAGTACCTCCAGCCGCCCGATATCACACGCTGCCTGCTGGAGATCCTCGCTGACCCATCCATCGGTGACCCGTCGTGGGTTTACGAGCAGTACGACCACCAACTTTTCTTGAACACCGTCGTCGGGCCAGGTGACAACGGTTCGCTCCTGCGCATCAAAGGAACCAACAAAGCCTTGGCAGTGTCCACCGACGGAAACGGCCGACAGTGCTACCTCGATCCCATGCGGGGCGGCGCCAACCTCGTCTACGAAGCTGCCCTGAATGTCGCCATGCTCGGCGCCAAACCGATGGCGGTTGTCGACAACCTCAACTTTGGCAATCCCGAAAAGTCCGAAGTCATGTGGCAGTTCATCGAAACCGTCGAGGGTATGTCACAAGCATGCGAAAACCTCGGCATACCCGTGGTTGGTGGCAACGTGTCGTTCTACAACGAAACCGACGAGGCCGACATCTACCCCACCCCGATTGTCGGCGTGTTGGGTTTGGCCGATCCGGCACCACGCTCGGTACCGCGACTGAATCGCGCAGAAGCCGGTATGGCGCTGTGGATGTTCGGGCCCAAGAACTCCAGGAACCTGGCCGGCAGTTCGTTCGAGAAGATCATCAAGGGCCACGTTGGCGGCAGACCCACCGGTGCAGATTCCACCACCGGCAAGGCGGTGATCGAGTTGGCTGTTGCGCTGGCACAAAACGAACTGGTCCCGGTGATGCACGATATCTCCGACGGAGGTGCCGCGGTAACCGTTTCGGAGATTTGCATCGCGTCAAACGTTGGAGCCCACCTCCAGTACTCAAGTTGGATCGGCTTGTTCGCAGAGGCCCCCCACCGAATCATCGCGGCTGTCCCGCCAGAACACTTCACGGCCGTCCGCCGGCTAGCTGAGGACCTCGGGGTACCGGTCAGCGAACTCGGCGAGTTCGGCGGAGACCGGATCAGCTTTGACAACCCTGTTGCTGGAGCGACCAGCGTTTCGGTCGACAAGGCTGCCGAAGCCTGGCGGGGTGCCATACGATCACGGATGAGCCACTGATCAGCGTATGCCCCATCGGACCTGGAATAGCAAAAACAACAGGACGAGACCGGATATCACTCCCGCCACGATGAGGCGGCGTGGAATCTTGGGGATTAGGAGCCGTCTGGCAGGCTTGGGTGTGGCGTGGGTCGCCCTTCCACAAGCCGGGCAGGTTTCGGCGCTGACGGGCTGGTCACAAACAAAGCAGTACCGCACGACGCCAGCCTACGCAACGGCCGAAGCCAATTAGCATGGCAAACGCGTGACGAACGACGATCTCTTCGAACCTGGTGAGGAATGCGGCGTGTTCGGGGTTTATGCCCCCGGCCAGCAAGCCTCCCAGCTCACCTACTTCGGTCTATTCGCCCTCCAGCATCGTGGTCAGGAAAGCGCCGGGATGGCGGTCTCCAACGGAGAGACCACCATGGTTTCCAAGGACATGGGTTTGGTCACCCAGGTCTTCGACGAGCGGACGCTCGCCGCGCTCGATGGCCATCTGGCCATCGGCCATACCCGCTATTCGACAACCGGCTCAACGGTATGGGACAACGCCCAACCGGCCTACCGACAGGTCGGCGAAGCGGCCGTCGCCCTGGCCCACAACGGCAACCTGACCAACACCGTCCAACTGGCTGACGCCCTCGATTTGGATAACGTCACGGACTCCGAACTCATGCTTGAGGCGATATCGCGCGAAGTGGACGCCACCCGATCCGACGGTACCGGGTTGCTCCAGGCCGTGAGCAAGGTGGCCCCCCGCTTCGAAGGGGCCTTTTCCCTCACCATCATGGATCAGGGCAACCTCGTGGCCCTCCGGGACCCTCATGGATTCCGACCACTCTGTCTTGGCCAGTTGGCTGACGGCGGCTGGGTAGTGGCCTCCGAAACGGCCGCCCTCGACATTATCGGAGCCGATTTCGTCCGGGAAGTCGAGCCAGGCGAGATGGTGGTGATCAACGCTTCGGGGCTAAAGACCTACCGACCGTTCGTTCTCACCCCCGACCCGAAGCTGTGCGTCTTCGAGTTCGTGTATTTTGCCAGGCCCGACAGTCACCTCCTGGGACGCAACATCCACGCCGCCCGCCAACAAATGGGGCGCATCCTGGCCGAAGAGTCGCCGGTCGAGGCCGACGTGGTTGTGCCGGTACCCGAATCAGGCATCCCGGCCGCACAAGGGTTCGCCGAAATCAGCCGGATCCACTACGCCGATGGCCTGATTAAGAATCGCTACGTCGGACGGACATTTATCGAACCGTCACAGATGCTGCGCGATCGTGGCATTCGAATGAAGCTCAACCCGATTCCCGACACACTCGCCGGTCATCGGGTCGTGCTCGTCGACGATTCGATCGTGCGCGGCAGCACGACCCGCCAATTGGTGACGATGGTGCGCGAAGCCGGCGCCACCGAAATCCACCTCCGGATTTCCTCGCCTCCTTACAAATGGCCCTGTTTCTACGGGATGGACACCTCGGACCGTTCCCGCCTCTTGGCGGCCGAACGCAGCGTCGCAGAGATCCAGGAGTTCCTCGAAGTCGACTCATTGGCCTATCTCAGCATTGAGGGCCTGCTCGCCGCGTCGGGTGGTGGCAGCTTCTGCACCGCCTGCCTGACGAACGACTATCCAACCGACATCTCGGGCCAGTCAGGCAAGTTCGTCCTCGAAGTTCTTTGATGGATCCATACAAGGCTGCCGGTGTCGACGTAGCGGCCGCCGACGAATACGTCGGTACGATTGCCGATGCGGTCACGGCCAGTTGGGGCACGAATGTTGTTGGAGGCTTCGGGGGTTTTGCAGCAGGACTGACGATTCCGTCCGGCTACACGAATCCGATCCTCATGATGTCGACCGATGGTGTCGGAACGAAACTCGAGATTGCTCGCCTGATGGGCGACTACTCCACAGTCGGTACGGATCTCGTTGCGATGTGCGTCGACGACCTTGCGGCCGTGGGGGCCAGGGCAATCGGCTTCACGGATTACCTCGCGGTTGGCAAACTCGACCCAAGCCGGGAACGGACGATCGTCGAGTCCATAGCTTCTGCCTGCGCCGGAATCGGTTGCGCACTGCTTGGCGGCGAAACGGCCGAACATCCCGGAGTGGTTGCATCCAACCACGTCGACCTGGCCGGTGCGGCCCTCGGCATTGTCGAAGCCGGTAAACAGATCACCGGGGAGGCCATCCAACCCGGTGATCAGATCATCGGGATCGCCAGTCCGAATGTTCGATCGAACGGGTTTTCGCTGATACGCAAGATCGTCGACGACCTCGACGAGCTGTTTCCCGGGTCCGATCGATCCATCGGCAGCGTTCTGCTGGAACCGTCGATTATCTACACACCGGCGGCCCTGGCTTTGGCTGACGCCGGACTGGCCGTCGGCTTTGCACACGTGACAGGCGGAGGGCTACCGGGTAATGCGGGGCGCCCTTTGCCCAACGGCCTCAGTGCTCGCATCGATACGGGGAACTGGCCCCGTCCGCCCATCTTCGACTGGCTGGCCGAACGCGGCAGGATCGCGCTCGAAGCGATGTATGGGGCATTCAACATGGGCATCGGCTTCCTGATCTTCGCCCGCCCCGAGGTCGCCGATCGGGTATTTGAAACAGTATCCGCGTTCGACCTCCAGGCGTATGGAATCGGTACCATCGAGGAAAATAGTGAACTTGTGCAACTTTTATGAAGAAAGATGCCACTGCGAGTGGAAACTGGCAGATCTTGGCGCTAGAACAGAGCGAGTCGGCTAGTCCCTGGCGGGGTCTCTTGACCTCATAGTCGACCACAGGGAGGTCACCCCCGGGTGGCCTCCTTTCGTTGATGAGCGCCACCTGTGGTGAATCACCACGAGTGGACCGCGGTGTTTCGGAAAGTCGTTACGTTTTGGGGTCGCGGTGCTTTGGAGCGCCGCCGCGAACCGCGGTTTCAACGATCAGCCAGCCACCGAGCACCATGATCGCAACGGCCACCCAATCACCCCACCGGGCAAACAGGGTAGGTCCGGAGCTTCGGACCCGGACTGTCCCGGTGAGAATGGCCGGTTCAAAGAGCGGAGTCACCTCCCCGAGTACGCCACCGTCAGTGATGAGAACCGACGACCCGGTCACGGCCCCGTGCACGATGTCGAATCCGTTTTCGGCCGCCCGCATTCGGCTCATGTCGATGAATTGCTCGGCGGCCACAGATCGCCCGTAACTGGCTTCGTTCGAAGCGACAACCAGCAACCCGGCTCCCCGGGTACCGGCATCCCGGCCATAGCGGGAGAACGCCGCCTCATACGAAATCACTGTCCCGATGGAGCCGAAGTCGACGACAAAGACGCCCGGTTCGGTTCCGCGAACCATGTCACGAGGGACGCGCGAAAAGAGATCCATTTGACCAATAATCGAACGAAAGGGAATGTACTCCCCAAACGGCACCGGGTGGCGCTTGCGGTACTCCCCGATCAAGTCACCTGAGCGGCTGTAAAGAAGGTTCGAGTTGATGAACGTCGCTGGCGTGTCCGCGCGATCTCCCCCCACCATCAGGTAGGCGTTGAGCCGTTCAGCTTCGGCTGCCAGGTCCCTTGCGACTTCTGACGACTGCAACGGGTCAAAGCCAAACCCGGTCGACGACTCGGGCCAGACGACCAGGTCGTATGTGTCTGCCGGCAAGGTCCTGGTCATTGCCAGATGACTTTCGAAGATCAAGCCGCGTTCGTTTTCGCAACGCGAGCCGGGACAAGGCGAGTTGCCCTGAACGATCGCCACAGTGAGTTCCGGTCCGGTCGGCCCGGATGGAAAGGCTGCCCCAAGGGCGGCCACGACTACGCCCACACCGACAGCCACCAGCAACGGGCGGTGCTCTCGCCTGATCACCGAGAGGGCCACGCCGCTGCCAACCGCCACCGCCACAACCGACAGACCCGACGTGCCAATCCATTGTGCGCTCGATCGCAACCAGGTCCACTCTCCCATCGAGTATCCGGGGGCTCCCCAGTTGACACCACCAAACGGAATCCGCTCCCTGGCGAACTCCATTGCAGTCCAAATGGTCACCAACATGATGGCGAGCGAGCCTGCGGGGTTCCTTCGCAGCAACCAGATAGCGAGAGTGGCGGTGCCATAGAAGAGTCCCTGGAGCAACCCGAGCCCAATGGCGGCCTCAGCGGCGAGATTCGTGAGCCACTCCATCACCACAGATGTAAAAGCCACTCCATAAACGAAACCGGCGAAGAACGCGACACCCTTGCCACTGGCCTGGAGCACACCAGTCAACAACAGCGCCAAACCAACGACCATCAGTATGGGGCTACCGACCGGGGCAAACCCTGCGCTGGCGCACAGAGCTCCCACCAGCGCAAAGAGAATGGGGCGGATCACCGGAGGATTCTAAGTCTCCTCTAGGGCGATCGGTCCCTACAGTGTCCTGATGCAAGATATCGATTTCGCCATGGACCTGGCCAGAGCGGCCGGGAAGGTGGTCCAGGACTGGTCTCTGGCCGCTGGCGACACGCACTTCAAGGGAGCCGTCAACCCCGTCACCGCCGCCGATCACGCCGCGGAACGATTGATGATCGAAATGATCGAACGAGGTCGCCCTCTCGATGGCATCGTCGGCGAGGAGGGCGGCCACCGATCGGGTGAGCGAACCTGGATACTCGACCCGATCGACGGAACG
>JAOUMT010000093.1 GCA_029881355.1 Acidimicrobiia bacterium | reverse complement strand
GCTCGTCGTGTGGCTGTCCTGAACAGGGAGGTTCAGCCTGACCGACCGGGATCCATTCTTTTTTGCGCCAATGCTGGGAGCGCTCCCAGCCCGTAGATACAAGAGAAAACTCAAACACTTGAAAGAGGAGAAACAGTAATGAGAGCAAACAAATGGACAACGCTGGTGGTGGTCTTCGGACTTCTGCTGGCTGCCTGTGGTGGCGATTCGACCGCCACTACGGCTGGTTCGACCGACGAGCCAACCTCAACCACGGCCGCGGCGGCGCCCGACACCACGGACGCTCCTGACACCCCTGAGCCGAGCGGCGACCGGGTGCAGATCAGGTGGTTCGTGGGACTCGGTGCCGGTTCCGACGCCGACGTCATCCCAGCTCAGGAAGCCGTTGCCGAGGCATTCAACGCTTCCCAAGATGAGATCGAACTAGTACTTGAGATAGTGGACAACGATCAAGCGTTTGGCGTCCTGAACACCCAGCTCGCCGCCGGTGACGCTCCCGATATCGTGGGTCCCGTTGGGATTCGCGGCAGGGACGGGTTCCCGGGTGCCTGGCTAGACCTTCAGCCGCTCGTCGACGCCAATGGCGTTGACTTGTCTGACTTTGACCCGGAACTGGTCAAGTTCTATGAAGTAGAGGGCGAAGGCCTTCTTGGCTTGCCGTTCGGTGTTTTCCCACAGTTCATTTTCTACAACCTTGACCTGTTCGATGAAGCGGGCCTCAACTACCCACCCTCTGCGTATGGTGAACCCTACGTTTGGGCGGATGGAACCGAGGCCGACTGGGACATAGAGACCGTGCGTGAATTGGCGAAGTTGCTCACCGTCGACGCCAGCGGCAATGATGCCACGAGCGGGGACTTCGACCCCAATGCCATCGTGCAGTTCGGATTCGGCAATCAGTGGACCGACATGCGCGGCCTGGCAGCTCTGTTCGGACCGGGGACGCTCGTCGACGACGACGGCAAAGCAATGGTTCCGGACTCGTACCGTGAGGCGATGAAGTGGTACCAGGAGCTGGCGTGGGTAGACAACACGTACCCATTTGCTGACTATGGCGCTTCAGAAGTTTTCGGCGGAACCGACAACTGGTTCAACTCCGGAAACATGGCTATCGACGCTGTGCACCTCTGGTACGCCACGTGCTGCATTGGTGACCTTCAGTCGCCTTGGAATGCCGCTCCGATGCCGTCGGCCAATGGCCAAACGACCGCCAAGCTGCATGCCGACACGTTCGCCATCACCAAGGCCACCGAGCACCCAGAAGAGGCCTTCACGGTTCTTCAGTACCTCATCGGAGATGCCGCCAACGAACTTCTGAAGATCTACGGTGGCATGCCCGCACGCTTGAGCTTGCAGGATACGTTCTTCGACGAACTGGACGAAGGTCAGTTTGCAGGGCAGGACATCAACTGGGATGTGGTGACGGCCAGCCTGGGCTACAACGACAACCCGAACCATGAGGCGGGCTTGCCCAACTCCCAAGAAGCACAGGACTGCTACAACCGGATCACCAACAAGCTGTTTGTTGATGAGTCGTTCGACGTTGACGCAGCCTTTGATCAGCTCGTGATCGATCTTCAGGCCATCTATGACGGTACTGGAGCCTGCACGCTTGAGCAGTAGCTCATAGTGCAGATTGGGGCCCGGGAGACTTCCCGGGCCCCAACATCAACGTCGAGGAGGAAGCTTGTCTACTGTCAACGAAGTCACTGACGAAGCGAGCCGAAAGAGATTTCGGCGAGCCAAGTCCGACTTGGGAGCGCTCGAGCGTAAGAACGGTCGCTATGGATGGATATTCATCTCGCCGTGGCTGATTGGCTTCTTCTTGTTCTATTTGTTGCCAATGGCTGCGTCGGCCTTTTTCTCGATGCTCGACTTTCAACTGTCGGTCCCGGACGAGGCAACATTCATCGGCGCCGACAACTGGCGTCGGGCCCTGTTCAACGATCCAAACGTCTGGCGATCGTGGGTCGTGACACTGCGCTTTGCGGTGATCAACCTACCGCTCGGCCTTGCCGTCGCATTTGGATTCGCTCTGCTTTTGAACTCCGAGTATCTGAGGGGCAAGAACCTCTTCCGCACGCTGTTCTATGCACCGTCGGTTGTTCCGTTCATTGCGGCGACTTTGATCTTCTCCCAGGTTCTCAACTCGCAATCCGGATGGGTCAACCGGATCATTGCGTTGTTCGGTGTGGATGCAGTTGGGATCGACGGTATTCGTTGGTTTGACAACCCGACGCTGATTCCGATCACGTTCACGTTCATCGGAATCTGGGGAGTCGGGAATGCCATCCTTATCAATCTCGCCGGCCTCCAAGGAGTACCGACCAGTCTGTACGAATCAGCCGCGATCGATGGGGCCGGATGGTGGCGTCGCATGTGGAACATCACCATTCCGATGGTTTCGCCGGTCATCTTCTACAACCTGGTCCTTGGACTCGTCGGCTTGCTCCAGTACTTCCTCCAACCGTTCGTTCTGAATGGAACAACTGGCTACCCCGAAGGTGCCACCAACTTTTACATGATCTACTTCTACAAGCAGGCCTTTCAGTTTGCCCAGATGGGATATGGCGCAACGCTGGCCTGGATCCTCTTTTTCGTGGCCTTGGTCTTCACGATAGTTACGTTCGGAACGGCCAGATATTGGGTTTACTACTCGGGAGATTCGACATGAAGCCCATGGTCACTCGTCGTGAGTCAACCGCTTTTGATGAGGCCGCTGCTCGTCTCAAGCGGCGTAGGCTCCTGCGCCAGTGGGTAGTTACGATGGTGGCGCTCGCCCTCGCTTCGGTGTGGCTGATGCCGTTGTTATACGCCGGGGTCACGTCCCTCAAGACCCGCACGCAGGCGGCCGACTCCCCGATTCTGCCGACCGAAATAGCGGTCTTTGAGTACGAAGGACGTGAATACGAGGTGTACGAGGTGCCTGTGGATGGGGGCATCGAAAGCTGGGCGCTGGTCAACAAGGGACGGGAGTCGAGCGAATTCGTGGACCCGAACGACCCCGAGGCCGGTTTGATTCTTTGGGAGGGACGATGGAGAACGTTGGAGCCGGCTCGCTCTATCTCGTTTGCCTGGGGTAATTATCCAGAAGCCTGGGAAAAGATCAACTTCCCAAGGCTGCTGGGATGGACGGTTTTCTATGCCACCATCACGCTGATCGGTGCCGTGTCTTCATCGGCGTTGGTCGCCTACGGATTCGCCCGATTCAAGTTTCGGGGCCGGGGGGTTCTGTTCATGGTGTTGATGGCGACCATCATTCTCCCTCCGGCTGTCACTCAGGTCCCGAGTTATGCGTTCTTTAGTTGGATTGGTTGGACGGGAACATGGCTTCCGTTGATCGTCCCGCAGTTCTTTGCAAACGCTTATAACGTGTTCCTTCTCCGGCAGTATTTCCTGACGATCCCCAACGAGATGGAACAGGCGGCGGCGGTTGACGGCGCTGGACCACTTAAGACCTTCGTCGCGGTCATCCTTCCTCAGGCCATTCCGGCGATGACTGCGGTATCGCTCTTCCACTTCTTCTTCGCCTGGAATGACTTCTTCGGGCCGCTCATCTATCTGGTGAGTAATAGAGATCTTCAGCCGATTTCGGTTGGCCTAACCCTCTTCAACGGCGTGTACGACACGGAACCGCAATTGATCATGGCTGCCTCGTTTATCACGCTGGTGATTCCGCTCGTCATCTTCTTCTTCGCTCAGCGGATCTTCATTCAAGGAATTGTGATTACCGGCGTCGACAAATGACCCGATCGGTTTGGGGGGTATGTCTTATCTTGGTTGTGAGCGCGTGTAGCGGTGGAGTGTCTTCGACTGACTCGAATGAAACAAGTTCGTCGGTTCCACCGGCTAGTGCGCCCGCGACGACCTTGCCTACAGGCTTCTCTGAAGCATTCCACCCCGGGGAGAAGGGCTGGGCGTTGGTGTGGTCGGACGAGTTCGACGGAAGCCAATTAGATCTCACTCGCTGGGATTTCGAAGAGAACTGCTGGGGCGGCGGTAACAACGAACTGCAGTGCTACACGAGCCGCCCGGAGAACGTGTCGGTTGACGGCGGACTGCTCCACATCGTCGCGCGAGAAGAATCGTTCACAGGTCTGGCCGGTCATGAAGATTGGGAAGACTCCACCCCCGGTCAGACAACCCTCCCGTATACGTCGGGCCGGATCCGTACGAAGGGGCAGGGCGACTGGAAGTACGGGAGGATGGAGGTTCGAGCTCGCTTCCCCGAGGGTCAGGGTTTGTGGCCGGCGATCTGGATGCTTCCGACCGATTCGCCTTACGGCGACTGGGCCGCCGGCGGTGAGATCGACATTGCCGAGTCGGTCAACCTCAAGACGATTCGCGCAGCAGAGAATCGGTGGATCCATGGCACGCTGCACTATGGGGGCGTTTGGCCGGGGAACGTCTTCACCGGTCGATCCCTTCCGCTCGACCGACATGAGAATCCGGCCGACGTCTTTCACGTGTACGCCATCGAGTGGGAGGAAGGCGAGATCCGCTGGTTCGTCGACGATCACCACTACGCCACGCAGACCGCTGACGGCTGGTACACGGAGTTTCCCGGCTATGACGGAACGATGGTCATCGGCGACGGGGCCGCTCCGTTTGACCAGGAGTTTCATCTTCTTCTCAATGTGGCGGTAGGTGGAAACTGGCCGGGCCCACCTGACGACAAGACCACGTTTCCACAAGAGATGCTCGTCGACTACGTACGGGTATACGAGTGTTCGACCTCTCCGGACGACGGGATCGGCTGTGGCACATCTTCGTCAGAAGCCGTTCACGTTGAAGGGATCGTACCGACCGAGTCGGTCTTCTCGGGAAGTCTGACCGGGTCGTTTGATCCCGCTGAATTGACCGACACCTTGGCCGTGTTTGATGATGACCGGATCTACCCGTGGGACCTCGATGTCTTCACCGCCAGCGGCGGCGTGCAGCTTGAGCTGATCTCGACGGACGAGGCCGGTCACGGAGACGTCATTCAGGCCACCTTCGAAACTGACGAGGCGGTTCTGTTCTTCCAGTCGGGCGAGACATATGACCTTACGGACTGGTCGGACGGGTTCGTGGAGTTCGACTTGAGACTGATCGAAGCCGGATCCGCATCGTCAGGTTTCATGATGAAAGTCGACTGTGTATTCCCGTGCGGAACGGGTGACTATCCCATCTCGGAGCCGATGGTCGGCGAGTGGGCGTCGTACAAAGTTGCCATCGCCGACCTCTTGAGCCACCCCATCAGCACCCTGGACCTATCGCAAGTAAACACCCCACTTGTGGTGTTTCCGGCCTGGGGAGACCAACGGGGCGTCGTGATGCAAGTCGACAACGTGAGATGGACGAGATAGCTGTGGAACCGATAAGCCGTTCGGGCGGCAAAAGGAGCAACGAAATGAATGTAGGAAGTGCTGGCATTCGCCGGAAGACTGCGCTGCTTGCAGCGCTCTCTTTGGTGACGTCGCTGTTCGTCGTTACACCGACGATCCCGAGTTTCTCGACGACCGATGTCGTGTTCGATGACATGGAACATGGTGATCCGTTCAGCAACGGCTGGTTTTCGTTCAGCGGTTCGGTCGGCGGCGGGGGCATAAACGCCAACGGTGCAGACCTGCCAGCCTCGCTAGGTGGCAGCTTTTCGTTGGAAACCGGCTGGGGATCGGGTGGTACGCCCGGGTTCTACGGCGGTTTCGGGAGAACCAGCCCGAGCGACCTCTCTGGTACCGAT
This sequence comes from Acidimicrobiia bacterium, assembly GCA_029881355.1. Lineage (GTDB taxonomy): Bacteria > Actinomycetota > Acidimicrobiia > Spongiisociales > JAENVV01 > JAENVV01. Next base: position 5,156 of record JAOUMT010000093.1, on the reverse strand, counting down.
CACTTCAACTTCTGGATCAATCCAAACCCCGGTCAGGAGTACACACTCGAGATCAACCTACAGGACGACGATGATGGTGACGGCACGATTACGTCGCCTGAGGACGACGAGTTCCAGTACAACTGCGTGGTCTCCGCCACTGGACCCTGCGCGGTGGCCGGCGGAGGTTGGCAGTTCGTATCCATCCCGCTCGGCGACTTCTTCGATGACAACTCGTTCATTACTGGCGGCAACGGCGTGCTCGACGCCGTGCCCTCCGCGGTTGGCGGGAACGGCGAATTGATCAACGTGATCGTCGCGGTGATCGGTACCGGCTCCGACGTGAACTTCCGGACTGATTATTGGGCTTTCAGCCTCGGCGCGATCGTGCCCGATTTCGGAACCCTCATCGACGACTTCGAGACCGGTGTTGCCCCGGGCACCCCCTGCGCACCCGGTGTCCCGCCGCTTGGTTTCTGCACGTTCAACGGCGCCGGCAGTAGCGTGAGCCTCTCCAATCCTGCCACGCCGCCTGCCCCGGAGCTCGCCGAAGTCGGCACGCCGAACAGCGTGCTGCAGATGGACGTCGACGTGACGTCGTTCGCCGGGTTCATCCACGGGTTCGAGAGTGCTGGTACCTGGGTGAGCCAGGACTGGTCGACGAGTGAAGGCATCTCGCTGTGGATGTATGGAACAGGCTCAGGTACCGACCTGTTCATCGACATCCTCGACAACCGCAAGACTGGCTCGACGACCGACGACGCCGAACGTTTCACGGTCGCATTCGTGGACGATTTCACGGGGTGGCAACTACTCGAGTTCCCGTTCGCGTCGTTCTCCCGCAAAGAGATAGGCAACGGCGCACCAAACGACGGGCTCGGCCTGTTTGAGATGCACGGCTACGCCATCGGCACATTGGGAACCGGCGGCCCGTTGACCTACTACTTCGACGTGGTCGGTCTCTACGGAATCGCCGCCCCGCCGGCGCTCGCCGTCAGCTTCTCCACACAGAACACGTTCATCGACGAGGGTACGACCGGCGAGGTCGCCGTGAAACTCAACCGAGCGATGGGTCCAAACGATCCGGCCCAGGTGAGCATCGACTTCGCAACTGAGCGCTCGAACGCGATCGCTGGCGAAGAGTATGTTCCCACCAGCGGAACGTTGACATTTGTCAATGGTGGCGCGACCGAGCAGACGTTTACGATCGACACCTTCGACGACACCAAGTTCGAAGGCGACGAGCAGATCGTCATTCGTCTCACCAACCCGGTCGACGTCGAGAGAGGCGCCGTCTTTCAGGGTTCGGCGCTGATTAGCGACAACGATCCGTTCGATCCGAAGCTGCTCGACGACTTTGAACAGGGGGCGTACTTGTGGGACACCGTCGGTCCCGTGGCGATCGACGTGGACCGCTCGGTATCAGGCGATGCCGATGCTCGTCCTGGTCAGGATGCAGTGGAGAACGTGCTTGCGGCGCGGGTCCCGCTGAGCGTGGACATCGCCGTCCAGGGTGGAGTCTGTAACTCTGGCTCCGGCGTGATTCCTGTGCACCTCCTGAGCACGGAGGAGTTCGATGCCACAGAGATCGACCATACGACGGTTACCTTCGGGGACGCAACGGAGGTTCACGTCGACCGAAGAACCGGACTTGCCAGGCGGCACGTAGAAGACGTCAACCGCGACGGCCGCAACGATCTCGTCTTCCACTTCCAGTTCGACGAGACGGGGTTTGCTTGCAACCCTGCCGAGATGTCGTTCAACGGCACCATGTTGGACGGTCAGCCTATTACGGCCGGCGGATCCGACGCAGCGTTCTTCCGCGACTTCCCGATCGCGCAGGACTGGACAGGAACGGAAACGCTCGACTTCTGGTACTTCGGAGCCGGTGGCGGCGAAGAGGTCACGGTCACGTTGAAAGACAACCGGGCTGTCGACCCGGGACCTTCCGGTTGGACGCTGGCCTGGAGCGACGAGTTCAATGAGTCGGCCGGCACTCCGCCCAACCCGGCCAACTGGGCCTACGAGATCGGTGATACCACCCCCGACGGCAAAAACGGGTGGGGCAACGAGGAACTCCAGTACTACACCGACGACCCAGACAACGCAGCCACGGACGGCAACGGCAACCTCGTGATCACGCTCGACGAGGCCGACGGCACGCAAGAGTGCTACTACGGCCCATGCGAGTTCGAATCAGCCAGGCTGCTCACGCAGAACAAGGCCGAATTCGCCTACGGGCGTATCGAGTCCCGGTTGCTCGTCCCCGATGGCGGCGACGGGCTGTGGCCGGCCTTTTGGAGCCTCGGAACGGACATCACATACAACCCGTGGCCGGGTGCCGGCGAGATCGACATCATGGAGTATGTCAGCCGTGAGCCGAACGAGATCTTCGGCACGATTCACGGCCCTGGCTACTCGGGTGGTGCGAGCTTCGGTGGAACCAAGACGTTCCCAGGTGGCGTATCCGGCAGCTACCACACGTTCACCGTCGAGTGGGAGCCGGACCTGATCACCTGGTATGTCGACGGTGTGCAATACCACCAGGCCGACCCTTCGGACGTTGCCCCGAATCCGTGGGTGTTCGATAAGCCCTTCTTCCTGCTCCTCAACTTCGCCATTGGAGGTAACTTCGGCGGGACGCCTGATCCCGGAAACGAATACCCGCAGCAGTACGCGATCGACTACGTCAGGGTGTATCAGGGGCCCGACACCGCAGAGCGGTTCGAGTCCACGTTCACCGACGCCGCCGCCGGCTGGCAGCGGGTGTCGATTCCGATATCGAGCTTCATGCGTAGCGCCGATCAACCAGACGGCGCGCCCAACGATGGGCTGGGCCTGGACGCGGTGCATGGCTATGGCTTTGCTCTGCCCAATGGAAACGCCGGCGGAGAAGCCAAAGTCGACCTCGTAGAGCTGATCCCGGTACCGCCGCCCACCGAGCTGGTGGTGACAACGCTTGCCGATAGCGGAGCCGGCTCGCTGCGTGAGGCGCTTGGCCTCATCGCCGACGGCGGGACGATTACGTTCGACCCAAGCCTGGCTGGTAGCACGATCGGGCTCACGTCCGGTCAGCTGGCGGTCGATCGGAATGTCACAATCGACGCGTCGACGGCGCCTGGCATCGTGGTGAGCGGCACCAACAACTCGCGGGTGTTCCAGATCGGTTCGTCGGCGACGGTGGACATGAATGATCTCGTGATCGCCGATGGTGTCGCGGCTCCACAAGGTGGCGGCGTTCTCAATTTCGGGACGCTGAACCTCAATCGGGTAGTCGTACGAGATAACACGGAGAACAGTGGTGGACCGGCGAACTTCCAGTTCGGCGGCGGTGGCATTTACGCCGGTGCCGGAGCCACGCTGAACCTCACAGACAGCACGGTGGCAGACAACGTCAGCCTCAACCAACCCGCCGGTGGTCTCTACGGGTTCTTCGGGAGCACGATCAACATCACCCGCAGCACCGTGTCGGGCAATGTGGCGGCCTCCGACGTGGCCGGCGGGCTCCGGTCCCTGGGCAACGCAACCATCGTCAACAGCACGTTCAGTGGGAACGTCTCCACGGCGTGGCACGGAGGTGGCATCTTCCACACCGACGGGCAGTTGACGGTGACGAACTCCACGTTCAGCGGTAACATCGCGCCAGCCGGGACCGCGTCGGGAATCCTTGTCGCGACGTTCGGCGCTCCGGCCAACGCGACGTTGACGAACAATGTGCTGGAAGGGTTCGCCGGAGCGTTCGCTTGTGCCATTGAAGGTGGTGGCGCCGCGACGATTACCTCGGGCGGGTTCAACGTCATCAGCGATTTCTCGTGTAGTCCGGACGGGACGACGGATCAAGCGGCTACCGATGCGCTCCTCGCCACACTGGCGGACAATGGAGGGTCGACCCTCACTCACGCACTCATAGTCGGCAGTCCGGCGATCGATGCTGGTAGCTCGGCAGCCTGCCCGCCGACCGACCAGCGTGGCGTTACTCGCGACGGCTTGTGCGACGTAGGAGCATTCGAATTCGTTCCGTGATACGCCGCATGGTTTCCCCGCATCCTCCCGGGGATGGGGCCGCAACGCGACTTAAGTCGCAGTTGGGTCCGCGCCGCTACCGTGGTCGTTCTGGAGTCGTGTCCGGAACGACCGTGGTAGTCGTGCTCCTGTCGGCGTGTATTGCCACCACTAATCCGACAGTCGTGCCTGCGGATTCGCCGGCGTCGACATCAACAGCAGCCACAGCCGGAGATCGATACCTGGATCCCCGGGCGCCGGTCGACGAGCGAGTCGCCGACCTATTGAGCCGAATGTCGTTAGACGAGAAACTCGGCCAGATGACCCTGGTCGAAAAGGGTTCCATCAGCCCGGACCAGGTCGCTGAGTACCACATTGGAGCCGTGTTGAGCGGAGGTGGCGGCAGTCCGCGCCCGAACACACCATCGGCGTGGCGCGAGATGGTCGGTGCGTATCAGGCTGCAGCCCTGTCGACTCCACTCGCGATTCCGATGCTGTACGGTGTCGACGCGATCCACGGGCACAATAACCTTCGAAACGCCGTGATCTTTCCCCATAGTGTCGGTCTGGGCGCCGCCGGCGACCCGGAACTTGTGGAAGCGATCGGCCGAGCGACGGCCATCGAGACTGCCGCGACTGGAATTCGCTGGACCTATTCGCCAGTGCTCGCAGTCCCGCAAGATGTGCGCTGGGGCAGAACCTATGAGGCGTTCGGCGAAAACCCGGAACTCGTGTCGTTGCTCGGTGCGGCCATGATTCGTGGGCTGCAGGGTGAGAATCTAACCGACGACACGTCCGTCCTCGCGACTGCGAAACACTTCGTAGGAGATGGCGGCACCGCGTGGGGAACGTCGACTGCAGCTGGTTACCAGATAGACCAGGGAGTCACGCTCGCCCCCGAGGCGGACCTGCGAGCGATTCACCTGATTCCCTATGAGGCGGCTTTCGGGGCAGGGGCGCTGTCCGTGATGGCGTCGTATTCGAATTGGGAGAACGGCAAGGTACACGGCGACCGGTTTCTGCTCACCGAGGTGCTTCGGGGCGACCTCGGATTCGGCGGGTTTGTGGTATCGGACTGGGGGGCGGTCGACCAGGTGATTCCCGGGGACTACTACGGCTCCGTGGTGCAATCGGTCAACGCCGGAATCGATCTCGTCATGGTCCCTTCCGAGTTC
>JAOUMT010000284.1 GCA_029881355.1 Acidimicrobiia bacterium | reverse complement strand
TCAGAGCCGGACTCAACCCGGAGGATTCGGGCTCGGTGGTCGACCTGGTCGAGGGCCTCGACCTGCAATATGCCCACGGGCGGATGATGCTTGACGGTGACGACGTGAGTGACGAGATTCGATCCGAAGCGACCACCCTCGCCGTATCGGCAGTTTCGGCGATCGCCCCGGTTCGGGAGCGGCTTGTCACCCTGCAACGAGAATGGGTGACCGAGCACGGTGGGTCGGCGGTCGTCGAAGGGCGTGATATCGGTACGGTCGTTTTTCCTGACGCTTCGCTCAAGTTATTCATTACCGCCCGGCCCGACGTACGGGCGATGCGCCGGGCGGGCGAGATCGCCGGCGATCGCGAACTGATCCGCCAGGACCTTGCGAGGCGCGACACGATCGATTCCTCACGATCGGTAGCTCCATTACAACGTGCCGACGATGCCATCGAGATTGATACGAGTGATCTGTCGATTGATGAGGTCATCTCACAGGTTCTCAACTTGGTGCGTCGGCGATGAGGTCCAGCGCTTCGGTCGCCGTCCAGTTCCGGTCGTCTTCGAGTAGCCCTCGATCGCCGCGGTTGGCGGCCCCGAACCCGGCTTCGACCGTGGCCTGCAGGGCAGTCAGGAATCCGCGGAGTTGTGGAGGGAGCGGGAAGTACTCGCCTTCTTTGGTTACCTGGACGAGTTCGACACCGTCGGACGGGTTGATGCGGTCAATGACCTGCGAGACAAGATGATCAGGCGCAGAGGCACCCGCGGTTAGCCCAACCGTGTCGACACCTTCCAGCCATTCATCTTCAATGGCTGCTGCACTGTCGATGCGATGGGCGGGTATGCCTGCCTCGTGGGCGACTCGGACGAGAGCTCGCGTGTTGGATGACGAGTCACTGCCTACGACGAGAATGAGGTCGGCCGTCCGGGAAAGTTGCTGAACTGCTTCCTGGCGATTGGTGGTGGCGTAGCAAAGGTCGGACTTGCGGGCAGTCTTGAGGTCAGGGTATTGAGCCTGGGACTGGGCGAGAACGTCCTCCCATTCGAATAGACCGAGTGTCGTTTGGGCCAGCAGGGCCACCTTGGCGGGGTCCTTGGCCTGGAAGCCTTCCAGGCCGCGTTCGGGTTCGATGAGTGTGATGTGCTCCGGAGCCTCCGCCACGGTCCCGACGGCTTCGTCGTGGCCCTCGTGTCCGATGTAGAGGATCTCGAAGCCCTTGTCGGTCAGCGTCTTGACTTCGTGGTGGACTTTGGTGACGAGCGGGCATACTGCGTCAACCACGACCCCGGCAGAAGCCTGGGCAGCGGCCACCACCTCGGGCGCCGATCCGTGTGCTGAAAGCATGACTGGCGCCCCGGGCGGGACTTCGTCCATGCTGTCGACGAAGATAACGCCGACCCGTTCAAAGGCGTCAACGACCCACCGATTATGGACGATCTCGTGATAGCAATACACCGGAGCTTCGAAGACCCGGACCATCCACGTCAGTGCCTTGATCGCCATTTCTACGCCAGCGCAAAAACCGCGGGGTTCGGCAAGTTGGACGCGTTTGACCATCACATCATGTTAGAGCTCGCTACCAGGTAGTCGATTCCGGGGGTGGTGCAATGCGCCCTAGAGTTCCGGTATGTCCAAGCTCCCCATCATCGCGGTCGTCGGTCGACCCAACATTGGCAAGTCGACGCTCGTCAACCGCGTTATCGGAAAACGTGAGGCAGTCGTCGAGGAACTGCCGGGCGTGACCCGCGACCGGAGAGAGTTCTCAGCAGACTGGGCCGGCCGCCAGTTTCTTTTGATCGACACTGGTGGCTGGCAGGTCGACGAGGAGCAGCACCTCGCCGCCGATATCTCGGCGCAGGCCGAAGCGGCCGTCGCGGCTGCAGACGTCGTCCTTTTCGTGGTCGACGCGACAACTTCCCTCACCGACGACGACATGGGTATTGCCAAGCTGGTCCGCGGCGCCCGTAAGGTCGTGCTGGCCACCAACAAGGTCGACTCGACCAATCAACTCGATCTGGTCTCCGATCTCTGGAGCTTGGGCCTTGGTGAGCCGTTTCCGGTAAGCGCCCTCCACGGGCGGGGAGTGGGCGACCTGCTCGACCAACTCGTGGAACTCTTGCCAGAAGGCGACGATGACCTCGTCGAGGACGAGATACCAAAGCTGGCCATCATCGGTCGACCCAACGTTGGCAAATCGACCTTGCTCAATCACCTCGCCGGCGAACAACGGGTTCTGGTTTCGCCGGTCCCGGGTACGACGCGCGACCCGATTGACGTACGAGTCAGCCTCGACGGTCAGGAGTACCTGGTGATCGATACCGCCGGGATGCGCCGCCAGCCCAAGATCAAGGAAAGCGCCGACTTCTATTCCGTGCAGCGGGCCAAGCGAGTCGCCGCCGAATCCGATGTAGCGCTATTGGTGGTGGACGCAGTCGACGGAGTAACCGCACAAGACCAGCGAATCGCCGAGGAGGTCCGGCTCTCGGGTACGGCGATGATCATCGTTGCCAACAAGTGGGACATCGCCGACGCCGACGAGCGGGCGATCACGGAGGATGGAATTGCCGACCGGCTGGGCTTTTGTTCGTGGGCTCCGTTGCTGCGCATGTCGGCCAAAACCGGAGCCAGAACCCATCGACTTCCCAAGACCATCGTCCAGGTTCTCGAATCGAGTCAGCGTCGTCTGTCGACGGGCAAGCTCAACCGCCTCATTACGGAGTGGACGCAGGCCCACCCGCCGCCGGTCAGGAAGGGTCGCCGTCCGAAAGTGCTGTATGCCGTTCAGGCGGGTATTCGACCGCCGACGTTCATCCTGTTCGTGGCCGGTGGTGAACTCGGTGACGACTACCTGCGCTTCATCGAGAACCGG
>JAOUMT010000092.1 GCA_029881355.1 Acidimicrobiia bacterium | reverse complement strand
GAAGTTCCAGGCGGAGTCGAATACCTCCATGTCATCGGCCGCTCGCCAGACATCCAACATATCTGCCCAGGTCGTGTGCTGGGGCGGCGTCTTGATGGCGAACTTGACCATGGCTACTCCTCTTCTCTGCTGCCCAAAACGGGCATCGGCTGTTGATAGATACTGCTTTGGTCGAGTTGCTCACTGGTCGCTTCGAGCAATAGAGGAGCCGGTGCCCGATTGACAAGCAGGCGAAACATGTCTGGTCGGTTGTAGTGCCCGGCCAAGTCGTGGCGAAGCTTCATCGTGACGCCGGCGTCGAGGTCCATGTCGGCGTACAGAATCAGTTCCTGGTTGCCGACCACCGGACCAGCCACGACGGTTGTGTTAGGGGCGACAATGCACGATCCTCCTCCGATGTCGTCGCGTAGGAGGAACTCGCGGTCCTCGTCACGCAGCGGCAGCATCTCGCGAATTCGATCATCAACGACCGACGAGGCACTAATCACCCACGCCTTCGACATCTGGGCGAATGACCGGGCGGCGATCAAAGATATCTCATGCATGGGGAGAGCTGGTTTCGGAAAGTGGTTCGGCCAGGCCATGACGTGAATCCGGGTGGCGTCGGATGTGAGCGCGAAGATGGCAAGTGGGTTCGAGTTCTCGCCGCACATCAAGCCAGAGACCGGCCCGAAGGGACTGTCGAACACCCCAAACGTTTCAGGACCCCCGGGGGCGTGAACCAGTCGTTCGCCCACGGTCGGCACAATTTTCTGGTGTTTGCCGACGTAGCCGTGGGTGGGACTGATAAACACCTGCGTGTTGTACATCGACCCAAAAGTGTCGGGCCGCTTCTCGCACACCCCCATGACCACGTAGGTACCTGCCCGGGCGGCAGCTTCAGCCAGCACTTGGATCTCCGGACCGGGAACCTCGATCGAGTTCTTGAATAGTTCCGTCGAGAACCTGGTGCCGGCCCGATCGGTACCCGAATGAAAATGAAACCAGATGGGGTGGGCAGGAATGAATCCCTCCGGGAACCCGACTATTTCGGCCCCACCGCGACCGGCTTCTTCGATGAGGGCAACTGCCTTCTCAAGGGTCCCTGCCTTGTCGAGGAACACCGGGGCAGCCTGGACCGCTGCTCCGCGCACCGTACGATCAGGCATCAATTTGCGCCTGCTGAATGGCTAGCCAAACCTTCTGCGGCCGTAGCGGCAGCTGGAGGTCGGTGACCCCGAGGGGGGCCAGGGCGTCCAGGGTGGCATTCAATATGGCTGGCGGGAGTCCGATACAGCCCGCCTCCCCCGACCCCTTGACTCCAAGCGGATTGGAAGGCGCGGGGTTTTCGAGTCGATCTGATCGAATGGCCGGCAGGGAAGTCGAGTCAGGAATCAGGTACGCGAGTAGTGAGGTGGTCAATGGTTGTCCAGCTTCGTCGTACAGCACCTCTTCCCAGAGCGCCTGACCGAGTCCCTGGGCCATCGAGCCGTGCAGCTGACCCTCGACGATCATGGGGTTCAGCACCCGACCGCAGTCGTCGACGGCGACAATGTCGAGGACCCGGACTTCTCCGGTTTCCGGCAATACCTCTACCACTGCCACATGAACGCCGTACGGGAACGTTTGGGCACCCGGCTGGAACTTCTCGTCGGCTTCGAGTGGTTCATCTGCCGCGAGATCCCACAGTGAGACTTCCGAGCCGGGAGAACCTGCCACGGAAAAGACGCCCGCTTCGTACTTGATGTCATGTGGAGAAGCCTCGAGCCGTTCCGCCGCTCGTTCCCGGCCCAACTCGAGCACCTTCAGCGCCATGCGGTGGACCCCACTCGCTCCGATCTGGGCTGAACGGGAGGCGAACGTCCCAAGTCCGGCCGGGACTTCGTCGGTGTCGCCGGCGATAATCCGAACCCTTTCGAGACCCAATACATCTCTGGCGACCTGGGACCACACCGTTTTATGGCCCTGGCCACCGCCATCGGTCGAGCCAGTTCTGACGACGATCTCTTCAGCCTCCGGATCTACCTCGACCGCCGCATATTCCCACGAGTCAAGCGCCCCACCGGCTCGCTCCACGAATGCTCCAAAGCCAACCCCCAGGGGCGATTCACCTGCTGCCAGCCGTCGTTGCTGCTCCGCGCGTAGGCCGTCCATATCGAGCATCGACCTGGCGAGTTCGATCGCTGCGGCATAATCACCTGAGTCATAGATCGCACCGGCCGCGGTCGTGTACGGCCACTCCCTGACAACATTCATAAGTCGAACCTCGATCGGATCAAGACCGGCCGCCCGGGCGAAGGCGTCCATCCCCCGCTCCATGGTGAGGGCGGCCTCGGGCCGCCCGGCCCCGCGATACGGTCCGGTGGGGGCCCGGTTGGTCACGAACGTCTTGGCGTGGATCTCGACTCTCGGAATGTCATACATACCCGTTGCGGTGAGTCGGCCGAAAGTCGGGACGGCAGATCCGTCGTGCGGATAGGCACCCGTCTCGGCGATCAACTCAAAGCGCGCCTTGGTTAGTCGTCCATCGATCGTTCCCTCGAGAGTGAGTTGGTGACGCTGGGCGCGCCCATGGGTTCCGCCCGTGAACTGGTCGGGCCGTCGCTGGATCCAGGCGACCGGGCGATTGAGCTTGACGGCGACTGCTGCGGTCACCAGGTACTCGGGAAACAGTGAGCCCTTCATACCGAAAGCACCACCAACGTCGGGTACCGTCACTCGAACCGGTTCTATGCCCACAAAGTCGGAGATCTGTGATTTCAGGCGATGAGGTGCCTGGTGGCTGCACCACACGTGAACCCCGCCATCTTCGGGTACCACCAGGATCGCCTGGGTCTCCATCGATACGGGAGCAAGCCGCTGGTGATGTACGTCCACGGTTATCGAAACGTCGGGCGAACCAGCGGGCCCTCCGGCCTCGATGAAGACCTCTTCGACCAGGTTGGATTCGGTCCCGTCGAACAAGACCGAACGATTCTCGCCCGGCACTGTTTCGACGGGAAGATCGTCAATCTCGACCCAGGCGAGGTCAGCGGCGTCGGCGGCCAACCGCGGAGACTCCGCGACAACCACCGCCACAGGATCACCGACATACCTGACCCTCGTTCGGACCAGCGGCGGTCGCGTGAATGGCACGGCGGCGGGACCACGACCAGTCGCACCGGGTATGTCCTGAAGGTCAAGGTCTTCGGCGGTGAAGACACCAACGACTCCCGGCGACGAGCGGACCTCATCCAAATCAAGTTGGTCGATGGTCCCATGAGCACTCGGACTGCGGACGAATGCCACATATAAAGCGTCGGCCGGCACCAGGTCGGACACGTAGGTTCCGTTCCCGGTGATGAGGCGGTGGTCTTCGACTCTGCGTGAACTCACGCAGTTGGCTCCCAAGTTCATATGTCGTCCGGGACGACCCAGACGGTGTCAACCGGGGCAGGTACCCACAATTCGTAGAAACCGAACGGTTCGTCCCCGGTCGCCTCAAACCAGTGGACCTCCCCGTCGCCCGCCGTGCAGACATCGCCGGTGGCAATCTCGTAGCTGTCGTCATTGAGATGGAAGATGCCGGTCCCCTCGGCCACAAACCAGATGTGGCGGGCTCCGACGTGATAATGCGCCGCGGCGGTATCGCCTGGTTGATACCGGATGTAGTCGGCCCGCAATTCGTCGAAACCGAACATCTCTTCGGTGACCAGATCAATACGTTTGCGGCCATCGCGGGTGGAATCGTGAGTGGGAAGTTCCGAAGCTTTGATCACTGGCGGCATAGATACGAACCTACACGCCCAAAAAAGATCCTGCAATCGATTGCGGTCGTTTTGTTGGTCCAGGTACAGTCGTACCATGATTATCGACGTTCACGCCCATTGCATCCCGTCCGATTTCCTCGCCTGGCTCAAACAAGCCGACCCATCAACCGGGATAGCTCTGGTCGAAACAGACCGCGGCACCGCGGTTGAGATGGCCGGCCGGGCCGTCTCCCAACCGCTGCGCGACGACCTCACCGATTTCGATGCCCGGCTAGCCGCCATGGACCGTCAGGGAGTGGACGTTCAGGTGCTGGCCGGCTGGATCGATCTGACCGCCTACGAACTTCCCTCCGACCAGGCGGTGGCCTATACCCGGGTCCACAACGAAGGCTTGGCGGCAGAGGCAGCCAAAGCTCCCGGTCGGTTCAAAACAATCGGGACACTGCCCCTCCAGGACACGGACGCGTCTGTAGAAGCGTTGAACTACGCCATGGACGAACTCGGCATGTCTGGTGTTGAACTCGCCACCACCGTCGACGGAGCCTTCATCGACCGGATGGATCTCGATCCACTGTGGGCAGCTGCCGAATCCAAGGGGGCATTCGTCTTGCTCCATCCAATGGCGCCCCTGACCGGGGTGGATATGAGCCTGTACTTCATGTCGAACATGGTTGCCCGACCGGCCGAGTCGACCATTGCCCTGGCCGGACTGATCTTCTCTGGCGTATTTGAGCGCTTCCCAGGGTTGAAATTCTGCGTCGTCCACGGGGGCGGGTTCACTCCATTTCAGATCGGCCGACTCGACAAGGGTTACGAAATGAAACCGGGTCTGACTGCCAAGCACATCTCAAAGCCGCCCAGTGCCTATTTGAAGCAGCTTTATCTCGACACCGTGGTTCACGATGCCGGCGCCCTCCGCTACCTGGTGGAACTCATGGGGGCCGACCACATCTTGCTTGGCACCGACTACCCCTTCGAGATGGGCGACGACGACCCCGTCACTTTCATCAAATCAGCCGGTCTGACCGCAGAACAGCAAGAACTGATCCTGAGCGGCAACGCCGCTCGATTGTTTGGATAGCTCCACGAGTTCGCAAATCGAAAACAGAGTCTGGCTGGCATGCACGGAGAAGAGCCCTATCGGTTCCCCCAGGGCCGTGGGCCCGCCGCCTGAGCTCCGCTCAGGTCGGGGAAAGGGCGTGACCTCCGGTCACGCAGCGACTGGAGCGAAGCGGAAGTCGGGGTAAGGGGGCTGGCCAAGCGACACAGACAGCATGCTCGCGTCGTCAAGACCTGGGTTTGAATTGCATGCTCGGAGATGAGAACGGAACCCCGGATTGCGGGCTCGGAGAAGGGAACGGAGTCTGGCTTGCATGCTCGGAGTGGGGAACGAGTCCCCCTTCCCACCGCCTTCCGGCGATGGGTCACATCCCCCCGGACGCTCCACTTCGTTCCGCTGGGGCGACCGGACCTCCGTCGTCGCCACCCCCGACAAGAACGAACCGTGAGCGGGCTTAGAGGATCTCGGTCATGAGGGTGGCGATGTGGTCACCGATGGCCAGGGAGCTCGTGGCGGCGGGGCTGGGGGCGTTCAGAACATGGATGGCATTGTCGGTCTTGATCATCGAAAAATCGTCCTGGAGGCTGCCATCTGGCATGACGATCTGGGCCCGGACTCCCGCTCCGCCCGGTTCGAGGTGTTCGCCGCGAATCTCGGGAACCAGTTTTGTGGCCGTCTTGGCATAGGTCGACCGCCGGGCGGACCGCCACACTTCCATGGTGCCGGTCTTCCAATACCTTGCGGCGAGTTTGAGAAAACCGCCGTATCCAAAGGTTCGGGCGACTTCGGCAAACTGGGGCCTGACCCCCCGATAGTGCTCGCGCCCCATGGCCAGAACCGCGTTCGGTCCGACCTCGACCGTTCCGTCCACCCGCCGGGTGAAGTGGACTCCGAGCCAGGGGAACCGGGGATCGGGCACGGGATAGATCAGGCCGTTGATAAGCGACGAAGCCTCGTCGGTTAGGCGGTAGTACTCCCCGCGGAACGGCACCACCCGGCCCGGCGTTTCGAGGCCGGACATCTCTGCCACTCGATCGGCGTGCAGGCCGGCACACGCAATCATCGCTCTTGCCGAGACCGACCCGTGCGACGTATTGATGGTAATCCCATGGGATCCGGAAGAAATCTGTTCTACCGACTCTCCGAGCCGGACCTCACCGGCAAGCTTTTCGGCCAACCGAACAGCCACCGCCTGGTAGTCAGCCACTCCGGCCTCCGGCACGTGGAGGGCCGCCACCCCACCACAATGAGGCTCGAACTCTTTGATCTCGTCGGCGTCGATGCGGCGTAAACCCGCCAGACCGTTGGCCGTGCCTCGGGCCAGCAACTCCTCCATTGCGGGGATCTGGCTTTCATCCGTCGCCACGACCAGCTTGCCCGATCGCTTGAAAGGCAGACCCTCCGAGATACAGAACTCGGCCATGGCGCGTTGGCCACGGACACAGAGTTCCGCCTTCAACGAACCTGGCTTGTAGTACAAGCCAGAGTGCAGGACCCCGCTGTTGTGGCCGGTCTGGTGGAAACCGACCGTGGGCTCTTTGTCGATAACGACGACCGAAACACCGGGAAACCGTGCCGTGAGAGCCGTCGCAGACGCCAACCCGACAATGCCGGCTCCCACTACCGCAACGTCGTATTTCAACTCGCTACCTTCCGCCGACTCACAAGCAACTCTGATTCGCTAGCCTAGATTGTGCAAACGATTGCATCCTACCTGGAGAAACACGCATGAGGGACTTCCCGGTCGCAACCACACCCGCACCCGGAACCATGTCAGTCGACTGGGAAGAGCGGGTCAATTGGGAGCGCCTACGCTCCTATCGCCTTGCCCGCGTTCGCGAGCAGCTCGACGCCCACAACCTGGGAGCGCTTCTACTCTTCGAAACCTCCAACATCCGGTACACCACGAGCACCACCATTGGCTATTGGGCTTTCAACAAGGGAGAACGGTGGGCGCTGGTAACCCGGGAAGGCCAGCCGAAGATCTGGGATTTCGGTTCGGCTGCGAAAGCTCATCGACTACAACTTCCCTCGCTTTATGACGCCACGAACTCGTTGGCAGGCAACACTGGCTTGCAGGGTGCGATTGGCCCTAACAGCGGATTGCATGAGCGGGCGGCCACCGAAATTGCTGCCGCGCTGCGCGAGGCCGGCGTCGAAGGCGAGCCACTCGGCGTCGACATGGCCGAGACCGGCGTGTTCATGGCACTCCAGGCCGAGGGCCTCAACGTCACCGACGGCCAGCAGGCCATGATGATGGCCAGGGAAATCAAGAACCAGGACGAGATCATGTTGCTCACCCAGGCGTGCGCCATGGTCGACGGGGTGTATCAGGATATCTTCGAATACCTCAAGCCCGGTGTGCGTGAGTCAGACGTTGTCGCCCTCGCCCACGCCCGGCTCTTCGAGATGGGCTCGGAGTTCGTCGAGGCGATCAACTCGATCGCCGGCGAGCGTTGCAGCCCGCATCCGCACGTCTTCTCCGATCGTTTGATCCGACCGGGCGATCAGGCGTACTTCGACATCATTCATGTCTACAACGGGTACCGCACGTGTTACTACCGGACGTTTGCGGTCGGTCGGGCCAGCCAGGCCCACCGGGACGCTTTCAAGCAATCACGCGAATGGATGGACGCGGCCATCGACCAGGTCCAGGTTGGCAAGACCACTGCCGATATCGCCCGGGTTTGGCCAGAAGCCCATGAATTCGGGTTCGAGGATGAAATGGACGCGTTCGGGTTGCAGTTCGGACATGGCGTGGGCGTCGGCCTACACGAACGTCCAATCGTCAGCCGTCTCAACTCCCTCGACGATCCGGTAGAGATCAAAGAAGGCATGGTCTTCGCTCTGGAAACCTACGCTCCTGCCAAAGACGGTCGCTCGGCGGCCCGAATCGAAGAAGAAATCGTCGTCACCAGCGACGGCCCCAAGATCATTACGCTGTTCCCATGCGAAGAGCTCATGGTTGCCAATGAGTACTAAGCCTTTCAACGACTCGGCTGCAGACGACCCGACGTTGCTCGACTACGCAACGAGGCCAGTTCGCCCACCGGTCGCCTTGGACCCGGCGATGGACGAAGCGGACATCCCCTCCGACGTGCGAATGGAACTATACGAACGCCAACAGGTGCTCCGTCAGTTCGAAAAGCGCGCCTACGACCTGTTCATGCAGAATCTTGTCAAAGGCACCAGCCATCTGTCGTTGGGGATGGAAGCCGTATCGGCAGGATTTGGACAAGCCATGCAGCCCGATGACTACGTGTTCGCAACCTACCGAGGCCATGCCCACACCCTCTCCAAGGGGGCTCCGCTCGGACCGGTCATGGCCGAACTGCTCGGGCGTGAGAACGGCATCCTCCAGGGCAAGGGTGGGTCGATGCACCTGACCTCGGTTGAACACAACATGATGGGCAGCTACGCCATCATCGGCGCACACTTGTGCATCGCCAACGGTACGGCCTGGTCTGCGCAGATTCGCGGAACCGACCAGGTGACGGTGGCCTTCTTCGGGGACGGGGCGACCAACATCGGGGCCTTCCATGAGGCGCTCAACTTTGCGGTCATTTGGAACTTGCCGATCGTTTTTGTGTGCGAGAACAACCTGTACATGGAATACACCCCCAGCGATCTCATCACCGCGGTCGAACATCCGGCCGCCGACCGGGCGAGTGCCTATGGCCTCGAGCGGATCATCGTCGACGGTAACGACGCCGACGCGGTGTATCTCAGCGCCCAGACCGCGCTGACCAAGGCGCGACGGGGCGCCGGGCCGTCTCTCATCGAAGCGGTCACCTACCGACACGGCGGCCATAGCCGTGCCGATCCCGGGAAGTATCGTCCC
Organism: Acidimicrobiia bacterium; assembly: GCA_029881355.1. Lineage (GTDB taxonomy): Bacteria > Actinomycetota > Acidimicrobiia > Spongiisociales > JAENVV01 > JAENVV01. Next base: position 2,352 of record JAOUMT010000092.1, on the reverse strand, counting down.
GCCGACGAGGTCGAAGCATGGCTCGATCATGATCCCATCCCGATCTACCACCAGCGCCTCCTTCGACTCGGTGTCCCGGAAGGCGACCTCGCCACAATCCAACAGTCAGTGGCCGGTCGAATAGACGAGGCCACCGAATTCGCCAAAGCCGGCTTGCCGCCCGATCCGGCGCTAGCCATGACCGACTTGTGGGCTGACGGAGGCTCCGCATGGCGGAACTGAGCTACCGCGAAGCCGTCGCCAGGGGCATCGCCCAGGAGATGCGCCGCGACCCGATGCTGGTCATGCTCGGCGAGGACATAGCCGGAGCCGGCGGCGTATTCAAGACAACCGTCGGCCTGCTCGATGAATTCGGCCCCAGCCGGATCCGCGATACACCCATCTCCGAACAAGCCATCCTCGGCGCGGCGATGGGGGCCGCCATGACGGGAGTACCCGTGATCGCCGAGATCATGTTCTCGGATTTCATCGCAGTGTGCTTTGACATTCTCGCCAACGAAATGGCCAAGAGCCGGTACATGACTGGCGGTCAGATGACCGTTCCGGTGGTAGTCCGGACCCACAACGGAGGCGGATCTCGTTTTGGAGCTCAACACAGCCAGAGCGTCGAGAACTGGTGCATGATGATCCCGGGGTTGAAGGTCGTCGCACCATCCAACCCCGCGGATGTGGTCGGCCTTATGGCGGCCGCGATCAGGGACCCGGACCCGGTCGTGTTTTTCGAGCACAAATCCCTTCTCGCCACCAAGGGCGAGGTGCCAGAGGGCGAACTTTTCCAAGCCCTCGGAGAGGCCAAGGTGGTGCGGGAAGGCTCAGACTGCACGATCGTTGCTCTGGCCTTGATGGTGCCGCGCGCCATTGAAGCCGCCGAACGGCTGGCCGACGACGGTGTTTCCGCCGAGGTCATCGACCTCCGATCGCTCGTGCCGCTCGATACCAAAACGATTATGTCTTCGGTCGAGAAAACCGGACGGTTGTACACCGTCGAGGAGAACCCCCGGCTGTGCGGGTGGGGTGCTGAGATCGCATCGTTGGTCGGGGAGGAAGCCTTCTGGAATCTTGACGGGCCGGTGATCCGGATCTCCACACCACATATCCCTCTGCCATCCGCCGAGAATCTCGAGGACCTAACAATCCCGTCCGTAGACCGCATCTACGAGACCATCAAGCGCAGTATGGACTGACCACGGCAACGGCACCTACCCGCAGAACCGTGGCTGTTTCGAATTCGTCACGTCCGGGTAAAGTCCCGTCATGAGTTCAACGACAAGTCGGCCCGTCGGCGACGGCCGCACCCAAATCACCGACACCAAGACCGGGACCGTCATTTATACCGATGTCTCCCCTGAATTCGGTGGGGGTGGCACGACGTTTTCGTCCACGGACCTGGTCGGAGCCGGTCTCGGTTCATGCATCAGCTCCTCGCTGGCTGTAATCGCCGACCGGCACGGCGTGCCGCTCGATGCGATCACCATCACCGTCGACAAGGAACTCGGCGTCGACCCAAAACGGATTATTCGACTGGCGGTTGATATTGCGGTAGCACACCCGCAAGATGAGAAAATTGCCCGACTCTTCGAGCGGGCCGCTCACACGTGTACCGTGCACCGGTCGCTGCATCCCGACATTGATTCACCAATCCAGGTCCGTTTCACGGCATCCAACGGCAACTGAGGACGTCATGGTCAAGTGGAAACCAACATCAGGCAAGTACGTCGAGAACCGGCGGGGCCAGCGGGCTACCCGCCAGGGTGGAACGTTCGGTTTTCCGACCGGCGGCTCATCGGGTGGTGGCGGTGGTCTCGGTGGCGGCGGGCTGCCGATCGGAAAGCTCGGACTCCCCATCATCATTCTCATCGTCGTACTCAGCGTCTGTATGGGCGCGGGTGGAACCGATTCAGGGACGCTTAATCCAAGCGCAGTACCCACACAGACGCAGACACCGCCGGCATCGACAGCCAACTGTGTCGAGGAAAGCTCCGAGCAAATCCAGTTCATGTGTGCCATAACGGACAACACTCAGGACATCTGGACCCGTCGCTATGCGGCGGCCGGCGAGACCTACACCCCGACCAAGCTGGTCATTTTCGACGGTTTCACGAACTCGGGCTGTGGAGGGGCTGACGCCAGGGTCGGACCGCACTACTGTCCGCTCGATCAGACCATGTATCTGGATCTCGGCTTCTTCGACGTCCTGAAAAATCAGTTCGGCGCTTCTGGCGATTTCGCCCAGGCGTACGTCATCGCTCACGAAGTAGGCCATCACGTGCAGACCCTCGAAGGGATCAATGAAGCGGTCCGCCAAGCCCAACAGAACGATCCTGCCAATGCCAATGCGCTGTCAGTCGCGAT
>JAOUMT010000283.1 GCA_029881355.1 Acidimicrobiia bacterium | reverse complement strand
AGGCGTGAAACCCCGACCGATCTCGAAGTCGTAGTAAAAGCCGTTCTCAATCGCCGGACCGATCGCGAACGTCGACCCCGGGAACAAGCTAAGGACGGCCTGGGCCATGATGTGAGCCGCCGAATGCCGAATAATGTGACGGCCGGCCTCGCTGTTTTCGGTGATCACCGAAAACGAACCACTCGGAAGCGCCCGGCTCAGGTCGTATTCGACGCCGTCAACCGATACGGCCACAGCTGCCTGAGCGAGTCGTGAGCCGATCGACTCGGCTACTTCCAGACCCGTGGTGCCGTCCTCGAACGAATGGGACGAGCCGTCGGGGTAAAGCAAATGTATCGACACGTAGTAACCGTTTCTGTTGATGCTGGAGCTAGGCTATCAAGCACAAACGCAGCAGAGAAGTTGATTACCCAAGGAGTCCACACAATGGACGCAGTCCAGCTGGCCAGGGGCTTGGCGGACGGGGGGCGGGTTAACCAACTTGGAACACCGGGGGATGCCACCCACACGTTCCGAGTCCACTCGCCGACCGGACCTACATCCTGAAGATCTATGACCGCGAAAGCTACGCGAGGCGCGAAGAGCGAGCGTTTACCGTTCTCGGAGGCATCCCTGGCACTCCGTCCATTTTCGAGCGAGGTGACGAGCAGGGTACTCACTGGGTGAAGTTTCGTGACCCCGGCGCCTGGACCATGGCCACGCTTCCAGAAAATGCCATCGCGGCGGCCAACTGCGGGAACATCGTCCGATCGATCCACCAACTCGACACGGCGAATGTCACCAACCTCCATGGGGGAATGACCGCCGAGCAGGTGGCCTCGGACTATGAATCCACCTTCCTGCGGTTGAATCGGTTTCGTGGCCGCCTGAACATCGGCGCTGATGTCATCGAAGCCGCAATGGCAGTCCCCCCGCCTCGCTGCAGCGCTCCGACCTTCTCACACACCAACCCGTCAGCCACCAACTTCTACGTGAACGACTCCGCCGAGGTCACCTTGTTCGATTGGACATGGGCCACGCTGACACCACCCGAGTGGGACTTTACGTTGGCGTACTGGTCGCTCGGATCATCCGCTGGAGACACTGCGGCGGCGGCCTTCGCCGAAGGGTATGGCGCGAAACTATCCGATGATGACCTACGACCCTGGATCATCTACCACATCGCCTCGTATCTCATCCGGGAAGCTGAGACATCGAGCGGCCGACTCGAGCAACTCCGAAAACACATCGAACAACTAGCGGCCTACGCCATGCGCTAGTCCCGAAATCCACCAAAACATACGCTCGTCCGCTTAACCTTTAGGCGAGACGAGGAAAGGACGTACGTATGTTTGGTGTTTTCGGCAATCGATCAGACGGCAACCGGACCGGCCACGACAGCCTCCCATATACGGGTAGAACGGCAATGTACGACCTGGCGGCGGCAGATCTGCCCTGCCCGTGGTGTCACGCCCAAACCTCCGACCAGGACACTTCTTGCCCGTCTTGCGGGCGCAGCTTCGGTGCCGCCGAACTCCAGCTCTAGCCAGCCGACCGGGTCGCCGCATCACTAGGGGATCGGGCTCACTGACGCATGGCGGCGGTTCTATTGCGAGAAGCCATCGCATTCGGCGAGGGGTAGTAGCCTGATCAGCATGAGCAGGGTAGGACTGGTCCTCGGTGGCGGGGGAATTACTGGTGCGTCGTACGAAATGGCGGCGCTCATGGCTATTGAGATGGCAACCGGTTGGGATCCCAACAGCTCTGACGTCATCGTCGGCACGTCAGCCGGGGCTTTTGTCGGCGGCATCGTTCGGTCCAACCGGTTGGATTTATCCAGTGTGGTCAAGCCCGGCGACAACCACGGCGATGTCGCAGCCCGTATCTCCAAGCAGCTGTTCCGGCCGACCCGATCGGGTGCTGGAGTCAGCCGATGGGTGCGGCACGGTATTGTTCCCGGCCTCCGGCGACCCGGATTGCGTCTCATCCTCGGGTCGCCCGGCATGTTCGATTCAAACGCCATCGCCGAGTGGATGGAATTTCACGTCGAGGACGCCGCCAACCATTGGCCAGACCGACCCCTCCTCATTGCCACGTATGACCTCGAGCGAAAACGAAGGGTTGTGTTCGGGTCAGACGAATCCGAACAAGTCACACTCGGCCAGGCCGTCGCCGCTTCGTCGGCGGTTCCTATGATCTTCTCGCCCTACAACCTCAACGGCTCCACCTACGTCGACGGTGGAGTTCTGTCGGGTACCCATGCAGACCTGGTCCTCGGCAGCCCCGCTCCCCTCGATCTCGTCCTGATTTTGGCCCCGATGGCTGCTACCGAAAAGCGAGTGCGAGCGACACCGATCGAAACTCTCCTCGACCGCGTCGGCCAGGCAGCCCTCGAATCGGAACTCGCCACGATTCGCCACGAGTGGCCGGACACCGACATCGTGGTGTTACGACCAGAACCTGACGTACTCGCCAAGATGCGCCCGAATCCGATGAAACCGGAGTTGGCGGTCCCCAGTTTCGTCCAGACGCTTACTTCCATGACCACCAAACTGGCCCATTCAAGTGTCTGGGACAAACTTCACCGGCACCTGCGTGCCGGACGAGTCGCCTAGACGCCGCCCCTATCGGCCGTTGCGGCTGAAATGCATCCAGTCTTTCAGGGACGACCAGTGGCCGCCCCAGCCCCACCCGATCGACCGAAACGCCTCGGTGACGGCATCACCATCTACGATTATTCCTACGGCGCCCGTTGCCCGATCCGTGTAATAGTCCGCCAGCTCAGGCAACACGAGATCGCCCTTCCAATAGGGGTTCTGGAACGGGTTCACGTCGATAGCCAAGCCGTACGCATGCTGGGACCAATTGGTTCCGCCAGTGGCTGGCCGACACACGAAAATGGTCGTG
>JAOUMT010000282.1 GCA_029881355.1 Acidimicrobiia bacterium | reverse complement strand
TATGGGGGCAGGACTTGAAGCAGGGTGGTCTTGCCACAGCCGTTCGGGCCGAAAAGAACCCACCGTTCGTGGGCTTCGATGGTCCAGGAAATGTCGTTGAGTAGCTTGCGACCCGAGCGGACGACATCGACGTTCTTTAGTTGAACCGCAGGTAGCTCGTCTGTCATAGGCGAAGACACTAGCCCTGACAGGTGCCGGCGCTTGCGGCCGTACGGGTGGCTTACCGCCTTTTCATAACCCACCTCGGCTAGCGTCGCACTATGACGATCATCAGCAGACTCGCCGATTCCTGCCTTACCGTGGCGTCCGAAGAGGGCACCACGCTGTTCGACCCTGGGTTTTTTACGTTCGACACCGATTTCGTAGACCTCGACGATCTCGGCGAGGTGCAGCGCGTCCTCATTACGCATGAGCACGCCGACCATGTGAAACCTGAGTTTGTCCGATGGTTGATCGATCGTGGTGAAGACGTCGAAATCTTCGGGAATAGGGCTGTTGCCGACTTACTCAGACCCCACGACATCGAGGTGAAGGTCGATAACCCTGACGGCGTTTCGCATGAGGACGTGTTGCACGGCGTCCTTCCCAACGGGATGCAGCCGCCCAATCGCAGTTGGACAATTGATGGTGTCTTGACCCATCCCGGGGATAGCCACGAGCCAGGCACATCCGCGCCGATTTTGGCGCTTCCTTGCATGATGCCCTGGGGATCCATGACCGGAGCCGTCGCCTTTGCCAAACGCCTCGGTCCCAGTCAGGTCATCCCGATTCACGATTTCTACCTGTCCGAGTCCGGGCGTCAGACCGTCCGGCACTTGGCTGGTGGGGCGTTGAAGGCTGCCGGCATCGAGTTGATACCGCTCGACTGGAACGACTCCTACACGGTCTAGAAGCCAATTAGCGACGGGCGGCAGATCTCGCCCGAGCTTTGGCCGCCTCGACTTCGCGGTTACGCGGCGCCGCGGTGGTTACGAGAGCGTTGAGCATTCGTTCCGTTGCGGTAGCTACGTCTTCAATAGCTTGATTGAACGCCTCTGCGTTCGCTTTGGATGGAACCCGGGACCCGCTGAGCTTGCGAACGTACTGGGTAGCTGCGGCGCGCACCTCTTCTGACGTGGCGGGCGGTTCGAAATTATGAAGGGTCAGGATGCTTCGGCACATCCAAGAATCGTACCTTGGTTAATCGTGCAGGTCGGAACGGTCCATTTCGGTGTGAATCTGCCGCTCGCCGTGGTGGTGTCGGCTCACCGAGGTTCGATGGGCAGGATCGTCTAGGAACACCTGTCCACCTTCTACATGTAGGGACCCGTAGGCGGCGCTCAGGTGCTCCTGGGTGAGCACTTCGTCAGGCGGCCCGTATGCGATAACGCTTCCCGCCAGGAGGATTACCCAATCGGCTGCCTGGGCTTCGGCCAGGTCATGGGTGGTGATGATGACCGTACAGCCGTGGCTTTGCTCGTCGTGGATGACATCGTCGATCGCTTGGGCCGAGGGGAGATCCAGACCGGTGAGCGGTTCGTCAAGGAGCAACAGGTCATGCTGTTGGGCGAGGCCCTGGGCGACGAAGACGCGCTGGCGCTGCCCGCCCGACAGTTCACTGAGATGGCGGGAAGCGAGGTTGTCGATTCCCATACGTTTCATCGCCGCTTCGATGGCTGCCCGATCGTCGCGGTTCATCCGGCCGAGTAGTCCGGTGCGGGAGTAGCGGCCCATGGCGACTACTTCAGCAACCGTCACAGGCAGCGCCTCGTTGACTTTGGTGCTTTGTAGGACGTAAGAAAGCCGGGTTCGCCCTTCGTCTTCAATCACTACCGAGCCTGTGGTTGGGTCCACGAGTCCCGCAATGACGTTTAGCAGGGTGGACTTGCCTGATCCGTTCGGTCCGATCAGCGTCGTGATGCTGCCAGTCGGGATCACAAAATCGGATGAACCGAGCGCCACGCTCTGGCCGTATTTGACGGTGACCCCCCTACCCGAAACCGCCGGGGTCATGCGCACTCCGAGCAGAGACCTTCAATTTCAAGTGAGTGACCCTTTGGAGAAAACCGGCCGGCAACCGTCAGGGAGATAACGACGGATTCCAGGTCAGCTTCGAGGGCAGGTGGAGGAGTGATGTCGTCAACTGTTCCACACGACAGGCAGACGAGATGGTGGTGATGGCCGGCCAACCATTCGGAAAGTTCGTAGCGGGTGATGCCTCTCGATCCGTAGTGCATCGTCACGACGTCAGCGTCGGTCAGCACTGCCAACGTGCGGTAAAGCGACGACAGCGGGACTGCTTCGGCGAGGTCGCGATGGAGTTCGGCGGCTGATCGAGGTCCGTCGGCGTTCGTCAGAGCGTCGATGACCGCTTTGCGTCCTCTGGAGTAGCGGATGCCTAGCTCGGTCAGGCGCTGCGCTACGAGTTGGTTTGTGTTTGCCACGTTGGCCACCTGTGGGTATCGTTCCCTAACGAGAATAGGAATCATTATCATTATGCACAAGTTTTCATTTCTGCTGACCGCGATAGCGATCACCGCGACAGCTTGCGCGTCGGAGCCTCCTCAGCAGGCGGACACCTTGCGGATTGTTACGACAACTTCCATCGTTGGGGACGTGGTCTCCAACGTGGTGGGCGATCAGGCTGAGGTTTCGGTGCTCATCCCTAACGGAGGGGATCCTCACGAGTTTCAGCTGTCGGCCAAGCAGGTAGCCGAATTACGAGCCGCAGATCTGGTGGTGGCGATCGGGCTGGGGTTGGAGCCGTCGATTGCGACTGCCCTCCACGATGCGGCGACGGACGGGACGCCGGTTCTAGAGCTTGGTCCTTCGGTCGACCCCAGGTCCTTTCCAGATGGTTCGCCCGATCCACACATCTGGTTCGATCCGGTTCGAATGATCGCCGCCACCC
>JAOUMT010000091.1 GCA_029881355.1 Acidimicrobiia bacterium | reverse complement strand
TCCCAGTTCGCGACAACGATGTACAACGCGGTCTTCTGGGGCGGCTATACCGACGTCACGCACAAGCCGCACAGTATCTATTTCTCGCGTTATCCCGAGGGTATCGAAGCGACTCTGGACTATCCCTCGATCGACCTCGCCTTCCGTAACCAAACCGACGGTGCGTTGTATATCAAGACCGAATACTCCGACACCTCGCTGACGGTGAAGATCCTTGGCAGAAACGGGGGTCGGACGGTAGCCGGCGAACAACGCAACGGATCGACGAACCTGACCGTGGTCTCGGAGGGTGATCCCTCGACGGCGATACGGGTTTCGGCGACGGTCTCAGACCGGTACGGCTTCACATCGCCCGACACCGTGTACCAGGCCAACCCCGAAATCGAGCCGGGGACGTCCGACACAATCGAGTCGGGCCTTGAGGGCTGGTCGGTCAAAGTAACCCGGGTCCTTACCTATCCCGACGGCACCACCACGTCGCAAGAATGGGTGGCGCGTTATCGATCGAGACCAGTGATCGTTGAAGTTCACCCTTGTGACATCCCGAAGGGTAATGAGGGCTATACCGGAAGTCCCTGCCCCACGACAACGACGACCACCGTTCCGCTAGCAACCACGACAACGACGGTGGCTCCGACAACTACGACGGCTCCCTAGAAACCGCGCTATTCGACTTGCGGGCCTTTGTTTGAGTCATAGACAACAAAGAAATCGCGGATTGCGCCAGAGACGACGTCAAGCGCAGCCTCATCCCACCCTGACGGACGCTCCACCGACACTACATTCGAGTAGACGTATACGTTCGAGAGCACACGATCTTCGGCAAACAACCTTACTGCGAGAAGGGCTGGAAACGTGACTCCCGCCCCGGCCTGAGCGGCGGAAGAGAAGGCTTCACCGTCCTGGCCTCCCAGGCTCCGATCGGTATCGAAAAGGGCAACCCGGCCAATAACCGTCGGTGAAGAAACGCTGATTGTCTGGCCCATGATTATCCCTTCGTGCTGTGCGACTTTAGCGCCGCCGTTTGGAAGCGCCGCCGCGTTCGCCTATCCGATGTAACTTCATCAGGTTGGTCGATGCCTGCTGGTTGGGCGGTGTGCCAGCGACCATCACCACTCCCTGGCCCACTTCGCACATCCCGCTCTTTTCCAAATGCTTCTCGGCGCTCGCCAGCATAAGGTCGGTGGAGTCCCGCCGTTCGGCCATTTGCGGTTGAACTCCCCAGTAGGCCGCCATCCTTCGATACGTACTCGGTTCGGCCGTGAATGCCACGATGTCAGCTGCGGGACGGTATTTGGACAGCAGACGGGCAGTGCTGCCTGATTCGGTAAACGCCGCGATGACCTTTAAGTCCAGGTTCTCTGCGGCTTCGACAGCCGCCTTGGCTGTTGCCGAAGCAAAGGTTCGGTGAGACTCGAGGAAATCAACCGACTCAGTCACGGCTTTCTCGGCTTCAACACAGATACGAGCCATGTATTCGATCGTCTCGACGGGGTACTTCCCCACCGCCGTTTCTCCGGACAACATGACGCTATCGGTCCCGCTCATGACAGCATTGGCGACGTCGGTAACCTCGGCCCGGGTCGGGCGGGGCGAATTCGTCATCGATTCGAGCATTTCGGTTGCGGTTATGGACAGCCGTCCCGCCGCATTCGTCCGGTTGAGGATGTCCAACTGAACTCTCGGCAGAGTCTGCAGAGGCAGTTGAACCCCTAAATCACCGCGGGCCACCATGGCCCCGAACGCCTCGCTGAGAATGTCATCGAGGTTCTCATAAGCTTTGGCGAGTTCGATCTTGGCTATGACGGGAACTCCTCCTGCCAGCTTGGCCACCTGAGCAACATCATCACCCGAACGGACGAACGACGCGGCAACATAGTCGACCCCGAGTGAGCGACCGAACTCCAGGTCGGCTTCGTCTTTGGGAGTAACCGACGGCACTTTCAACGATGTCGCCGGAAATGCCACACCTTTGTGATCGGACAGGTGGCCGCCTGTCGTGACGCGGGCTAGCAAAGAATCGACGCCGACTTCTTCTACAACCAACCGGATGAGGCCATCGGCGAGGAGGACATCTTCTCCAACGCCGACGTCTTCCATCAAGTACTCGTAGTCGATGGGAACCACCCCATCGGATCCCAATTGAGTTCCGGGGACCAGTCGCACCCTCGCTCCGACCACCATCTCGATCGGTCCGTCCGCGAATACACCTACCCGGACTTTCGGGCCCTGAATGTCTTGCAGAATCGCCACCGGTCGACCGTGATGATCGGCGGCCTTGCGGACCCAATCGGCCATCTGAGTGTGGGTGTCGTGCTTGCCGTGAGAGAAATTGAGGCGGGCTACGTCGAGTCCTGCACCAACGAGGTCGATGATCACCTGTTGGCTCGCCACCGCCGGGCCCATGGTGGCAACGATCTTGGTTCTGCGCATTGCGACACCTTACCGCAGTTCCCTTCGGCGCCTGAGCCGCGTTAGTGTCATCGCTATGAGATTTGGAGCTTTTGTACCGCAGGGCTGGCGGTTGGATCTTGCCGGCATCGACAGATCAGATCATTGGCCGACCATGCACAGCGTGGCAACCTCGATCGAAGCCGCCGGCTACGAGTCGCTATGGGTCTATGACCATTTTCACACGGTTCCCCTACCAACCCAGGAGCCGACCTACGAGGCCTGGACTTTGATGGCTGCTCTCGCAGCTACGACTTCAACGGTCCGACTCGGGCAGATGTGTACCTGCAACTCGTACCGGCCTCCCGCCTACCTGGCCAAGGTGGCGGCGTCGATCGATGTGATCTCGAACGGTCGGCTGGAAATGGGCATTGGAGCCGGCTGGTACGAACACGAGTACATCGGTTATGGCTATCCCTTTCCCAAGCCGTCCATTCGCATCGGCCAGCTTCGCGAGGCCGTGGAGATCATGCGTGCCTTGTGGACAGAAGACGAAGTCGATTACGCCGGGGAGCACTACCAGCTCAGTGGCGCCATTTGCTCGCCAAAACCAGTCCAGGAACCCCATATCCCGCTGTGGATAGCCGGCGGCGGGGAGAAACTCACGCTACGGGCGGCCGCTCAACACGCCAGCTACACCAACTTCGGCGGCTCGCCTGAAGAGTTCATCCGCAAGTCGGAGATCCTCGCCGACCACTGTCACGAGGTCGGGACCGACTACTCGGCGATTGTTCGATCTAGCAACCTGAACATCATTTGTGCTCCCACTGAGAGCGAAGTCGCCGAGCGGATCGACCAGGCGGTCGCCCGACTGGTGCCGCTAGTCGGCGCAGAAGTTGCCGAGAGCGCCCGGCGCAATGTCGAGCCGATGTCGGGCACCCCTGACCAGATCCAGGAGAAGCTCAAGCCGTGGAGGGATGCGGGGGTTGCCTACATGATCGTCAACTTCCCGGACGCCGCCTACGACACATCCGGCCTGGAGCTCTTTGCCAACGAAGTGGCCGGTTTTAGCCAGCGCTAGCCGCCCCAAACGGAACGGTCGGCCCGATTGGCATCAATCGGCCTGTTGGTATCAATCGGCGACGACAACCTGGCCCCAAAAAGCTACATAGCCCTTGATGTTCGCGGCGGCGTCGCTGGGGTCGCGGTACGCCCAGGCGGTGGCGCGGGCAACCGCCCCAGGAACCGTCACGTCGTAGTAGCTGGCCGTACCCTTCCAATGGCACACGGTCGTCTTCGTTGCCTCGGTGAAGTGATCAAACTTGACGGAGGCCGGTGGGAAGTAGTGGTTCCCTTCGACAATGACAGTTTCGTCGCTGCTGGCGATGACGGTTCCGTTAAGGGTAGCGGTAGCCATATGGATGCTTTCGGTCGGGTATCTCGGTAACGCTTGCATCCCTGTCCACTATTCCCGCTGGTCCGATATGGGGTTGGGCCGCCAGCAACGCCACTAACGTCTCCACATGCTGATCGGTATTCCCATTCGGAGCTTCGCCACTGCCAAGGAGCGGCTTTCCGAACACCTCACTCCTCCCCAACGCCGGGAACTCGCAGTCCAGCTAGCCGACCACGCGGCTGCCACCACATCCACGCTGTGTGACGTGATTGTCGTTACCGGCGATCGCGAGGTACGCCAATGGGCACAAGCGCGATCACTCCCGACCCTCGACGATGGCGGCTCCCTTGACGGGGCCGGGCGGGCGGTCGTGGATCAGCGTGGCAATGCGGCTTGGGGGGTCCTTCACGCCGACTTGCCAACCCTCTCGATAGCTGATCTGAAGGCAGCGCTGGCCGGGTTCAGCGACCGGGGATGCGCCATCGCTCCGTCGTGGGACGGCGGAACCAGTCTCATCATGTCCCGGGGGAGTTTCCACTTCGCCTACGGACCAGGCAGCTTCCAACGGCATTTCGGCCAGCGTCCATCAGCGGCGGTCATTGTCAGAGCAGGGCTGGCTCTCGACGTCGACGAACCGGAACACCTGGGTTGGATGAACGACGTTAAACTCGCCCGATGACCACGAATATCTACTCTCCCGCCCGTTTGTTCGATTCGCAGGAAGGGATTCCTACCCCGGCACGCGCCTTGACGATCGGCGCGCACCCCGACGACGCCGAGTTCGGGGCAGGCGGCACCCTGGCCAAATGGGCGGCAGCGGGGTGTCACATCACCATGCTGGTGGTTTCTGACGGATCGAAGGGCACCTGGGATCCCGACCTCGATCCGGAGCTACTGATCGCCGCCCGGCAAGCCGAACAACGACGGGCTGCCGATCGGCTCGGCGCGACAGATGTCGTGATGCTCGACCATGTCGACGGGGAAATCGAAAACTCTGTTGCGCTACGCCAGGAATTGAGTTTTTGGATTCGGACGGCGCGACCCGACGTGGTGCTGTCGCATGATCCGTGGAAGCGCTACATGCTTCATCCCGATCATCGGGCTACCGGCATGGCCGCCATCGACTCGATCGTCGCTGCCCGCGACCACCTGTTCTTTCCGGACCAACTGAACGAAGACGTGACCAAGCACCGCCCCTCCGCAGTCCTACTGTGGTCGGCCGATGAGATCGACTACTGGGAAGACATCAGCGCAACGTTCGACATCAAGATCGCCGCGCTTCTTGAGCATTCGACCCAGGGTCCCACGACCATGGCCAGTGCTCAGGAAAACGACGACGCCCGCCAAGAGTTCGTAACAAAGCTCCGCGTTTGGTCGGCAAGCATGGGTGAACCGGTAGGGCTCGGCGCCGCCGAGGGCTTCAAGCGACTTTCACCGTAGGCGTTTAGTAGATCGCTTGCGACGTATCGGGGTCAAAGAAATGCAACTTCGCCGTATCCACGGCCAGCCGGATGTCGTCGCCCAGAGCCGGAGCAAAGTCAGGGTTGATGCGAGCCACAAATTTAGTGGTGCTGCCGAGCGTCGACTCGTCGGCGCCTTCATCGGCGAGCAACTCCCGGATGTCCTGGGTCACCACGGGGCGCGAGTCATACTCGAAATGAACGAACGCTTCAGAACCGAGCTGTTCCACCAGTGACACCTTCACCGGGACGTCACCTTCGGCGCCGATTGCTGCCGCTGCCTCGAATGCTTCGGGGCGGATACCCAGCACGATTTGCTTGCCGGCGTAGGCGGCGAGCCCGGGCCGAGCCGCGACGTTCTGGCTGTCAAGACGCAAGACACTGTCCCCGAACGTAGCTGCCATGCCATCTCCCGAATCGGTGAGATCGGCATACACAAGGTTCATCGATGGCGAACCAATGAAACCTGCGACAAAAAGATTCACCGGTTCGTCATAGAGCTCACGAGGGCTGGCGGCTTGCTCAATAATCCCCTTGCGCATGACCGCCACCCGGTCGCCCATCGTCATCGCCTCGACCTGATCATGGGTGACATATACGGTGGTCGTCTTCAGACGAGCATGAAGCTGGCCCAGTTCTGACCGCATTTGGACCCGTAGCTTGGCGTCAAGGTTCGAGAGGGGCTCATCCATGAGGAACGCGGCCGGTTCACGCACAATTGCCCGACCCATCGCCACTCGCTGACGCTGGCCACCCGAAAGGGCCTTAGGCTTGCGCGGGAGGTATTCGGTGATCTCAAGGACCTTGGCGGCCTCCTCGACGCGGCGGGTGATTTCATCTTTTGGCATCTTGCGCAGCTTCAGACCGAACGCCATGTTGTCGAAAACAGTCATATGCGGATAAAGGGCGTAGTTCTGAAAGACCATCGCAATATTGCGATCTTTGGGCGGAATATCGTTTACGACCGTGTCGCCGATTTTCATCGTGCCCTCGGTAATGTCTTCGAGGCCGGCAATCATCCGCAGGAGGGTCGATTTGCCACATCCAGAGGGACCCACGAGCACCATGAACTCACCGTCATTGATTTCAAGGTTGACATCGGTCAGCGCCCGGGTACCCCCCTCATAGATCTTTCCAATCCCATCCAGGCTGATAGATGCCATCATTCCTCCAAAAACTGCGATCGACTGCATAACAAATTACCATGATCAAGACCAGCATGAAGGGTGAGGGTTCGTGAACGGAAATGTTGTCGTAATAACGGGAGGCACTGGCAGCCTCGGAACGGCCCTCGCCAAGCGACTCGCCGCCGCCGGTTCCTCGCTGGCCGTCACCTATTTGATACCCGAAGAAGCCGAACAATTCGAGGCAGATCTCCAACTCGACGAATCGCGTCTGCTTCTCAAGCGGGTCGACGCTACGTCTGCCAGCGGACTCACAGAATTCGTGAGCAAAGCGTCCGCCAAGTTCGGGAACGTCAACGGACTGGCTGCTCTCGTGGGAGGTTGGGCAGGCGGTCGCGATATCGACGAAACCGACGACGTTCGCCTGGAGCGCATGTTGGACCTGAATCTCCGGTCGGCCTTTTACGCGGTCCGAGCGGTAACCCCGTTCCTCAAAGCGAACGGATCGGGTCACATCGTCCTCGTCGGTAGTCGCGGCGCCGACGACGGACCATCCGGCCAAGCAGCCTTCAATATTGCCAAGGCCGGTGTGGCCGCCCTGGGCAGGTCAGCCGCCTCCGAGCTGAGCGACTTCGGCATCAACACCAACGTGGTCCAGCCGTCGGTCATCGACACGCCTGCCACCCGTAGAGCGGTCCCGTTTGCGGACTATGTCAGCTGGCCAACACCCGATGAGATTGCCGCAGTCATCGAGTTCCTCCTGTCAGACGCTTCGAGCGTCATGTCGGGTGCCACGTTGCCCGTCTACGGCAACACCTGATCAGGGTTCACCGATTTCAGCAACCACCGCCGAGTAACTGTGTAGGTATGAGGTCCCGGCCACCGGGCCGATTTCTGCTGAGCTGATCATCCCAACCAAAGCGGCTGGTTGACACGCCGAAGCCACCAACGAGGCATCGTGGTGGGGTTGGTCAAAGAAGCTGCGACCTCTCCCGCTACAGCTAAACATCAACATTCCCCCGCCACCCACCAGGCCAGCCACAGCATCGTTGAGAGCACCAGAAGCGGCCTGAGGGTCCCGGACGTGGAACTGCACCGTCGACCCGACAAAGATCTCATCGCCTACCAGGATTGACCCGGACGCCCGATCGGCGGCAGTCACACTGATAATCCGATAATCACCCGACCCTCGGTTCTCGGCGTACTCGTCGAGAGCGACACCGATCTGGACACCGTTATAGGCGTTCTTCTGTGAGGCCTCGTCGAGCCGAACAATAAGCTCTTCGATGAAACGAACTGCCGGTAACCCGGCGATCTCCTCGATGACCCTACCTGCTGCCTTGGTAACGATGGCTGGCTCACCAACCGGAGTACCCCCTGGCGACACGACCACTCGGAAGCTCACCGGACCCGACAGCGCCACTGCGACGGCGCCATTCGTGAAAATTTGACCGTCGATGAATAGCATCGATTCTTCGGTGAGCGATCCGGGGACGCCACCCACCACCGGGACGGAACCGAGCGAGGTAGCGAACTGGCCAGCCGGGAAGCTGTACGGATCGGCGAGAAGCAGGATCCCTTTCGTGTTTTCGGGTGGGTCGGCCCCTCCGATACCGATCCCCTCGTCCGTTCGGAAGGCAACCAAACGCATCGCCGACGCCGAAGCGTTGTCAAGCCAGGCGGCCCAAACAACCAGCGCGGCACCTGACTCGAACTCTTCGGAACCGGCGATCACGCCACTTGAAATCGCTCCGATGCTCACCCCGGTCATCGAAGTCGCCGAGGCGAGGCGGCCAGCCACGGTCGGGGCTGACCGACCATGATGGAACGTTGCGAAACAAACCAGCAGATCGGGGGCTTGCGAGATTCCGGTCAGTGATCTGCGCAGCGCCTCGTCAAGGGCATCACCAGTGTCCTGAGAGATCGAGACCCCGGAGGCGAACCGCATGCCAGCACGCTAGCGGGTCCTACAACCGGCGACCGGATATGTCCTGGAGTGCGTCGTACGCAGCGTATTTGTACGCCTCGGACCTCGTAGGCGTGTTAAACGTCGTATGGATGAAACGTTCAACGTCGTCTTTGGCGTGGATGGCTGCCTGTCCGATGTGGACGAGTTCGGCAGCATCCTCGCCAAGAATGTGGACGCCCAGCAGTCGCTTGTTGTCACGGCCCACTACGAGCTTGATAAGTCCGGTCGTCGTTCCGGCGATCCGGCTCCGACCGTTGTCGGCAAAGAACGCTCGGCCCACCGCATACGGCTGACCGGATTCACGGGCAGCCTGCTCGGTCAGCCCGACCATGCCGACTTCTGGCATCGAATACACTCCGAATGTCGGGACGGAGTCCAGCTCGTCGACCACGTGGAGATCAAAGGCGTGCGAGGCAGCCACCCGACCCTGTTCCGCCGACACCGAGGCAAGGGCGGGAGGGCCGACGACATCACCGGCCGCATAGACGTCCGGCCGAGAGCTTTGAAAATGCTCGTTGACGAGGATGTGTCCGCGATTGTCGACCTCTATGCCGGCACCTTCAAGACCGAGACCTTCGACGTTGCCGGTCCGTCCGGCTGCGAACAAAACCTTTTCGGGGTAAAGGATCTCGCCGTCGGGCAGTCCCACTTCGAGGCCGACCTCGGTGCGGCGAATCGTCGTACCGGGTGCGTCGAATACAAACCTGGCGCCATCGGCGGTCAGAGCCTCAGCCAGCCGATCAGAGATCTCTTCGTCGGCAAAAGGAATCAAACGCGGCCCCGCGTCGACCAACGTCACCTCCGAGCCGAGGGCGGTAATGATCGAGGCATATTCGGTCCCCACCGGACCGCCCCCGATCACCACCAGCGAAGCAGGGATGGACTCAAGCGACAGAATCGAATCGGAGTCGTCCACAGCCGGATCATCGAAAGGAACCGTGTCGGGCCGGAACGGCCTCGATCCGGTAGCGATGAGAACCTTGTCGGCCGTCAGGATCTGCGCCGTGCCATCCGACCCGGTGACTGCGACCGCACCATTCGGTGTCAGTGATGCCGATCCCGTGATGTATTCAATCCGGTGACGGTCAAGATTGGCTGCAACGCCTTCTGCGACAAGGCCAGTAACATCACGAGCCCTCGCTTTCAAGACCTCGAGCACTTCAGAAGTCGAAAGCTCCAAACCGACCCCATAAACCTCGCGCCGATGAAACCCCGAGACGTACATCGCCGCCTCACGCAAGGTCTTGGTGGGAATCCCACCTCTCGAAACAACCGTTCCACCCGGGCGCGGGTCTCGCTCGATTACGGCGACGGACCTGCCGAAGTAGGCAGCCATCGCCGCCGCTTTTTCGCCGGCAGGTCCCGATCCGATGACTACGAAGTCGTACTTCTGAGACATGATGCAACCGAACCTAGCCTGCCGAAGCGGTGACCGGCTACCCAACCGTGCCGTCGACCACAGACGCGCCAACTAGACGGCGAAGCAAAGCGAAGAATCACCTGGCCGACGATCTCGATGTCGCCCTGATTGGAAGGACGACCTCGCTCGCCACGATCACACAAACGGAGCGGGGAACGCCTCGGAGCGAGACACACAACCAAATGTTCCATAGAATTGACCAATGTCGGGCCAGCCAACATGCAACCGAGAATCCTCACGTATGACCTAGCTGGAGCTGGCGATCCTCTCGTCCTCCTACCTGGCGGGCTGACCGGCTGGCTGTCATGGATTCCTCTCCAGGGACCGCTGAGCGCTCACCACTTCGTTGTCAGAGTTCAGACCATCCATAACGAACTCGGTTCAGAAGGCGTGGTTGGCGACGTGCACTACAACTCTTTCACAGAGCGGGAAAGCCTTCGACTCACGTTGGACGAGCTCCAGATTTCCACAGCGGACTTCGCAGGGTGGTCACGCGGTGGGGGCGCGCTGCTGGACTTCGCGCTGGCCTATCCCTCGAAAGTCCGAACGCTGACGCTCATTGAACCGGCGGCCGAGTGGGTACTCGACGAATCGGGCCGGGGCGCGACGCTGACGGATCCAGAGACAAGGGTAGCAATGAAGAAGCTGGCCGGCAGAGAGGTCAGCGAGGACGACCTCGCGGACTTACTCGTCTTCGCCGGCCTGGCCGGCGACGCCGCGACGGTCCGATCAGATCCCTCATGGGATCAATGGGTGGCCCACCGCATGGCGCTCTCGTGGCCCTACGAAGATGTGGATCCCGCCCGTCGGGATCTCGCCAACCTCGCTGACGTGTCATGCCCGGTCCTCCTCGTGCGAGGCCGCTCCACCGGGCAATGGGAGTACGAGACGGTCGAGGTGCTGGCCGAACATTTGCCGGATGCCCGCGTAGTCGAACTAGACGGGGGCCATGCGTCACACCTGGAGAAACAGGATGAGTTCCTCAACGAGCTGGAGCGCTTCCTCCACTGAATCCGCCCCGCCCCCTTATCCGAACCGTATTCGGTTCAATCCGGACACAAAGAACGCTAAAAACCCCGCCGTTGCAGAGCAACTCACCCGAATCGGCAAAGCCGATTCGGGGCAGCCAGGATCCGATTCGAATCCGCACAGCAATACCAAAACGCAAAAAGCCCGCCAAACAGCGGACATTTCGCGTCTGTAGCCCCGACCATGATTCGGTTCGAATCCACACAGCAATACCAAA
>JAOUMT010000281.1 GCA_029881355.1 Acidimicrobiia bacterium | reverse complement strand
CCGACTCCCCGGCCAGCAGGTTCAAGATCATTTCGCCGGCGAGTCGCCCCACGTCCATGCTCGGATAGTTGACCGTCGTGAGACCCGGGCTGACATGGCCGACCGTTGGGAGGTTGTTGTATCCCGCAAGTGAAACATCGTCGGGAACGACGATCCCGTTGTCACGTAGCAGCGATAGTGCTCCGAGTGCCATGAGATCATTCTGGGCGAAAATGGCAGACGGCAGCCGGCGGGCCTGGTCGATGAGTGCTTGCATGATCCGGCGACCTTCGTCAATGATCGGCAACGTGGCTGCCTCTTGAACGTGAACTTCCTCGACGCCTGCTGCTGCGCAGGCAGCTGAGAAACCGGCCGAGCGTCGGGGGAAGTTCGCAACGTCGACCGGTCCGCGGAGTTGAGCAACCTGACGGTGACCGAGCTCAGCGAAGTGTTCAGCGACAAGGCGACCTCCGGCCGCTTCATCAACAATCACTTGCGGCAGGCTCGTGTCGTCGAGTGGCCTGCCGGCTACGACGATGGGCACGATCCGTCCTGCCGATTCGAGTATCTCTCGGTCCGCCAAACGAGCACTCGTCACGACCATCGCATCGACGCGCCGGCTGAGCATGTGGTCGAGGATGTTCGAGAAGCGGTCGTGGTTGTCTTCCGTCTCGGCGATCATTGGCATCATCCCGGCCGTCTCGACTGCGGCGGTCAATCCATGGATCACCGGCGTAACAAAGGTATTTCCAAGGTCGGCGACAATCACCCCGACGGCTGCGGTCCGGCCGCTCTTGAGGCCGCGTGCGACCATATCGGGGCGGTACCCAAGCTTGTCGGCGACGGCCTCGATGTGGATGCGGGTGGCGTCCTTGACCCGGGCGTGATGGGCCGGGTCAAGAGCTCGCGAGACCGTTGACACATGAACTCCGGCTTCTCGAGCCACGTCGAGCAAAGTCACGCCGCTGCCGCCGGGGTTCCTAACGCTCATGTTGGTCTTTTTCCCTGCTGTATCTCGTCGAGTCACACACCGCGGTCGGTGATGTGGAACCCACGTCGTAATGTACGTTGACGCCTCGCCGCCGCCGGCAACTTGCGGATAATAGGATGCGAACCGAGCGACGCTCAACTATCGGGTCCGCGCCACGGCCGGGTTCGGTAGGCATTCGAGAAGCAGGGGATCCACCGTGTCCGTAGAACCAGGTGATCAAGTTTTGTTGAGCGGCGCGATCTGGACCGGCTCGAATCACGTCGAAGCGATCGCGGTGCGCAACGGCCGGGTGCTGGCGACTGGTTCCAACGAAGAAGTCCGTGACCAGGCGGATGCTACGGCGGACGTAATCGACCTCGGTCGGCGGCGAGTTATTCCCGGCCTCATCGACTCCCACATTCACTTCTTGCGGGGCGGCCAAACCTGGAACGACATCGTGAGATGGGATGGGATCGCCAGCCTTGAGGCCGGGCTTCGAAGGATCTCCGATGCAGCGGCGGCCCACCCGGCCGGAACCTGGCTGCGCGTGCTGGGAAGTTGGCACCCCGGGCAGTTTTCCGAGGGACGGGGACCGACCCAGGCCGAGCTTGATCGGGCCGCTCCTGATCACCCGGTGTACGTTCAGCTCCTGTACGAATGGGCGCTCCTGAGCTCGAACGCGGTGAGTCTGGCGATCGGCGAGTCCGACCCGCCTGGTGGACAAATCGAACGTGACGCGGCCGGCACGCCAACCGGTCTGATTCGTGGGCCAGGAGCGTTTGGATCCGTGCTCAGTCAGATACCGCCTCCGGACCGATCAGCGCAGATAGCCTCGACGCGCACACTCATGTCCGGGCTCAATGCGCTCGGGATTACAGGCGTGATCGATCCCGGTGGGTTCGGTGTCGTCCCGGAGTCGTACGGTGCTCTCTTCGATATATGGCGGGCATCGCAGATGACCGTCCGCGTAGGACTGTACGTGGTTCCCGGAGGCCGCGGTACCGAGGTCGAGGACCTGCGCCAATGGGTTCGATACGTCCAGCCGGGCTTCGGCGATGACATGCTTCGGTATGTCGGTGTGGGCGAGATTCTTACGTTTGGATGCCATGACATGGAAGGAGTCCGTCCCTTCGAAGTGTCCGCCGAAGCCAAGGCCGACTTGCGCGAGATCACCAGACTCCTATCGACGGCCGGGTGGCCGATTCACATGCACGCCGTGCTCGATCCAACCATCGGGGCAGTCCTCGACGTTTGGGAAGAGGTGGCGGCCGATATCGGCCTCGGGGGTCGGATGTCGCTGGCGCACGCCGAACCGATCAGCCGGCGGAACCTGGAACGCGCCAAAGCTCTGGGGGTCGGGATCGCCATTCAGGACCGAATGATCATGCGGTCCGCCGATTCGGCAGCCTTCTGGGGCGACGAGGTGGGGGCCAACGCCCCACCGCTTCGCGATATTCTCGATCTTGGGCTTCCGCTCGGTGCCGGTACGGACGCGACCGTTGTCGCCTCCCACGATCCCTGGCAGTGTATCCATTGGCTGGTTACCGGCGAGTCGGTGGACGGTGCGCCGCCCCGGGCAGAGCGGCACCGCCTTACGGTCGAAGAAGCCCTATCGGCGTACACTTCAGGAAGTGCTTGGTTCTCCCTCGACGAGCACAAACGGGGAAGACTCCTCCCGGGCATGCTGGCCGATCTGGCGGTGCTATCGGACGATCCGTTCGCAATTGATCCTGGTCGTCTAACCGAGATCCAATCAGACTTGACCATGGTCGGTGGCTCGATTGTGCACAGCGCCGGATCGTTTGCCGGGGCTTAGGCTCAGGTTCGTCCGTCACGGCATCGCTCGTTCGGATAGGCTCAGCTCCTCAAAATGGGGGCATCGCGGTCAGGGTGGTTGCTTCAGGACGTCGAGCGGGAGGCACTGCCATGGGACGAAGGACAAAACACGCTTCAGTTGCGCTA
>JAOUMT010000280.1 GCA_029881355.1 Acidimicrobiia bacterium | reverse complement strand
AAGACGACGGCGCGCTGGCTGGGTACGCCGGGTTGATGCTGGTTGGAGATGAAGCCCATGTCACGACCGTCGCCGTCGATGACGCCTGGCGAGGGAAGCGGGTCGGTACCGGGTTGATGATGCGGCTTATCGACGGCGCCATTCATAACGGTGCCTCGCATCTCACGCTTGAAGTCCGGGCTTCCAATGTCATCGCCCAGGACCTCTACCGCCGGTTCGGCATGGCGCCGGTCGGGGTTCGAAAGAACTACTACCAAAACGAAGACGCCCTCATCATGTGGGCCCACGACATCAACGGCCCCGAATACGGGGAACGTCTCTCCCAGATCCGGGAGGGTCTCAATGCTTGAACCGACCGTGTTGGCCTTTGAAACCAGCTGCGACGAGACGGCCGTGGCAGTAGTCCGGGGTCGGACCATCCTCTCCAATGTTCTCTCATCCCAGACTGACCTGCACGCTCGCTTCGGAGGGGTAGTCCCGGAGGTGGCCGCTCGTGCCCACGTCGAGTCGATTCGTTCATTGACCCACCAGGCTCTCGGCGACGCCATGGTCCACCCCGATGATCTTGATGGAGTCGCCGCCACCCGGGGTCCCGGTCTGGTCGGGGCGTTGCTGGTCGGGTTTTCCTTCGGGAAAGCCACCGCCTGGGCCCGGCAACTCCCCTTCATCGGCGTCGACCACATGGAAGGGCATCTTTTTGCACCGTTGCTTGATCACGAAGGGTTCGCACCGCCCGCGGTGGTCGTCCTGGCGTCCGGTGGTCATAGCCAGTTGGTTCATGTCAAGGGATGGGGCGACTATCAGGTGTTGGGTCAAACCATCGACGACGCAGCAGGCGAAGCTTTCGACAAGCTTGCCCGATTCATGGGCCTCGGGTACCCGGGTGGCCCGGCCATCGATCGGGCTTCCGAAGGTGGCGACCCGGATGCCATCAACTTTCCACGCGCCCTGCCGGATCGGCCGTATGATTTCTCGTTCTCCGGACTGAAAACATCCGTGACGACGTTCATACGAAAAGCTCAAGAAGCCGGCAACCTTCCGCCGCTGGCCGATGTGGCCGCCTCATTGCAGGAAGCGATCGTGGATGTGCTCGTTACCAAGACGTTCAATGCCGTCGAAGCAACCGGAGTCGATCTGGTTGGGGCAGGCGGGGGAGTGCTCGCCAATCGTCGACTGCGGCAAAAGCTTCAGGCAGAGGCAGATCGCAGAGGCATCGGCCTCATGTTGCCCAGCCCGACCCTCTGCACGGACAATGCCGCCATGATTGGGGTAGCCGGTGCTCACTGGCTCGCCGAAGGTTCCTACTCGGCGTGGGACTCCAACGTTGACGCCTCGATGAAGCTCTGAGGCTACGACCCATCGGTGTCGTCGAGAACCTGATCCAGCGCCCGCGAAGCCTGTTCGACGATGCCCGGGTTGGTGTCCCAGTAGTACGGCATTGCCATCACTGCCTGGCACAGCGCCCAGCCGCGGCCCCGTAGCCAGGACGGGGAATCAACGGTGAGTTCGGTGCGAAAACGGTGCCGGCTTTCACCCGAAAAGGTGTTCCATGCGGGTATCAAATCACAGGCAGGATCCCCGGTGTTGAGGCTGCCCCAGTCAATCACTGCTGACAAACGGCCTCGAGTCGTCAGCAGATTGCCGGGTAGCAGATCGCCGTGAATCCAGACTTCTTCGCCGGTCCACGGTTCGGCGCCGAGCGACTCCTCCCAGGAGTCAATGACCGCGGCTGCATCGATTCGAGTTCCGAGTGTTGCGATGGAGCGCCGCACCTGTTGATCGCGCTCGGCCAGCGGACCGCCCCGTTCTCCGCGTTGGCGTTGAGGAGCAAACGACCGATCGACTTTGCGCAACGCTTTCACGAAGTCGGCGAGATCGACCGCTGCGGCGTTCAGGTCATCCAGCCCACTACTGGCGTCCTTGCCGGGTAACCACTCGTAGACCGACCAGGAGAACGGATATCCGGCGGCCGGTTGACCCATTGCCAGTTGAACGGGAACCGCCAGCGGCAGGTGCGGAACGAGGCGGGGGAGCCAGTTCGCCTCCTTGGCCGCCTGGTCGGTTGCCCAGGAGATCCTGGGCAAGCGCACGGCCAGATGTTTGCCGAGCCGATAGATGTCGTGATCGGTTCCGTACGACACGACCAACTCGATTGGTAAGCCGGCCCACTCTGGCATCTGACCTTCGAGCAACCGCCGAACCAGTTCCGGACTCGTCTGAATCTCACCGTCGTGCATCTTCACCCGTGTCACTCCACCCATTCTCCAGGGCTCCCCCAGGGTTCACAACCCGATTACGCAGGGTCCAGGATCACCCCTTGCCGACCGGGCATCGGCTGCCTCGATTGTTCAGCGACCAACAATGCAGCGACGTGAGCAAGCGAACGACAGGGGGAAGGGCGTGACCTAGCGGTCACTGGCAGAAGGGCTGCGCCGTTCTGCGCGGACGGGCGAAGCCAGTCCGCGTAGGGAGGGCTCGTTTTTCTCTCCGAGCATGCAAGTGAAGCACGGTTCTTCTCTCCGAGCAGGTGTACTACTTCTGTGTTCACGTTCCTTTGGAGGTCTGTTCGCCGGCCGGTCGGTGGGTCGTTTCAACGAATCAGCGATGACCTCGGGGCCGTGTGGAGGGGAGGTAGGGAACTTGCCTGGTGCGTGATGGATGTCGGTCGCCTCAGCGGAACGAAGTGGAGCGTCCGGGGAGAAGGCGTGATCCAGCGATCACGTGGCAGAACGGCTGTGCCGTTCTGCGTACGGACGGCCAAGGCCAGTCCGCGAAGGTTCCTGTGCCGCGTAGGGGCGGAGGTAGAGGGGCTCGTTCTCCTCTCCGAGCATGCAAGTGAAGCTTCGTTCACCTTTCCGGGAGTGCAAGCGAAGACTCGTTCTCCTCTCCGAGCATGCAAGTGAAGCTTCGTT
>JAOUMT010000279.1 GCA_029881355.1 Acidimicrobiia bacterium | reverse complement strand
CAGGTGCGCCTGACCCAGCGACGGATGCTCCTCAAGGCAGACGAGACCGACACCTCCACCTGGTCGGTACCCATGCAACTCAAAGCCTCGGTCGGCGGAGAGATAGTAACCCATAAGTACCTGCTCGAATCACATTCGGCCACCGTCGAATTCCCTGGCAAGGTCGACTGGGTGCTCGGCAATGGTGGCGGACATGGCTTCTATCGGGTCAACTATCCCGACCTCGAATTGCACGCACTGATGGGCGACGTCGAGGCCCTCGAACCCCTCGAGCGTCTCACCCTTCTCGATGACGTGCGAGCCACGGTCGTATCAGGCCAGAATCACGCTTCGGCATATCTCGACCTCTGCGAACGATTCAGCGATGAACCAGAGCAAGCCGTTTGGCAACTGCTGCTCGGTGGCTTGAAAGAAATCAAGGACGTCATCTCCAATGATCTGTTGCCTGCTTTCGAAAAGCGGGTACGCACGATCGTTATAAAGCGCGCCACCCAGATCGGATGGGAGCCAATAGCCGGCGAAACCGAGCTCGAGAACCTACTGCGGGGTGACCTCATCCGGGCGATGGGCAACCTCGGCAACGACCCAGAAACGATTGCAGCCGCTCGCCCGCTGGCTTACCGGCTCATCGAGGATCCGGCTTCGGTCGATCCGGTGGTTGGCCAGGCCTCGCTCTTCGTACTCGCCGCCCACGGCACCGATGAGGATTTCGCCGCCCTCCGCCACGCCTATGACAGCGCTCCGACCCCCCAATTGCGGCAGCGCTATCTGCAGGCATTGTGTGCCTTCGACGACGAACGCTTCGTGACCCAGGTATTCGATTGGACCTTCGATGAGACGATCCGCGGCCAGGATTCAGCCTGGGTGGTCGCCCGCATGCTGAGCAATCGCGAGTCGGGGCCGATCGTGTGGAAGATGGTTCGCACCCGGTGGAATGACTTGCTTGAGGCTTACCCGCAGGTAACGGTTCGCCACTTGTTCGATGGACTGCCGTCGCTTTCCCATCCCGAAGTAGCAGCCGATGTCGAGGCGTTCTTTGCCGAGACAGAAGTGCGGTCTGCCAAAACCCTGGCCCAGATGCTCGAAATACTGCGTGTCCATGTCGCTCTTCGCCAGCGGGAAGCCGATCGAATCGGCGCGGCGCTTTCGGCATAAACGCTATTTCTGATAGTTTCGGGGTACCACCCAAAAAGGACCCTCTCGTGAAGCATCAAGTCCGGATCGCCATTCAATTGCAGCCGCAACACGCCGGGTACTCGGCATTGCGCGATGCCGTCGTTCAGGCAGACGAGATGGGGGTCGACATTGCTTACAACTGGGATCACTTCTATCCGCTGTTCGGGGAGGCCGACGGGATGCACTTCGAATGCTGGACGATGCTCGGCTCGTGGGCCGAAGTCACCAAGAACATAGAAATCGGTGCACTGGTCACCTGCAACTCGTACCGGAACCCAAACCTCCTCGCTGACATGGCCCGCACCGTGGATCACGCTTCCAACGGGCGCCTCATCTTCGGGATAGGGTCCGGATGGTTCGAACGCGACTACGACGAATACGGCTACGAGTTCGGTACCGCCGGCGACCGCCTCCGTAATCTCGACCGTGATCTGCCCATCATTCGCGAACGGTGGGCCAAACTGAATCCGGCACCGACCCGCAACATCCCGATCCTGATTGGCGGCGGCGGAGAAAAAGTGACTCTGCGAATCGTGTCAGAACATGCCGACGTGTGGCATGGCTTCGGGGACCTTGAAACGATCCAACACAAGATGTCGGTCCTCGATGATTGGTGCGCAAAAACGGGCCGGAACCCCGACGAGATCCGCCGGTCGACCGGATGGGGCAGGGTAAAACCTGAAGACCTCGACCACGCTGACGCTTTGCTTGAGGCAGGCGTGAGCGAGTTCACGCTGGGCTACGACGGCACGGCCCTCGACATGCCTGGTTTGGGGGAGTGGTTGGCCTGGCGAGACTCGAAGCGATAGCCGAGGATTTCAATAAGGTTGTAGGCTCTCGCCCCAAATGTTGATCGCGGTTCTTTATATTGTCGTGGGCCTTGTGCTGCTCACCTTCGCAGCCGACCGGTTCGTAACGGCCGCGGCCCGACTCGCCAAGGCCTGGGGGATGTCCCAGATCCTCATCGGGGCCGTCGTCGTAGGTATGGGTACCTCCGCTCCCGAATTCATCGTGTCGGTGGTCGGGGGTGGCAAGAGCTTCGACCTCGCATTCGGAAACATCGCCGGGTCCAATATCGCCAACCTGTCGCTCGTACTCGGCGCCAGCGTCCTGGTCAGCGCCATCGTCGGACAACGAACGATTCTGCGGCGCGAAGGGCTCTTAATGCTTGTCGCCGTGATTTTGTTCGGCGCGTTCATGTGGGACGGTGGGCTGAACCGGACCGAAGGCATCATCCTGGCACTCGGTGCCGCCCTGTCGGGATATCTGCTCACCCGATGGTCGACTGGCGAGACCGACGATGACGTCGGCCTTGACGGTGACTTCAAGGTGCCGACCGAGCTGGCTGCCGGCCTGCTCACCTTGGGCGTCATGCTGGCGGGAGCGCAGTTGTTGGCGACCGGGGCGCTTGATGCCGCGGCAATTCTCGGGGTCTCCGAAGGATTCATCGGGCTGACGGTGGTCGCCATCGGAACCTCGCTTCCGGAGCTGGCCACCGCCGTTGCCGCCGCCCGCCAGAGGCGCAACGCCCTCGTGGTCGGCAACCTGCTCGGATCGAACCTCTTCAACTCGCTGGTGGTTGGCGCCGGGGTGGGGATCATTAGACCGGGCGTCGCCGAAGACCCGGTTCGCGCGACCATCGTGGTCATGATCGCGATCGCCGCGCTCTCGGGCATTTTGCTGAACACGGGTGACCGGATGGTGCGGTCGGAGGGAGTGGTGCTGCTGGCTACCTAC
>JAOUMT010000278.1 GCA_029881355.1 Acidimicrobiia bacterium | reverse complement strand
TGGTGATTGGAGTTGTTTCATCCAATTCGAGGGTGGTAATCCTCTGGTCGCAATTGGTCTTCATCCCGTCGATGTTGTTGGGTGGGATCATGATCCCCTACGGGGAGCTGACTCCGGGAGTGGCCAAAGCCTCCCAACTCCTACCGGCTACCCAGGCAATGAACGCCTTCCGCGGACTGGCTATGGGCGAGAGCGCTGACTTCGACCCGTGGGTCTCGATTATCTCGCTCCTGGCCTGTGGTGTCGTCGGGTTCGGCCTGGCGCTGTTCCTCTTCAGATGGGACAGCCACAATACGGTGCGGCGCGGCCACCCGGCGCTGGGGTTTCTGGTTCTGGCGCCATTGGCGTTTACGCTCTTGGTCTGAGCTACCCACTACCCGCGAGATCGCCTTTCGATTGGGAATAGCGGGATGATGGTGGTTCCGACGAAGGTCAGGCACGGAAAGGTCCTCTCCCAACCGGTTCGCCGGCGGCTCATCAAACCTGGTGCAACCCTCATCGTGCGGGTGGAGGCCGGGGCGCCAGTTCGACGTCGTGCTTCTCAAAGATCTGACGGTCAAACAGCCTGGATCGACTCGAGCCACGGCACACACCATCGCAGGCATCACCATGATCCGGTCGCCCCTTGATGCAGACACCTTCTCTCGATACCTGGTCCATACCGAGTGAGGCTATTGCAGGACTGCGGCCGTTTCGATCAGCTGGCGGAGGTCAGCAACGAATCGAGCCGCGGGGGCTCCGTCGACGACGTTGTGATCGACCGTGACCGTCAGATCGAGCACGTCACGTATTTCCACCTGGCCGCCGACAACTAGCGGTCGTTCGCTCAACCCGCCGATGAGGACACTGAGCGTCAGAACCGTTGGAAACCCGATCCCAAAGCCTCCGCCACCGGCGAACATCCCAACCGAGGTGACGGCTACGGTTCCCGCCATTCGGCGCATCCGAACCGACCGTGCCATCAACCGGTAGAACAGCGGAACCGCACCGGGGATCTTGGCGGCCACGGGCGTGACCCGCGCCAGTAGCCGAGCACTCTGACTGGAAGCCGGGTCGTTCTTGACCCGGCGGATCTCGGTGCTTATGTCTTTCACGTCTCGCCGGTCGGCGTCACGGACCAGGTGGGCGAGGGGGAACGACCCATCCGGTGTGTGAATCTCGACCAGCGTGGCGATGTCTACATGGTGGTGGAGCACTAGTTGGCCCCGCCAGTTGCGGTAGGCGTGCACTTCGGGATGGGCGGCCGCCGCCCGACCCACAGAGGCCACCAAGAACGCCGTCAACGACAGTCTCGGCTCAATGGACTCGAGCCGGCGTCGGGCCTCGGTGAGGTCCAGACTGATCAGACCGTGCACCGGGGCAATTTGCCGGCCGGCGCGCAACGCCTGGGTCACGACCCTTCGGCTCGCCGGAAACGGTCTCACCTCCACCCGTCGGGGCCCACCCGACTGCCTCACTGCCACACCGCCTGGTCTCGCTGTCCGCCCTCGTGCTGATCGACCAAACGTTCACCTTTGGTCGTGGGAGCCGATACCGGCTGCGGCGAACTGTCCTTGAGCGGCGAGTCTTGAGGTTCGATCAGCCCGATCCCAGCAACGCCAGCAGCCGTCGGTCGACCAACTCTGCCTGCTCGATGTTGAGCAGGTGCCCAGTGTTGGCAACCAACTCTGTCCGGACAGAAGGGATGAGCGACCCGGCCCGTTCCAGTGCTCGAAGAGGGTCGTAGAGGATCTCTTTGTCGCCGAGCATCACGAACGTCTCGGCACGCACCGAACGAAGCTCCTCGTCGGAGAACACGTCTGGATACACCGGACGCTGCTGATAACGGTAGTGCCTCAGGCTCATGGCCAACACCTCAACGATACGATCGTCGATCTCATACCGGTTGCCGAAGATTGGTCGCATCGAGGGCCAAGCCGTCCACCCCGGCATGAAAGGCCCGAGGCGAATAGAAACGATGGCCCCACGCCGGAAGGGCATCAGTGAGGCAGCGGGGGCCAACAGCGCCAGCCTTCTCACCCGCTCTGATTGCGCCACCGCCAGATTGAGCGCCAGCCAACCACCATGCGAGGAACCGACCAGATCAACGCTGGTCAAATCGAAGTAGTCGATGACGTCGCTGAGCCATGCTGCACAATCGGCTCGATCGAGGATAGGAGCGGTCTGTTCGCCGAGACCTGGGGCTCCCACAAAATCCAGGGCCACCAGTCGGTGGTGTCGGGACAGCCGGACAACATTGGGGAACCACTGGGTTGCTCCGGTGCCGAAAGCGGCATGCAGCAGGAAGACGGGCGGCGCTTCGGCCGGTCCGCTCACGAGAGCGTGGGTTGTACCGAAACGGGTGGGTATCTCCCAGTCCTCGACCGGCACCTCCCACAGCTCCTGAGCCCTTCGATAAGCCTCGACGTATTGGGTCCGCCCGTTCAGACTTTTCCACCCCGCCAGCCGGACCTCGGAATCAGAAGTCATGCACATCCATTGTACTCAAAGCTTAACGAAGAACCGAACGCTTGGGGCCGGTCCGATCGAACTCGATGTCGGTGCAAACTTAGCCGGCTGATTCGGCTTCTTTCATGAGGGTCGAGACGACGGCGTCGTACCGTTCTTGAGCTTCGTCAGGAGAGTCCCCGACGCTCGTCACGCCGACAAAGCCGTGGGTCGGCACAGCGCTCAGCATGTAAAAGACCGATCCGGTTTGGGTTGCCTGGTTGAAATGGAGCCCATGCATGAGCGCGATATCGATCAGGTCCTGCGGGGTGAACCTCTTGAGGCCGTCGATCTCAAGATGGTCCGACGCCACGTAGAACTTACGTTTTCCGCTCGGTGCAAGGAAATGCCCGGATGCTTCGTCGTAGGTGCCGTCGGTGAGGAATTGGAGCGTGAGGAACGGATGGGTCGTGCCGCCTTTGCGGAGGTTCAA
>JAOUMT010000090.1 GCA_029881355.1 Acidimicrobiia bacterium | reverse complement strand
TGTCGCCGGGTAAAAGGCCAGCCCATACCCTGTCGCCCACCCTGTGGACCCACAATGGAGCCTTGTCCTTGATATTGGGGACGCGGGGCGGGCACCAGCAGCCTCAGATCCTGGCCCAGATGGCCGCACATCTCCTCTACTTGGGACTATCCCCTGCCGAGGCCCAGGATATACCGAGATGGACGACGGCTGAGTTCGGGCGAGAGACGGTCTCATCGGTGACCGTTGAATCGGACATGCCGGCACGCATTGTCGAAGGGCTCCGTGAGTTGGGTCACAGTGTCGAGTTCTCCACAGGGCGGGTCGGTGGGTGGGGACCGGTTGCAGCGATACGAGTCACGAAGTCTGGCCTGCGAACCGGAGCCGCCGACCGGAGGGTGGCCACGGCCAGCGCCGGGGTCCGCTGACCCATGGAGGCCACTGCCATTAACTGGGAGCAAGCGGCTTGCTTCGACCCCTGCCGACCATCTATCCTGCAAGGGCTCCTCGCTGGGAGCATATTGTTGTCAAGGGCGGACCTTTTTTGCGACTCATTCGATTAGGTGCCTTCGTGGGTTGGGCCGCGATGGCTTCATTTGCCATAGCTGGTTTTGCTGCGTTTGCTCCGACCGACGCCGGAACCGCTGAACCCATACCGGCGGTCTCCGCCATTGGAACCAACGCGGCTTCTACAGCTCGGCCGGATTCCGACCCGAACATGTCGGTCGGATTGCTGGCGGGTCGAGTAGCCGCGATGAACTTCGCCACGGTTGCTGATCCCACCACTAGCACGCTGGCAGCTGCTCCAGACGTGAGCGCCCTCATCGACGCCCAGGCCGCCACCAACCGTACGACGACCACCGTCGCAGCGACGACCGCAGTCCCCCGGACCAAGATCACCACACAAAAGACCCCAACCATCACCGCCCCGGCAGCTTCTCCACGCGAGTACGGCAACGTTCCCGGTGACGCGGCCGGATGGCTGAGCCTCGTCGAAGCCTATTTCGCCCCCGCCGACGTCAGCCGGGCTCTCTGGGTGATCCATTGTGAAAGCAGCGGAAATCCCAACGCTGTCCATGGCTCATCAGGCGCATCCGGCTTGTTCCAGCACCTACCGAAATTTTGGGCCGATCGTTCTAGTAAGGCCGGACGGTCCGGAGCTTCGATTTTGGACCCTGATGCCAACGTGGCGGTTGCTGCTTGGCTCGTTTACAGCGGGGGCGGATGGCGCCATTGGAGTCCTTCCGCCGGCTGTTGGGGATAGCGGAATCGTGAAGCTCTCAAGGGTTGCTCGTGTGGTAGGTATCGTTGGCGGCATCGGCGCCGTGGCTTGGGCGATGCGCGATCGCTTCGTAACACTGGCTCTGAGTCGGGAGCCGGAACATCCGACCTTCACCTTGCCACCCGAGCAAACCGAGACCGTCTCCGTCGAACCCGATGACCTCACGACCATCCCGGGAATCGGGCCGGTGTTCGCGAGGCGGCTAATGGAAGCGGGCGTCGCCACCTACGTGGGTTTGGCCACGGCGGCCCCCCAGCGAATCGCCGAAATCGTCAACGTGACCGAGTCGCGAGCGAGCGCGTGGATCGAGGCCGCCGGGTCTAGGACCGCCACCTGATCTGATCATCTTGATCAGAATCGGATCCGGGACACGGACTCCCACTCTTCAATCTTCCAGCGGCCCAATCCCGAGTACATCGCGAAAGCCACCAGCATGCCGACGATTACCGCCGGAACCCCGGTGTCGCCCCAACTCCCCGCTCCGGGAATCTTCTCAAGAATCTCGATCCACCCCACGGGGCCCGTGGGTCTGATCCACTGTTGGATCGCAAAGGCCACAAGAAACGAGCCGAGGCCGTACAGATTGACCCGCCCGTACAGGCCGCCAGCCTGATAGAGGGCGTCCGTCAGATAGCGGCGGCGTCTCACGACGAAGAAATCCGCAAGCAAAATTGCTATGAGCGGGGTGAGCACAGCCAGGAGGAAACTGCCGAGCCCGATGAGCGATCCAGGTGTGGCGAGGGCAGCCGTCACGCCACCGAGCCCCACAATCAACAGCGACAACCACAGGGGGGCCCTTCCCCGCACGGTGGCAGCCAAGGCGGTTGATGCTCCGTAGACGAAGCCAAATGGCTGGTCGATCATCCCGGCCAGGAGCCAAGCCAAACCGACCACGATGGCCAAGGTCCCGGCTGTCCCGATCAGAAACTCAAGCGAACCCTCCATCGTGCCGTCCATGCCGCCTGCCAGCCCGACGACCGCGCCCATGAGCAGCATCATGGCCAGACCGATTCCAAAGCCAAACCCGACCGCCGAAGTGGCCCCACTGGTGTTCTTGGCGAAGCGAGAAGTATCTCCGGCCAATGGCACCCACAACACAACGAAAGCAACAATCAAATCGATGGCTAGCCAGAACTCTTTTTGATCGGGGATTCGATCCTGCAGGCCACTCAGATCTGCCGAGGTGACGACATCGGCCATGAGCCAGATCACGACCGCCAGTGCGATCCAGAAAGTAAACCTCCGAATCAGGACGCCCGATACCCATGCCATACCCATAAAAACCAGGATTGCCACGAGTGCGGCAACGATGGTGATCGCCATCGCGTAGGAGATCGGATAGCCAGCCGCGTCGGCGAGTCGGTCCAGGAACATGGCACCCAGCTGTATTTCAAGCGCCGTCCATCCGACATAGAGCAAAGCCTGGAACACGGAGGCCACCCAGGACCCCGCCAGACCAAGGCCCGGTCTGAACAGCAGCCCGGTCGGCACCCCCATATCGGCCGCCATCCAACCAACCGCAGAGATCACAATCCCACCGAGTATCAGCCCGATCGGGACGACGAGCAGCACCTGGATATATGTCAGACCCATGGCCCGATCGCTACCAAGCGTGGCCCCAAGAGCGATCGCAGGGATCCCCATTCCCAAAGATGCCCACAGCGCGATAAAGCCAGGGTTGGTGAAAAAGCGTTCCCGGTTGGAGACCGGCGATAGTTCCTCGCGCGCCATGACTCAGCATCCTAGAGCGAACCGGTGGCGGGCCTACTATGGAGGCGTGCCCTATTCCGTCGTGCCTGAGAATCTGTCGTCGCTGTTTCCTGACGAACCCTCCTATCGAGCTGACCAGCTCCATTCGTGGCTCTACGAGCACCCGGTACTGACGGCGGACGAAATGACCAACCTGCCTGGTCAGTTGCGCGACCAGATCGGCGACAACCTTTGGCCGTTCAAGGTCGAAACCGAACAGACGGCCGACGATGGCACCACCGTAAAGTGGCTGTTTCGAGCTCCCGACGGCAACGCCATCGAAGCCGTCTTGATGGGATACCCAAAACGAAACACCCTCTGCATCTCGAGTCAGGCCGGATGTGCGCTCGGCTGCACCTTCTGTGCGACGGGCCAGTTCGGTTTCGACCGGCATCTTGAACCGGGCGAGATCTATGCCCAGGTCGCCTATGCGACGGCCTACCTGGCATCGGCCGGGCTACCAGGATGCCCCGATCATTTGACCAACATCGTCTACATGGGCATGGGTGAACCGCTGGCCAACTACCGGCGCGTCCGAGAATCGCTACGTCGAATCATCGAAGTCCGGGGGCTCGGCGCCCGGTCCGTTACGGTGTCGACTGTTGGGGTCGTACCGGGAATGTTGGCGCTCGCCGAGGAACCCTGGCAGGTTACGCTAGCCGTCAGTCTGCATGCCGCTGATGACGAATTGCGCTCATCGCTGGTACCTCTCAACAAGCGATATCCGCTCGCGGCTGTCGAGGCGGCGGCGGCGAACTACTTCCGCGTCAAGGGCCGGAGGGTCTCGATCGAATGGACCCTGATCGATGGCGTCAACGACACCATCGATCAGGCAAGAAAACTCGCTCCAATCGCTGAGCGGCTGCAATCGCATGTCAACGTCATCGCGCTCAACCCGACGCCGCTCAGCCCCGATCAGCCGTCCCGGCCTGAACGCATCGAAGCGTTCATGGCCGAACTGGCACGTCTCGGGGTCAACGGCACGCTCCGACACATGCGCGGCCAGGACATCGACGCCGCCTGCGGCCAGCTAAGAGCCCGCTCCGAACCGAAGCGAGGATCCGCCCAACGGGTAGAAATCAGTCGGCCCTAGTTGGCTCGCAAAGCTTGAATTACAAACTTGTGAGACGATAGGGTACGAGAGAAGCGGGCGGACGCTTCAGGAGACAACTGCATGCTCTCGTACCTCACCCGGCCGGGTTTCAGCCGCCGCTTTGTGACCACTTTCGTCGTTCTTTGCCTTGCCACGTTGGCAGCGGTGTCCGGGTATACCGTTCAATCAGGAGATACGCTCTCCGAGATCGCCGGCAAGCACGACGTGTCAACGTCAGCACTGGCGTCGGCGAACGGTATCTCCGATCCCAATCGAATCTGGGTCGGGCAGGTGCTGGAGATCCCAACCGGGTCCTCATCCGCCACGTCCAACGCCGTCTATTACGTCGTACAGCCAGGCGAGACTCTTGGCAAGATCGCCATCAAGTTCAAGACATCCGTCTCTGCCATTAGCGCCCTGAATGGCATCACGAACCCCTCGGTCGTCTACGCAGGAACTCGACTCCAAATCAGCGGGTCGAACACAACAGCTACCATCGCCCCGACCGTTTCAACCGCCAAGACCCATACCGTCAAGGCGGGGGAAAGTCTTTCCCTCATCGCAAGCAAATATAAGCTCAGAACGAAGGATCTCGCCGCTTCGAATTCGCTCACGAATCCGGACCGCATCTATGTCGGACAGGTCCTGAAGATCAGCGGGGCCGGCGGTTTTGTCTGTCCGGTGCCCGGGGGCAAGTTCTTCAACGACTGGGGCTTCCCACGCTCGGGCGGCCGCTACCACACCGGCAACGACCTCTTCGCCGTGCGAGGAACGCCAGTTCTCGCCCCCGTTGCTGGATACGTTCACCATCTCGAAGGTGCGATCGGCGGACTGCAGTTCCGCCTCGAGGGCGATGACGGCCACCGCTACATCGGCTCGCATCTCGATTCCTTCGGCAAGAGCGGTCAGGTAGTCGCAGGCGAGGTAATCGGGTACATCGGCGATTCTGGAAACGCCAAGGGATCCAGCCCTCACATCCATTTCGAAATTGCCCTGAACCGCACCGATACGGTGAACCCTTACCCCTACCTGTCTGCCGCCTGTAAGTAGGACCGTCCGGTGTGCCGGTAGGCTGGGACACCTATGCAATCACCGGAACTCATAGAGGTTCGCCCTGACGAACGATTCGATACGTCGGCCGTTCGCTCGTACCTGGTGGGCAGGCTTGAGGGCGATCATGGCGATCTCACCGTTCGCCAATTCGCCGGCGGCCATGCCAACCTGACCTATCTTCTGCAATACGCCGACGGCTCCGAGTACGTGCTCCGTCGACCACCGTTGGGTCCCGTCGCGCCTGGCTCCCATGACATGGCCCGGGAACACCGTATTCTCAAGGATCTCTGGAAGGCGTTTCCTGAGGCTCCTCGCAGCTACGCGCTCTGCGACGACCCAACCATCATTGGGACCTCATTTTTTGTGATGGAACGAAAAGGCGGGGTCGTAGTCCGCCGGGAGGTTCCCGAGGTCTTCGGCGCCGGCCGCGACCAAGAGGCCAATCGGAAGTTATCGGAAGTCGTAATCGACACGTTGGTCAGATTCCACAATATCGATCCGCACGACGCCGGCCTCGGCGACCTCGGACACCCGGACGGCTTCCTCCAACGTCAAGTCGAAGGTTGGGCCACCCGATGGCACCTTTCCAAGGAGCAGGACTGGTCTATGGCTACCGACCTTATCGAATGGCTGCAGAACGAACGCCCCAACTCCCCCGCCCCATCACTGGTTCACAACGACTGGCGGCTCGACAACATGGCCGTATCCGAGAGGGACCCGGGCCGGTGCGTGGCTGTCTACGACTGGGACATGTGCACTCAGGGCGACCCCCTGGCCGACCTAGGAACCCTCCTGTCGGTTTGGTATGACGCCGACGAGGCTCCCTCCGAGTTGAATCCGATGCCAACCACCGCCCCGGGATTCCTCAGTCGGCAGGAAGCCATCGATCGTTACTCAAATCAGGCGGGCATTAGCCCATCACGCGTGGACTACTACGTCGTGTTCGGGTCTTTCAAGATGGCCGTGATCGTGCAGCAGATCTACATCCGATACGTGCGCGGGCAAACTCGTGACGATCGGTTTGCCGTGATGGGCGACGCTGCACGACATCTCATGGAACTAGCCGTCCGGCGCCGTCCCTGAAGCAAGGCGTTCCCGGGCGATGGCCAGGGCCTCCTCGTTACTATCGACGTACAGGTAATCACGCCCGAGGCGTTGGGCCGCCACCGCCGTCGTACCTGATCCGCCGAAGAAGTCCGCCACTACCTCCCCATGATTGGACGAAGCCCGGATGATCCGTTCAATGAGCGCAACGGGCTTCTGGGTCGGGTAACCGGTCCGCTCCTTTGAGTTGGTCGGAACGATCGTCATCCACCACACGTCGGTCGGAAGCTTTCCGATCGCCGCCTTTTCAGGCCCGACGAGACCCGGGGCCATATAGGGAATCCGATCTATGTCGTCCCGATTGAACGTCCACCTTGGGCCTTTGCTGTAATACAGGATGTTGTCGTGCTTGCGGGGCCACCGATCTCGATGCCGACCGCCATAGTCATACGCCCAAATGATCTCATTCAAGAATCGTTCTTCACCGAAGATGTCGTCGAGCAACAGTCGAACGTGGTGCACGGCATGGAAGTCGACATGCACGTAAATGGACCCGTCATCAGTCAAGACCCGGTGCATCTGCTCAAGACGTACCCGCAAGAAGGCCAGGTATTCGTCCAACGGCATGTCGTCGCGATAGGCCAATTGTGAGACCGTTTCGTACTGATAGGTCCGTCCGCCGAATCCCGAACGGGTCGCATCGCCTGATCCGGTTTTGATCCGGCGATGACTGCGAACCTGTCCGGTACCGAACGGTGGATCGATGTAAATCAGGTTCACCGAACCGGCGGGCAACGACTCAAGAACGGCGAGGTTGTCGCCGTGAAAGATCTGACTACCCATAGGCGGGCAGTATGGCAGAAAGGCCTACTTGTAACGCCAGACGATACGACCGCGGGTGGGATCGTAGGCTGACAGTTCTACATCGACCCGGTCACCTGGGAGGATTCTGATGTAGCGGCCACGACGCATCTTGCCGGCCGCCCTGGCCAGCACTTCAAGTCCACCGTCGACCTCAACTCGAAACGTCGCATTAGGCAGCGTTTCAACGACCACACCCTGGACTCGAATTACGTCTTCTTGCTTTGCCACTCATACTCCATAGATCGATTGCGGCCTATATGGTAGGTGATCCTGAGGTAACGTCCGCCGCCGGGGCACTGTCAGCGGTGGAACGCCTACGATTTCGCACAATGGCAGCGGTTCCGGCGATCAATGCGACCACCAGGATGCCACCAATCGCCAAGGGAGCCCAGTCGGTCGCCACCCGCGAGGTACCCGAAATCGTGGTTTCCGAGTCCTCGATGCCGATGCGCCAGACCAGCGTACCGTCCTCATCAAGTCGATCTGCGTTGTGATCGACCACCTCACCCGGCAAACGAACCGCCAACGTTATGTCGAAGAAGTCGTCAAACGTGTCGGCCGTAATGAACCCACCGAGTCCTTCGGCAGCGGCTCCCAGGTCACCAATGGTGGCCGAATACCGGTACTCGTTGCCTTCCCTGGTGATCGACACTTCATCCGCCAATCCAGTGCTGGCGGCGTCCTGGAGGATTACGTTGAGTTCGTCAAGGTTTTCAAACTCGTTCGTAGCTCTCGCTCCGGCAAAGTCATCGACAGCCAGATCCTCGACCACGAAGCCGTCAGGCACTCCACCGGCGAGCTCGAAGGCGCCGGCCGCATCCTCGAATCCGGTCAGCGTTCTCAGTTCTTCGTCGAGCAGGACATCGAGGATGATCTGGCCTGACCCATCGTCTTCGATGAGGGTGGTTTGCTCGATTTTTACCTGACATGCCGACCCGAGCAGGGCAAGCAAGAGAAGCGGTATCAGTAGTTGGCGCATGAACCCAAGCTAGCGCCACGGGTTCGATTACGAGGTACTGACGCCCTTCAACCCGCACCAGACTTGGATAACTAGTCCCTCTGCGTCCAGACAGGTTAGTTCGCGAGAAATCACGGAGAGTGGCCGATAAGCCTGGAAAGAACACTGGGATCTTCCAAGGGACGGACTATGAACGCCACATCAACCGCAACGAAAGGACGGGCCATCGGGCTCGCATTGGTCGTTGCCATGTTCGGTTCGCTGCTGGCCGCTCCAGCCTCGGCTCCATCTACCGACATGGTGAACGTGATCATCCGCACCGTCGAAGGCGGCTCCGTCGCGTCAACCGTCGAACTCATGGGTGGAACCGTAACCGGCACCATGGGAGCCATCGATTCGATTACCGCCGATGTCCCGGCATCGAGCGTCGGACAACTGGAATCGATCCCGGGAGTCATGTCCGTGACCGAGAACGTCACCGTCGAGCTGTCCGGCGGTGGATGGGATGAGACCAGCAGCGACGCGAACACCGTCTCCGAAGTTGTATCGATCGTCGAGGCAACCACCACTACGGACAGTGGAGTCCTAAGCGATTCTGACAGCCTGAGTGATTCTGACAGCCTGAAGACTTACGACAGTCTGGCCAGTGCCGACACTTCCACCGACTCGACCAGTCTGACCAGTACCGACAGCTTCGCCGACACCACCAGTTCGACCAATACCGCTGTTCTGACAGGCACCAGTTGGACCGGTTCCGGAGTAACAGTTGCCCTGATCGACTCGGGAGTCAGCCCTGTCCCGGGTCTGAATGGTCCAGGAAAGATCATCAACGGCCCGGACCTGTCGTTTGACTCACAAGTCAAAGGTATGGCCCATCTCGACGCCTACGGCCACGGCACCCACATGGCAGGCATCATCGCCGGTGACGCAGGCAAGACGTTCAGCGGAGTCGCCCCCGGGGCCAAGATCCTCAACATCAAGGTTGGGGCTGCCAACGGTGCGGTTGATGTCAGCCAAGTCCTGGCCGCCATCAACTGGGTTATCGAGCATCGCAAAGACAACGGCATGAACGTTCGTGTACTCAATCTCTCGTTCGGAACCGACTCAAAGCAGGCTTACACAATCGATCCGCTTGCCTACGCCGTTGAGGTTGCATGGCGAAACGGTATCGTCGTCGTGGTGGCATCCGGCAACGACTCGAACAGAGCTTTGGTTCGCTCCCCCGCCACCAACCCATATGTCATTGCCGTTGGTGCGGCCGATACGAACGGGTCACGCAAACTTACGGACGATTCGATCCCGACGTGGTCAAACTGTGGAAACCGGGCCCGCTCCGTTGATGTGGTGGCTCCCGGTGTATCCATCGCCTCCCTACGGGTTCCTGGCTCGTACGCTGACGTGCACTACCCCCGGGCAAGAGTCGGAGAAAGCCTGTTCAAGGGATCCGGCACCAGCCAGGCGGCTGCCGCGGTATCGGGAATTGTAGCCCTCGTTCTCCAGGCACATCCCGAATACACGCCGGATCAGGTCAAAGCCTCGATTAGAAACACGGCTCAGCCGATTTCCGGGACCACCTTGTGCACCGGAGCCGGCATGGCTTCCGGCAAGGCCGCCACCAAGGGCGAACCGGGATGGACCATCCAGAAGTTCACGAGAGCGACCGGCACCGGATCGCTCGAAGCCGCTCGCGGATCGGACCATCTCTCCGACAACGGTGTGGTCCTCGCTGGGGAAATGGACATCTTCGGTAAGGCCTTCGTCGCCCCGACCTGGGCCGGCAGCACCTGGTCCGGCAGCACCTGGTCGGGCGGCGATTGGAACGGATCAACCTGGTCCGGGTCAACCTGGAGCGGGAGCACCTGGTCCGGAAGTACCTGGAGCGGCAGCACATGGTCAGGGTCGACCTGGAGTGGCAGTACCTGGGGTGGTAGCACTTGGTCCGGAAGCACCTGGAGCGGCGGCACCTGGTCCGGAAGCACCTGGTCCGGAAGCACCTGGTCGGGTTCCAACTGGACCGGCCTCACCTGGGACCACGGAAAGCGGATCCGCTAAGCAGAGGGCATTCGGAACAACCCCGGCCCGGACCGGAGTTGCTCTCTCAACCACAGGGACTAGTCACATCAGAACTGACCAGGTTGGTTCGACAGAAAACCACCCTGAGTGACGATGAAATAGAACATGCCGAACCGGGAAGCCAAGGGGTACACCATGAATTCCACTGCAAGCGCAACGAGAGGTAGGGTCGTCGGGCTCGCAGTCGTCGTCGCCATGATCGCGACGCTGATCAGCGCACCATCGACGGCACCAGCATCCGACATGGTCGACGTCATCGTTCGCACCGTGGAAGGCGTTTCAATCGCGTCTGCCGTGGAGGCGATGGGAGGCGCCGTGACGGGTTCGCTCGATACGATCGAAACGGTGACCGTCGAGATTCCTGCCTCATCCGTCGGCGTTCTTGCACGCCACCCTTCTGTCGTTTCGGTGACTCAAAACTCAACCGTTGAGCTTTCGGGCGGTGGTTGGGACGGCGGCAAGGATGTCACCAACTTGGCAGAGATCGCCAACGTCATCCAATCGGGCAGCGCCTGGAACCAGGGCGGCCAAGGGGCAGGCGTCACGGTGGCTTTGATCGACAGTGGGGTCACGCCGGTCGAGGGCCTCGCCACACCGGGCAAGATCATCAACGGTCCTGATCTCTCCTTTGACTCACAACTGCCGGGCATGCAATACCTCGATGCCTACGGGCATGGGACCCATATGGCCGGCATCATCGCCGGTCGCGCTTCGAATGCTCCAGCTTCGCTTTCTTGGCACGACACGAAAAAACACTTCCTGGGTGTTGCGCCTGACGCCAGAATCCTCAACGTCAAGGTCGGGGCGGCCAACGGTGCGGTCGATGTCAGCCAGGTGCTTGCAGCGGTCAACTGGGTGATCGAGCATCGCAACGACAACGGCATGAACGTTCGGGTCTTGAATCTTTCCTTCGGCACCGACTCTTCACAGCCCTACACCATCGATCCATTGGCGTACGCCGTTGAGGTTGCTTGGCGCAACGGCATCGTCGTCGTCGTCGCGGCCGGCAACGACTCGAACTCCTCCGCGTTGCGCTC
>JAOUMT010000089.1 GCA_029881355.1 Acidimicrobiia bacterium | reverse complement strand
GACCCAGGGAACCGGCAAGACACCCGCCGATCCATACGGTGCTGCCGATACTGGCCCCTCTTTGGTGCCGAGATCCAGTTCGGGATGGCCGGGCAGGAATGGAGCCAGATGGGCACCGACGCCGATCGGGCCGATGCCCGGTCCACCCCCGCCGTGGGGAATCGAGAACGTCTTGTGGAGATTCAAGTGAGATACGTCACCACCAAACTTGCCCGGTTTGGCAAGTCCGACGAGTGCGTTGAGGTTGGCGCCGTCGATGTAGACCTGGCCGCCATGGTCATGAACGATCCTGCATACCTCGCCGACCGTTTCTTCGAACACGCCGTTTGTTGACGGATATGTAATCATGATGGCGGCCAGGGAATCCTCGTACTGCTTGGCTTTCAAGCGAAGGTCATCCATATCGACCTCACCCATCTCAGTTGTGTTCACGACGACAACCTCCATGCCGGCCATCACCGCAGAAGCTGGGTTGGTGCCGTGAGCCGATGCCGGGATGAGGCAGACGTTGCGCTGATCGTCGCCGCGGCTCCGGTGGTATGCCTGAATCGCCAGGAGACCGGCGAACTCGCCTTGTGAGCCGGCGTTGGGCTGGAGGCTGAAGGCGGCGTATCCGGTTATCGACGAGAGCCATCTTTCGAGATCGTGGATGATCTCCTGGTAGCCGGTCGTCTGGTCGGTTGGCGCAAACGGGTGCATGTAGGCGAACTCAGGCCAACTGATGGGCTCGAGGGCGGCGGTGGCGTTGAGCTTCATCGTGCATGAACCCAACGGGATCATGGCGCGATCGAGGGCAAGGTCCTTGCTGGCGAGCATATGCATATAGCGCAGCAGCTGTGTTTCCGAGTGGTGGACGTTGAAGACCGGGTGTGTCAAGAAGCTAGTGGTCCGTGCCATCGAGTCCGGGATCCCCGACTTGCCTGCTGCGGCAAGATCTACGCCGAAGAGTTCGGCCAGGGTCTCAAGGGTTTTCTCGGACGTGACTTCGTCGAAACTCAGTCCGATGGACTGTGAATCCAAGTATCGCACGTTGATGCGGTTGGCCACGGCCTTGTCCATGAACGCCGCGGCGCCTCCATCGACAGCGACTTCGAGCGTGTCGAAGAACGTTTGATTCTTGACGACGTGCGACGAGTCGCGCAGGCTCGTGGCGATGCGGGCGGCTTTGGAATGAACCGCGCTGGCGATGCCGGTTAGGCCCCCCGGGCCGTGATAAACCGCGTACATCGACGCCACGATGGCCAGGAGGGCCTGGGCCGTACAGATGTTGGAGGTGGCGCGCTCCCTCCGGATATGCTGCTCACGCGTTTGGAGAGCGAGGCGCAGTGCCGGCCTACCCTCCGTGTCGATCGATACCCCGGCCAGGCGCCCCGGCATCGAGCGCTTGAGCGCGTCGCTGACCGCCATATATCCGGCGTGGGGGCCGCCGAACCCGAGCGGGACTCCGAATCTTTGAGTAGAGCCGATCACAACATCGGCTCCGTACGTACCAGGAGCTTCGATGAGCGTGAGTGCCAGAATGTCGGCTGCTACGCCCACGATCACGTCTGCCGCATGAGCCGAATCGATGATGTTCCTGAGGTCCGGCAGGTCACCGCGTTCGCCCGGATATTGGACCATCATCCCGAAAAAGCTGTCGTCGACGTCGGATGGATCTGCGACGACCACTTCTAGCCCGAGCGGAGTCGCCCGGGTCTCAAGGACCGCAATGGTCTGCGGGAAACACGCACGGTCGACGAGGAACCGATCGCCTTTTTGACCTTTCGTAGAGCGATGGATCAAGGTCATTGCTTCGGCCGCCGCGGTCGCTTCGTCGAGGAGCGAGGCATTGGCCAGGTCCATGCCGGTCAGGTCCGACACCATGGTCTGGAAGTTCAGCAACGCTTCGAGGCGGCCTTGGGAGATCTCCGGTTGGTACGGCGTATAGGCGGTATACCAAGCAGGGCTCTCGATGAGACGGCGGCGAATCACTGCGGGAGTGACCGTCGAGTAATAGCCCTGCCCGATGAGCGAAGACATCACCTCGTTCTGGGCGGCGATGCCTCGCAACTTCTTGAGGACTCGCTCCTCCGAGAGCGCTTCAGGTACATCCATGGCTTCGTCGCGAATGGAAGCGGGAACGGTCTGATCGATGAGGTCGGCGAGTGAGCGAACGCCGATCTGTTCGAGCATTTCTTCGACATCCGAGTGGCGGGGTCCGATGTGTCGGTCTACGAATTCCATGATTTCAACCTCGGTAGTAGTGGTGGGGAGTGAATGGCAGCTCGGTAACGGTCATCGGGTTTTCTTTGCCGCGTTGGACGGCAGTGATCGTCTGGCCGGACCGCTGGTGGTCTGGGGGCACGTAGCCCATGGCGATCGGGCCATCGAAGGTCGGGCCGAACCCTCCCGAACTGACAAAACCTATTTCCGTGCCAGCATCGTCAAGGAGTACCGATTCCTCGCGAACCGGTCTCTTGTCTGACGACAGACCGACTCGTGTCCTAGGCGGTCCTTCGA
Source organism: Acidimicrobiia bacterium (assembly GCA_029881355.1). Classification (GTDB taxonomy): domain Bacteria; phylum Actinomycetota; class Acidimicrobiia; order Spongiisociales; family JAENVV01; genus JAENVV01. Next base: position 8,746 of record JAOUMT010000089.1, on the reverse strand, counting down.
TGATCTGTTGCTGGATGGTCTCCGCTCCTGGAAATCCACCCTCGATGCGTCGGCGCTTCTGAATGGCCCAGAGCAAGCCAGCTTCGATAGGGCTGATGTCAGGGGTGAGTTCGTGACCGTACAGGCAGAGCCCCGCTTCGAGACGAAGTGAGTCGCGGGCAGCAAGGCCGGCCAGCTTGACGCGTTCGTCGGAGAGCAGGATCGTGGCGAGTTCGTCGGCATCGGAAGCGTCGATGATCAGCTCGAAACCGTCCTCGCCGGTGTACCCCGAGCGGGAAGCCCAGGCGGTGGCTCCACCAATTCGGATTTCAGAGCCGTAGCCGAACGTCAAGTTCCCCAGCTCGGGAGCGTGGGGGAGGAGCGCGGCCACCGCCTGTGGGCCCTGTAAGGCCAGAATGGCGGTGTCGAGGAGGTCAGAAACCTCGACCTGGTCACCGATGCTCGACCGAAGATGGGCGAGATCGTCGTGTTTGGTCCCGGCGTTGACGACGATCTGGAGGTAGTCGCCTCGATTCGTGACGATCAGGTCGTCGAGTACGCCGCCTGATTCACTGGTGAAGAAGGTGTATCGACCCCGATCAACGGCGAGTTCGGTAACGGCAGCAGGTACGACCGATTCGAGAGCAAGCGCCCGGTTATCGCCTCGGATCTCGATGACACCCATATGCGAGACATCAAAAAGCGCCGCGGCGTTGCGACACCACTCGTGTTCGGCGACGGCGCCAGCTTCGTAACGCATGGGCATGTCGTAGCCGGCGAACGTCCCGAATCGTGCACCTGCCTCGCTATGCAGGGTGTGGAGGGGGATCTGGAGGGGTGCGGAGTTCTCGATTTCTGCCATGACGACCTTTGCGTGTGCGAACGTACAACACTCGCCCCGCCTGTCATCGGTGCCTGAGAGATTCACGCCGGCGAGTTGCCTCGCCCCGCTTACTCCTTCGGCGAGGACCCGATCAGATCGGTCCTGCTCTCCAGTCGTGCTTCCCAACGCGGTCCGTGGGCCTGAGAGGTTCCGGGGCGGTTGCTCCTTCGGCGACCACCTCAAGAGTGGTCTCTCCCGCGTTGTTCACTAGCACCGTGCACCCTACTCCATCCCGCCACGTCAGGGACCTCAATGAACGAGTGTGCTTACGGTTTGGAATATCGAGCCTGGATGCACACTCGTTCCGCCCGCTCGTCCGCTCGCTTAGACGAGTGTGCTTACGGTTCGCAATATCGAGCCTGGATGCACACTCGTTCAAGAAGGGGGAGAAAGTCTTTGAGTCAGGAGGTTCGAACCGATACGCTATGCGCGTCGAGGGAGGAGGCCGACCGTTAGCAAGATGCCTGCCCGGATCGCTGCGTTCGGTGGGATCGTGATGGCCGTCTTCGGTCTGTGGGCCATGGTTGGACCACGCTCCTTTTTTGAGCAAGTAGCCCGGTTCGAACCGTACAACCAGCACTTTCTGCAGGATGTCGGAGCCTTCCAACTCGGACTCGGCGCGGTGTTATTGCTCGCCCTGCGCTACTCGGACTCGTTGGCGTCAGGGCTCCTCGGAGTTGGCATTGGCTCATCGGCTCATGTCGTCTCCCACGCCGTCGGAACGGACCTGGGAGGGAGCCCAGCGATCGATATCCCGGCACTGGCGATTCTGTCGGGTCTGCTGCTGGTTGGTGGAATCATGCGAGTGAGACACCGCCTGTTCTGAAACGAATCGTAAGACCGGCGACAAACCACCCCCGAACGATTCCCCAATCTGGCATAGTTGGCGGATGGACTCCCGAACCGTCACAACGACGATCTGGAACCACCTCACGGGCGATGGACATGCGCCGCAGCTACGGCTCTGGGACGGCTCGCTGGTTGGTCCGTCGGCGCCCGCGACGGTTGTGCTCAATCACCCGGGCGCCCTACGCGCTCTGGCCCTGCCGCCATCGGATCTGACCGCTGGCGAGGCATATATCTACGGGGACGTCGATTTTGAAGGTGATCTGGTCTGGTTGTCGGGGTTCGCGGCAAGCCTCGATTCCTTTTCCTCCGCAGATCGGCGAAATCTGTTTCGGATGTTGAGAAAGCTCCCCAGAGATGCTCGTCGTCGGAACTCGGAGCGTCCCAAGACGAGGGGAGTTTCGCACTCCATCGCTCGGGATCGGTCAGCGATCCAACATCACTACGACGTCGGAAACGACTTCTATTCGCTCTTTCTTGACGAATCCATGGTGTATTCCTGTGCCTACTTCCTCGATGAGGATGAGCCACTCGGCAATGCGCAGCGCCGCAAGCTCGACCTCGTCTGTCGCAAGTTGGGTTTGCGTAAAGGTGATCGATTCCTCGACGTTGGTTGCGGTTGGGGCGCGCTCGTGGTCCACGCCGCCGAGAGATACGGCGTGCAGGCGACGGGCATCACGCTCAGTTCCGAACAAGCGGCGTATGCTCGAGATCTCGCACGGCGTCGAGGGCTCGGGGCGAGAGTCGAGATTCTCGAAATCGACTATCGGGAACTCAGCGGAACCTACGAGGCGGTGGCCTCCGTCGGTATGTTCGAGCATGTCGGAAAAGCCAAACTTGACACCTATTTTCAGGCGCTGGCCGAGCGGGTAGCGCCCGGGGGTGTTCTTCTCAACCATGGTATTGCCACCCGGGATCGTTATCCAGCTCGGCTCAGGCCGAGTTTTGTTCGAACGTACGTCTTCCCTGACGGTGAGTTGTTGCCGGTAGACGTGGTTATCGGTGCTGCCGAGGACGCCGGGTTCGAAATGCGAGATGCCGAGTCGTTGCGCAGGCACTACGGCATCACGTTGCGTCATTGGGTTGCCAACCTCGAGCGCCACGAGACCGCGGCGGTTGACCTTGTGGGCGAGTTGAAGTATCGGATTTGGCGCCTCTATATGGCTGGATCGGCGGCGGCGTTCGAGTCAGCGGCGATTTCGGTGTATCAATTGCTCCTGACCAAGACAGATAGGGCCTGGCGCTTCGGTCGTGCCCAATTCTTAGCCCGCGATGACGCCCTGCGGCCCGAACTCATCGATCTTCGCGACGCCGAACACACCTATCGGCTCTTATCTACTTGATACTCGCCGGTCGCACGTTTGCGTAAAACGATTGCCCAGCACGCCGATTTGGCGAGAGTGCAGGGGTTTTCCGACCGATATTGACCCGGGTGGAATTGGTCCCGCTGAATGCCGCTCAGGCGCTGACGTCGATGACGATGGCGCCGACGTGCTGCTTGGCCATGAATGCCTTCTGGGCCGCGTGCATTTCGGCGAGTGGGAACGTCTGGGCAACCACCGGGAGGATTTCCTGTCGCTCAATGTAGGAAACCAGGTTGGTAAATACCTGTGGTGGAAGCACAGTGGCACCATGCATCGTCAGGTCGTGCAGGTAGAGCGTTCGCAGATCGAGTTCAACGATCGGGCCGCCGATGGCGCCGGCAGTTGTGTAGTGGCCCCCTCGTTTGATGACCTCAAGGAGGGAGGCGAAATGGGGTCCTCCGACAACATCGGCAAATACGTCGACCTTGCCGACCAAATCGAGCACGGCAGCGGCAGGATCATGGTCTTGCCTGGCGATGGTCGCATCGGCCCCGAGGGCACGCACCGCATCGAGTTTCGATACTCCAGCGATGGCGATCACGTTCGCCTTGCGACGCTTGGCCAGCTGGATGAGCGCCCCTCCCACGCCCCCGGAGGCGCCCGAGACGAGCACCCACTGCCCCTCGTGAACGCCGGCTCGCTCCAGCATGTGTTCGGCTGTCGCGAATGAACACGGAAAGCTCGCCAGCTCGACATCGGTCAGACCGCTCTCGATGATGTGCGCATTGGCGCTCGGGACGGCAACGAATTGCGCGTATCCGCCGTCACGCTCGGACCCGAGGTAGCCGGCGAGCTCGAGGTCGCCATCGGGGCTCCGCAGCCAAGCGTCGACCAGTACACGTTCGCCGACTCTGGTCTGCGGGACGTTTCGGCCCACTGCAACGATTCGACCGACCGGATCAGCGCCTTGAATGCGAGGGAATGCCAATCCGCCTCCCCACGAACCGTCAGAATCGGTCGTGGTTGCCGACTCGCTGGTCGGAGCGACTATTGATTTCGAGTACCAGCCGGTTCGCGTGTTGATGTCAGTATTGTTCATGCCACAGGCCCGCACACCAATGAGAACTTCGTCGGGACCGAGGTCCGGGATCGGGACGTCGTTGCGGTATTCGAGTCGGTCGAGGCCCCCATGTCCGGTGAGCACAACGGCCCGCATCGTCTGCGTCGAATCCATCATGGTCTCCTTCAAACCTCGTGTCTGGCGTTGCGTAGATCCGTTACGCAGCGTAACCGGGTGGGCGCCTCAGCCTTCGGGTTCGCCTGCCCACAGAACAGCCGCGGCATCGTCGGCTAGAGCTTGTCCTGCTTCCTCGTACAAATTGCGGGCGATGTCGACTCCCGAGTCGTGTAGCTCCGCCACCTGGTCGGGATACGTAGCTGCAGCCGCGATTTGGGCGTTCGGTAGGAACTCCCGGATGCGCCTTACGCACTCAAGATTGGCGGCATGGTTACTCGTGGCCGCAATCACCAACTCGACGTCAGGGTGAAATTGCACCCGCTCCCAGAAGTCACGGTCGAGTGCATCTCCACGAATGACCGTACGGCCGGCCAGTTGATGTTTGAGACCAACCTCGGGATCTCGATCGATCCCGACTACGGGACCGAGTCGGTTCTTGACGAGTTCGTCATACGCGCCCAAACCGATGCGGCCCATGCCGAAAACCAGCACCCGGGCCTCTCCGAACTCGATGATGGCATCGTCCTGGATTGTTGGCTGACGCTCGAGTCTTGATAAGAAGGTCCCGAGCCGGTCGTAGACGCGGTACCGGGCGGAGTTGTTCACGGATGCGAGAACGAACGATCCGGCCACGGCGATACCGACGGTAGCAAGCCAATGCTGCTCGACCTGGCCGGCGGCTACGGCCGCCGCGACAACAATGAGACCGAATTCACTGTAGGTCGAAAGCGTGAGGGACGTATGTAAGGCGGTGCGGGAGCGCAGTCGCAATCGAGTGAAGATCCAAGCAGTGTGAAGCTCCTGGTAGGAATCAGGACGGCAGCCGCGATGCCCACGATCCAGCCGGCTATGGGTGGGGTACCCGACAGGCCGATGGAGAGAAAGAACCCGATCAAAAAGAGATCTTTGAAGCCGAGTAGCCGATCGGACATCTCCCCGGCTCGGGGGTGGCTTGCCAAGGCGATGCCGATCACGAGCGCACCGAGGTCTGGTTTCAGGCCAGCCAGGTAGAACGTCTCAGCTCCTACGCCAGCCGCGAGAGTAAACCCGAGGAGTGTCAGTAATTCGCCGTGACCGCTGCGGTCGATCAGCCAGAAAGCCACCGGCCGAAATGCCAGCAGGAGAGGAAGCAATGCCAGTGCCCACCAGGATGGCCGTTGCGCTCCCGAGATGACCAGGAACGTAACTGCCAGAAGGTCCTGAATGATCAGGACACCGACGGCGATGCGTCCGGCTAGCGAGTCCGTTTCATTGGTCCGCTCGAGAGCTTTCACTGCGAATACGGTGCTGGAGAATGAGAGGGCTAGCGCAATGATCAGTGTGGCAGGCAAATCCAAACCTTTGGTCAGGCTCAGCCCGAGCAGCCCCGAGATCCATAGGCCGAGCGCAGCGACGGCGGTGGCGATTGCCGCAAAGCTGGTGGCGGCGCCCCAGACTTCAGGCCGAGCGAGCGTTTTGAACTTGAGTTTGAGCCCGATGCCAAAGAGTAAGAGGATCACACCGAGGTCGGCGATCGTCTCCACCGCCGATGTGGCCTCGAAGCCAAGCGCGTGAAGCGTGAAGCCGGCAATCAAGTAGCCCACGAGGGGTGGAAGTCGGAGCAGGCTCGCAGCGAAACCAAAGGCAAACGCGACGATGAGCATGGTGACGTCCATCGCGCCGATTATCGCTGACGCTCGCGCGCAGTGGAGAAGGGAAGCAGGGTTTTCGCTCTTTTCTCCCCGGGGGACGGCGACCCAGTTGGTGGAGTCGGCGGGCCTGGTATCGCGTGGCGGGCGCCCAAGGTGCGCCGGGGCGACCCGTTACCCTTCGAGTTCGCCCAGGTAGGCGTCGCGTAGCTTCGGGTTGGCGAGCATCGCTTCGGCCGTGTCGGCCATGACGATGCGACCGGTTTGGATGACGTAGCCACGGTCGGCGATCGCCAGTGCAACGTTGGCGTTTTGCTCGACAACGAGCACCGTGACGCCTTCTTCGTTGATCTGTTGGATCGTTTCGAATACCTGCTGCACAAGGATGGGAGCGAGCCCCATTGAAGGCTCATCCATGAGGAGAACGGTTGGCTTGGCCATCAAGGCCCGCCCGATCGCCAGCATCTGCTGCTCGCCGCCGGACATGGATCCGGCTTTCTGTGCCACCCGTTCTTTCAAACGGGGGAACAGGGCAAACATCCGGTCGATATCTTCGAGAATCTCCGCCTTGTCCCGGCGCATGTTGGCGCCGATCTCGAGGTTTTCGCGGACGGTCATCTTGGCGAACAAGCGGCGGTTCTCGGGGACCATCGTGATGCCCTTGGAGACGATCTGCTGGGTGGACAATCCCTGTATTTCTTCGCCGCGCAGTTTCACGGTCCCGGCTCGCGCCCTGACCATTCCCAAGATCGTCCTCAGGGTGGTGCTCTTGCCTGCGGCGTTCGAGCCGAGCAGGCAGACAATCTCGCCTTCGTTGACCTCGAGGTTGACCTTTTGAAGAACCTCGCTGGGTCCATAGCCGGCATCTACGTCTTTGATCGCGAGCAGGCTCATAGGTGGGACTCCTCGGCAGCCTTGCCAAGGTAGGCCTCGATAACTTGTTTGTTGGTGGACACTTCCTCGTACGATCCTTCCGTGATCTTTTCGCCATGGTCGAGCGCTACCACCCGGTCGGACACGCTCTTGATTACGGGCATGTCATGCTCGATAAGAATCACCGAGTACCCCAGGTCGGATCGGAGACGACCGATCTGACTGATGAGGCCTTCCTTCTCGGCGGGGTTCATCCCGGCCGCCGGTTCGTCGAGTAACAGGAGTTTGGCGTCGGTGGCCATGGCTCGGGCGATTTCGAGTCGGCGTCGATCGGCGTAGGCCAGGTCTGAAGCAAGAGCGTCTTCCCGTCCAGAGAGGCGATCCCCGAAGAAGGCCAGAGCTTCCCTGGCGCGTTCGCGGATGTGGTCTTCTTCGGCTCGAGTTCGCTTCGATCGGGTCAGAGCTCCCCACACGCCAGCCTTGGTTCGGGTGTGTTGGCCGACCATGGCGTTTTCCAACACCGTCATGGCGTTGAATAGCCGGACCGACTGGAAGGTTCTCGCCATGCCGAGTCGGGTGAGTGCGTTTGGTTTGAGACCCGAAATGTTGTGACCGTCAAAAACCATGGTGCCTTCATCGGGGCTGTAGAAGCCGGTGATGATGTTGAACAGCGTGGTTTTTCCGGCACCGTTGGGACCGATGACGCCCACGATTTCTCCGGGGTCGGCGTGGAAATCGACTTTGCTGACGGCCTGGACGCCGCCGAAGCGGATCGAGAGGCCGGTCACCTCGAGTAGATGGCTCATTGCAGGCCCTCCGTCGCTGCGGCGCTGAGTAATCCCTTTTCGGGCTGATGGTCATCACCTGCGTGAAGTTCCAACGCCCGCCGTTTGTCCGGGATGAGTCCTTCCGGCTTGAGAATCATGATGGCAATGAGGATGGCACCGTAGATGTGGAGCCGGAACTCACCGAATTCGCGGAGCAATTCGGGTAAGCCGACCAGGACCAGTGAACCGACGACGACGCCGGGAATTGAGCCGATGCCTCCGAGTACGACGACGGCCAACACGTTGATGGAAACGAGCAGGGTAAAAGATCCCGGGTTCGCAACCGAGAGTTTGGCGGCAAAGAACGCTCCACCCAGTGACCCGACCGCAGCACCGGTAGCGAAGGCGAGCAGCTTGTATTTGATAACACTCACGCCCATGCCTTCGGCGATATCCTCGTCTTCGCGCATGGCGGCCCAGGCCCGACCGACCCGCGAGGTCTTGAGTCGATACGAGATGAAGAGGGCCAATCCGGCAAACGCGTAGATCAGGTAATAGAGGATCTGGGGGTCCCGGGTGTTGAGACCGAAGAATGGAACGGAGGCCACCTCGGTTAGACCCTGAGGTCCACCGAAGGTGCTCTTGAGCCAGTCGGACAACACCAGGGTGCGGATGATCTCGCCGAACCCGAGCGTGACAATGGCCAGGTAGTCGCCCCGAAGGCGGAGCACCGGAGCGCCAATCGCCACACCGATAATCACTGCAATCACGATTGTGATCGGAATGGCGATCCAGAAGTTCGTATAGCCGGCGACGGCAGGGGACGTGACAGCACCGTCGACGAGAATCGAGCTGCGGGCGGTCAGCAACGCCACCGAGTAGGCGCCGACTGCGTAGAACGCCACGTAGCCGAGGTCGAGGAGGCCGGCGAATCCGACAACGATGTTGAGGCCGAGTCCCAGCAGGATGTATAGACCCACGAAGCCGAGTACGTCAGAGACGAAGTCGTTGACGATCCAGGGAAGTGCGGCCATACCGACGAGCGCCAGAACCGTGATTACCCACCGGATGTTCTTCTCGGTGGTTCCAGGGACTTTGAGCAATGCCTGTCGGGGTCCGCCAACTCGTTCTGATCCGAGTCGGGCTGCTCCGAAAACGACAAAGAGAATGATCGCGCCGACCAGAGTAAGGCCGTCACGTTCGAACAACCACCGGTTGGGGATGTTCAA
>JAOUMT010000088.1 GCA_029881355.1 Acidimicrobiia bacterium | reverse complement strand
CCGCTCGGGTATCTGGTCCTGGTACTTCTCCACGAGGCGGGCGTTTGATTCGAACCAGTTGGGTAGTTCATAGCCGGCAAATGTCGTGAAGGACGCTCCGGCCTCGATGTGGCGAGTGTGCATCGGGGTGAGGCGCACCTCCCGGGGGTCGCTGTTCGGCTGCCGGGGATGAACGATGTCGTAGATTTCGCGGTAGTTCTTCTTGGTGACCCGCTCAATAAACTTTGGAGTCGTCGCGTGGCTTTGGAACCGGTACAGGTTGCAGGCTCGCATATCCCATTCTGTTTCGCCCGTGGTCATCCATTCAGCCAGCGACTTGGCGATCCCACCGGCGTGAGTTATCCACCCGGCGTTCGCTGACCAGAGTCCCTTGACTTCCCGTGACTCTCCAATAATCGGCATGCCATCGGCCGAAAAAGCGAACATGCCGTTGAAAGCGGTATCGAACTTTGGTTCCTTGTTCCGCAGCATCGGGATGAGTTCTTGGGCGAGCTTCCATGGCTCGGCAAAGTCGTCTGGGGTAAAGGGCCGCATCGCCGACGGGCCGACGTCACTCGGGCGGACCATCTGAGGAGCGTGGTGATAGGAACCGATCCCCAAGGCGTCCCAATGCTTGCGGTAATACATGGCACTGTCGATGTCTCGCAGGAGCGGAAAACTCATCTCGGCGTCGAGGTTGCCTGGGCTGTATTCGGCCAATTCTGGGAGCGGCGAAGTGATCGCGTACGGATGTTGGTAGGCCATGAGCGGCACCTGAAATCCGAACGCGTCCCGAATGGCCGGCGTCCAGATGTTGGCGGCGATCACCACATGATCACAGTCGATGCGGGGCAAGGCATGATTGTTGGTAGTGACGCCCCGTACCCGTCCGTTCGATTGCAGGATGGATTCAAGTTTCGTGTGGGCGTGGAAGCTGGCGCCGCGAGCCCGGCTGCGCTTCATGAGGTCGCCGACCACGTGGTAGCCCTTTATCTGGGCTGACTTCGGAGCGAACAGTGCACCAACGAAGGCGGCCGGGTCGAGGATGTGCATTCGCTCAACGGCCTCTTCAGGACTCAGCAGATGGGTCTCGACGCCCCACCCGGTGCATTCCCCGTGCAGGCGAACCAGGTCTTCCATCCGCTCGTCGGTTCGGGCGAGTTCCAAGCCGCCGACCTTTGTGTAGTGACGGTGTTTGTCGTCATATTGGTCGAGGCTCCCGTACAGGTCGGAGGAATAGACGGCCATGCGGGTGAGAGTCTGGTTGTGGCTAACTGCCACAACGCCGCCTGGAGCATGGGAGGTGGATCCGGCGTTGTACGGCAGATCGCCTTGATCGATCACGACGACCTCGGTCCAACCGTGCAGGTTGGTGAGGTGATACGCGGTGAGCGCACCGATAATGCCTCCGCCGACGATAACTACTTTCCCTGCCATGATTCTCTCACTGTTGAGTCCTGCGCCCGAACAAGTCTCGCGGATCGGGACCCGCCTTGCGCAGCCGAGGCTGGTTTTCTCCCGCGGTTATCGGATTGCCACGCGGCGGGAGGTCAGATCGACGGCCACACCACGATGGTGCCGCCGCCGTTCACCAGGATCACCGATGCCATCGTGAAGATCATCAGGTCGTACTCCCAACCTCCCGAAGCAGCCCAGTATTTGCTCTTCCATTTGAAGATATGGAACGACATCGAACCGATCATCGATGCCATGATGACCATCGCGGCCAATTGGGGAAGGATGCCGAGAATAAATCCAATCCCGCCGGCGGCTTCGGCAAACACGAGTCCCCATGCCACCGGGACGCTGAGTCCGTTGTGTTCGGCGAAGGCAGGGACGTCGTTGAGCTTGTTGCGAACCGCCACGACGAAGACCAGACCTACGACCAGCCGGACCAGCAACAGCGGTAGGTCCGGGTAGTCGAGCAGCGAATCAAACAGGGTCCGAATTGTGTCAGTCATCGTTGTCTCCTTCGACGTGTATCTGCTCCAACCTGATCCGTGGCGACATTGAGGAGAAAATGTCAACCAGGCGACAATTGGGTCGGAGTCGCTCGAGCGCATGGACGCTACAGTCGTTCCGGTATGGTTGCTGATCGCCTGGCTCCTTTTGGGGCCACCATTTTCACGACGATTACCGCCCTGGCCCACGAGCATCAGGCCATCGATCTCGGGCAGGGTTATCCATCGTGGGAAGGGCCTGACTTCGTAAAGGAGGCCGCCAGGGAAGCTTTGCTGCACGAATCAAATCAGTACCCGCCCTCGATGGGCATTGGCATCCTTCAGCGAGCCATCGCCGACCGTTTTCTGGTGACGAGCGGTATCGAGGTTGATCCGAGCGCTGAGATTACGGTCACCTCAGGCTGTACCGAAGCGCTCGCCGCCACCTTCCTCGGGTACCTGAACCCCGGCGATGAAGTGGTCCTGTTCGAGCCGGCCTACGACGCCTACCCGGTTGGGTGTGCCTTGGCCGGAGCCATCCCGCGCTACGTCACGCTTCACGCACCTGATTTCCGCTTCGATGAGACGGAGCTCCGAGCTGCGTTTGGTCCTCGGACTCGCATGATTGTCGTCAATAGTCCCCACAATCCGACCGGGCGGGTGTTCGATCGCGCCGAGATGACCCTGATCGCTGAGCTCTGCCAGGAGCACGACGTTGTCGCAGTTACGGATGAGGTCTACGAGTACATCACCTATGGCACCGAGCACATCCGTATGGCGACACTTCCCGGGATGTGGGACAGGACTCTGACGTTGTCATCCATCGGCAAATCGTTCTCCGTAACCGGCTGGAAGACGGGTTGGGCGATCGGTCCAGAACCGCTCACGCGGGCGTTGCGGGCCGCACACCAGTACCTGACCTTCACGACTCCCAATCCCATGCAGCATGGCGCGGCGGCCGCGTTGAAAGCTCCCGAGTCGTATTTCTCCGAGCTGCGTTCGATGTACCAAGCCAAGCGCGATACGCTCGTCGCCGGTCTGCAGGCGGTCGGATTTCAAGCGACCGCTCCGGAAGGTGCATATTACGTTTTGGCCGACCATCGATCGTTCGGGTTCGCCAACGATGTGGAGTTCGTGCGGAATCTCATCACAAACATCGGTGTGGCGGCCATTCCGCCTTCGGCGTTCTATCACCGCTCGACCGAGGGCGACCATCTCGTGAGATTTGCGTTCTGTAAGGATGAAGCCACGTTACGCGCGGCGTTGGAACGCATCGCCAGGCTGTGACGATGCTTAAGCGAGCAGCGTGCGCACCTGGCGGATGGCAACGATCATTGGGGTGAGGTCGTCATGGGAGGCGGTCTCGAAACTCGCCATGACTCGATCAATCCTGGCGATTTGCTGGGCGTGCCGCTTCACGTAGGCGGCGACGGCTTCCTCGCCGGTTAGGCCTTCTGCCTTCCTGAGAACCGCAGCCCCCAGTCGCCGCCGTAATCCAATCAGATCGTCCATGATGCTCTGGATCGCCCACCGTTCCCATGGCACCCTCGGAGTGAAGTTCTGCTGGACCTCGTCGAGTCGATCCAGCCGTACGGCTTCGCCGACCGCCAGCATGATCTGGAGGCACTCAAGGGGATCACGGTCGTATCGTTGGGCGAGTCGAATCGCCCCGGGGGCGTGTACAAAGATCGGCCCGTACGCGTACCACTTGGCAACGTCGACCGGTACGTTCGAGATGACGAGATGATCGATGGTGCTGGCCCGGATCGTTCGCCAGCGATCAGACCCGCCGACATCCATGATCGCTTCGATGGCCACATAGCCGTCGACCGACGTTGAGATCACTTCACCGATTGGGGTAGTTTCCTTCACTTCGGCCAGGTAGCGGCGAGTGAGGGCCGCGACGAGCGCGTCTGCTCCGGACATGAGCTTGTGCCAGATCCCCGTCTCGAGGACGTCGAATAGCTCCTCGATCGCGTCCCACCGCTTGGTTACTCCACTTGCTTCCCGGGCGATGCGATAGGCCTTGATGACCTCGGCTTTCTCCGCTCCCACTCGTTGGCACAGTCGAGATACGAAGGTCGGACCCTCTGAGTTGATGACCTCATTGGAAAGGATCGTGGCGATAAGGCGCTTACGAAGCGGATGGTGGGCAATCAGATCTCCGAATCGCTCGGTCACTGCCGGCGGAAAGTATTCGCGCAGATCGCCATCGAAATATGGGTCGTCGAGTAACACGGAACTCTCGATTGCTTCACGCAGGCTGCGTTTGGAGTAGGCAAGGAGGACGGCCAGTTCGGGCCGGGTAAGGCCTTCGCCTGCGGCTCGTTTCTCGGTCATTTGTTCGGTGGTTGGGAGTCCCTCGATGGCTCGATCGAGGATCCCTTCGGCCTCGAGTTCGGCCATGAGATCCTCATGTGCGTCGAGGCGAGGGGCTGAGCTACGCACCTCTTGGGAAAGTATCTGCGCCTGGAGATAGTTGTCGTAGAGGACTCCCTTGACCACATCGGGAGCGACCGCGGCGATCAGTTCGTCGCGCTCTTCGAGGGTGAGCCGACCGGCATCCATCGCCGTCCGTAGGAGAATCTTCAGATTGACTTCGCGGTCCGAGCAGTCAACTCCTCCCGAATTGTCGATGAAGTCCGTATTGATGTTTCCGCCAGTGTGGGCGAACTCAATGCGAGCCTGCTGCGTGAGTCCGAGGTTGCCTCCTTCGGTGACCACCCGGGTCCGGAGGTCGGCACCGTTCACCCGCAAACCGTCGTTGGATCGGTCCCCAACCTCTTCATGCGACTCGGACGAAGCCTTGACGTAGGTGCCGATTCCGCCATTCCAGAGGACATCGACTGGCGCTTTGAGAATCGCCGAAATCAGCTCTGTCGGTGTGAACGATTCGACATCGGTTCCGATGGCCTCACGGGCGGCTTCGCTGAGGGTGATCGTCTTGGCAGATCGCGGCCAGATGGCACCGCCGGCCGAGATGAGGTCTCGGTTGTAATCGTCCCAGGAGGAACGCGGCACGTTGAACAGGCGCTGGCGTTCGGCAAATGACCTAGTCGGGTCCGGATCCGGATCGATCATGATATGACGATGGTCGAACGCAGCCACCAGTTTGATCTTGTCGGACAAAAGCATGCCATTGCCGAACACGTCTCCCGACATGTCACCGATGCCGACTACCCGGAATTCGTCCTCGGCGGGGTCGAGGCCCAGTTCGCCGAAGTGGCGCTTGAGAGACTCCCAGGCACCCTTGGCCGTAATCGCCAAGGCCTTATGGTCGTATCCGGCCGAACCACCTGATGCGAATGCGTCGCCGAGCCAGAAGTTGTAGCGGGCGGCGATACTGTTCGCCAGGTCGCTGAACGTGGCAGTTCCCTTGTCCGCAGCCACGACGAGGTACGTGTCGTCGCCGTCGTAATAGCGCACCGCCGGCGGGTGGACGACCTTGCCGTCGATCAGATTGTCGGTGACGTCGAGAAGGCCGGCCACAAACTCTTCGTATTGGGTTTGCACGGCGACGCGGTGTTCGTCACGGTCGGTCGGCGGATTGCGAAGGACAAATCCACCTTTGGCGCCGTCGGGCACGATGACCGCGTTCTTGGTCATCTGCGCTTTCATAAGTCCGAGTACTTCGGTCCGATAGTCCTCCCGACGGTCTGAGGCCCGTAACCCGCCCCGGGCCACCATGCCCCCTCGCAGGTGAATGCCTTCGACGTGTGGACCGAGCACGAAGATCTCGAAGAGGGGGCGAGGGGCGGGGATATCAGGCACCAGTGCCGAACGCATCTTGAGGCTGAGTACCCGACTATCAGGCTGGTAATAGTTGGTGCGCATGGTGGCCTGCACGAGGGTTACGAGGGCACGGAGAATTCGATCGTCGTCCGCAGTCGGAACCGCGTCGAGCTTGGTCAGAACCGCTTCTGCTGCCGCATCCAGGTCGTTCGGTTCGCGTCCAGGGTCGAACTTGTCTTCGAAAAGGCGAACGACGTCTCCGGCGATTCCCCCATATCGCAGGAGGGCTTCGTTGATGTAACCCTCGGTGAATACCGGGCGGATGCGCCGCCAGTAGGTCCGATAGGCCCGGAGGATTTCGACCTGGTGATGGTCGAGGCCGGCACTGACGATGAGTCCGCTCAGGGTGTCTGAGTCGCTGGCTCCCGACCAAACTGCCTCCAACGCGGCGGCGATTCGCCCCCCGACCTCGTCGGCATCGAGTGGTTCGCCGTCTTGGCCCAATACACCGAAATCGTGCAGGTACTGGCCGGTGCGTACCCGGGTCGGTACCTCCTCGACCACCTGGAGGCCGAGGTTTTCAAGCGCCGGAACAAGCTCCGTAAGCGTCTGTTTCTCACCTTCTCGATAAAGCGTTATCCGAGTGAGGCGTTCGCCAAACGTGTGGCCGGGTTCGTTGTGAACACCAACGCGAAACTTGCTGCCAGATGTCGCCAGAGCGTCGAGATTTTCGAGATCCATGGCGGCGATCGCCAAGGGGGTCGACGAGCGGTAGTACTCAGGAAGTTGATCACACCACAGGGCGCATAGGCGCTCTGCGTCGGCTCCGCGTTCGACGAGCGCGTCGTAAACCTGGTCGCGCCACGATCTCGCCATGCGGCGGACGTCGGCTTCGAGTTCGCTGAAAGGCACCTCCGGGATTCCGTCTTCGTCAACCCAAATGGTGAAGTGGATCTGGGCTGCGGTAGCTTCGGCGAGGTTCAGGTGGTAGTCGACGGATGTCCCGCGAAACTTCTCAAGGAAGTACGACTGCAGCTGGCGGCGGAGGCGGGCATTGAAGCTCTCATGCGGCAGCGACAAGAGCACAAAGACGGACCGCTCCAGCTGGTCTCGCCTGACGTAGAGATGAACGGCACCCGATTTGGCCATTTGGAGAAGGCCAACCACCTCGCGCTTGAGGTCGGCGGTGGGGCTGGCGAACAGATCGTGCTTCGAGAACCCATCGAACATTTGGATGGCGGCCTTATGGTCGCGGGAACCCTCGATGAGATCTTCTGATTCGATGATCGCCTGGAGCTTGCGGCGAAGGATTGGTGTTTCCAAGGCTGACTCTGACGCAGACTTTGTCGTGAACAGCCCGATGAGGCGCGCTTCGCCGGTCGTCTCACCCTTCTCGTTGACGAGACGAAGGCCGATGTAGTCCATTTTGGTGTCGCGCTGAACCGATGATCGGCGGTTGGTCTTCGTGATCGTCAACAGTGGTCCGTCGAGGTACCGGGCCGCCAGTTCCGGGCGGAGGCTCGACAGTAGGACCGGTTCGCCGACCTTGGAATTCGCCATATCCCGAAGTAGGCCGAATCCCGAATCGGGCACGGCGTTTACAGCCTTGCCTTCCGAGGTCGTGGTGATCGCATATTCGCGGTAGCCGAGAAAGATGAAGTTGCCTTTGCGTAGCCAATCGAGGAACGCGGAGATTTCGCTGATGGTGTCTTCCGGATAACAGCCGTCTGCCTGGTGGGCCAGGCTGATCATCCGGTCTACCCGGTTGAGCATGTTCTGGTGGTCGACAGCGACCTGCTGAGCGTCGCTGATCACTCGCCGTACGGCCGTTTCGAGTTCCGAGATTTCGGCGGCGTCGAGGCGTTTGTTCAGTTCGAAATGCTGGACCGACTCGCGATGGCCAGACTGTCGGCCCGGAACAATGCTGGTGAGGACGTTGTCTTCGCGGACGGTTCCGATCACTGGATGCTCGGCTCGCAAAACTTTCAGATCGTGGCGATGGAGTTCGGCTGCAACCGTGTCGAACAGGAATGGACCGTCGTCAACGCTGAGCTCGAGCACCGTGCCGGTCGAGGTATATCCGTGTTCGGCCATCGTTGAGTTGAATGCCCGAATTTTGGCTTTTTCGGATCGGTCTTCGATGAACCCGAAGAGCTCGATGACACGTGCGTAGGTTTCATCGACGCTTAGCGTGTCGTCCTCGCTGTGCCGCAGATAGGCTTTGGCCAGTTGGGCGATCGCCTCGCCCCGGGAGCCGGGTACGGCGGTGGCGATACGTTCGAGTACTGCGGAAAGCGTGTCCACGGGTCGTATCGTAACGAGTCAACCGGTTAGCTGTCGGCTCATCGGCGATCCGGACGGTAAGCTCGAACCCATGCTCGTCCTCGCCGTCGTTTTTGGAATCCTGTCCGGGCTATTGCATATTCAGTTCTGGCTACTCGAAGCGGTGTGGTGGCGCCAAGCCCGAGTCTGGAAACGTTTTGGCGTCCAATCCCAGGATCAAGCCGACAGACTTGCGTTCAACATGATCAACCAGGGCTACTACAACCTCTTCCTGGGCATCGGGGCGGTCGTCGGAGCGATTTTGTTGGCCGTCGACGTTCCAGGAAGAACGACTCTTCTCGGATATTGCTGTCTCTTCATGGCCGGAGCAGGATTGGTGCTCTTCGTCAGCCGCCGTTCGATGGCGAGGGCTGCGCTGATCCAGGCAGTTCCGCCCCTCATCACGCTGTTCGCCCTCATCTGGATCTGAACCCGGAATCGGATTCCGAACGTCAAAACTCCATGACTCATCGATGTGCGCTTGCCCTCCTGTTCATCGCCGCGTGCACCACCCCGATCGTCCAGACCACGACGCCGGTAGGTGAACGACATGCCGGAACGGTTTTTACGCATTGCGGGTTCTATGAGGTCGACTTTGCCGATAGGAGATGGACCCCTTCGTCTATCGAACGAGGGGCTATGCCTGAAGGCACCGACAGCATGGCTACCGATGGCACCTTCGAATTGATGGGGACCGACGAACTGCTGTTCAGAGCCGATTCTGGTCTTGAGGTCAGGTATCGGCCTGCACCGGCGGACCTGGAACCGGTACCCGGGTGTGACTAGGTGTCGGCGATCTCCTGTTGCATCCAGTCTGCCGAGTTGTGAAAGTCGGCGACTGCGCTCCCGGGCCGACAGATCCGATCAACCTCAGGAATGAGGGCTTCCGGGAATGTCATGTCACCGACCGGGATCAAGCCGGTCAGTTGCTCGAGGGTCTTCGGTCCAATGAGCGGCGCCGCCACGGCGGGTTGGTCTTTGACCCAGCAGATAGCCAGTTGGGCAGGGTGGTAACCGTGGTCACGGGCCAACCTGGCGAACGTGTTACCAGCCCGAACTGCCGCCGACGAAACCCGTTCGGCGTATATACCCCCCCGGATGGCTGCGCGGGACTGGGTTGGGCGCCTGGTATCGTCGGAATATCGACCAGCCAGCATGCCCATCGCCAGTGGAGACCACGGGAACAGGCCAAGGCCAAACTGAAGGGCCATGGGCACGAGTTCGTTCTCGATTCTCCGGTCGAGAATGTTGTACGGGGGTTGTTCGGTGACGAATCCCGCCCATCCCTGGGCTTCGGCTACCTTTACTCCTTCGAGGGTGCGCCAGGCCGGCGATGTGGAACTTCCGACAAAACGTGCTTTCCCAGCTTCGACCAGTTCGTGAAGGGCTCCCATGGTCTCTTCCATCGGCACATCAAAATCTGGCCGGTGGAGTTGGAAAAAGTCGATGTAGTCGGTTCCCAACCGATCCAGCGACGCATTACACGCCTTGAGCAGCGCCGCCCGTGAGTTGCCCCGATCGTCCGACTCGGGACCGGTCGGGTAGTAAGCCTTCGTGGCGATGAGTGCCTCGGGTCTCCTGTCGCGCAGGGCTTTCCCGAGTATCCGCTCGGCTTCGCCTTTCGCGTAGGTATTGGCAGTATCGAAGAGGGTGATTCCGGCATCGAGCGCCGCGTGAACCAGCCTGATGGCATCGCCTTCTGGCGTCGGATTCGCGAAGTTGTCCGTGCCGAGGGCGAGGGAGGAGACGTCGAGATTGGCTCTCGGTAGCCGCCGATACTGCATCTACCTTGCTCCGTACCCTGCGTCGACGCTGACCATTGCCCCGGTCATGTAGCTAGAACGGTTCGACGCCAGGAAGGCGACCACCTCGGCGACCTCTACCGGTTGGGCAAGCCGACCCATCGGAACGGTCGCCGCGATGTTTTCCAGCATGTCGGACGAGACCGGTTCGGCGCGGGCTGATCGCAGCATCGGGGTATCCACCTCGCCAGGACAGACTGCGTTGACCCTGATCCCATCCTTGGCGTGCTCGATCGCCAATGCCCGGGTCAGATTGTGGACCGCACCCTTCGATGCGCAATAAGCGGCGACTCCGTCGGCTCCCAGATCTCCCCAGATCGACCCGAAGTTCACTATCGTTCCGCCCCAGGCCATCGAACGCACCGCCGCACGGCACATGAAGAAGGTGCCATCGACATTCACGCGCATTATCCGATGCCATTCCTCGTCGCTGGTCGCCGCCGCCGTGGCACGCACGATGACCCCGGCTGCGTTGATGGCCACGTCGAGCTGTCCATATCGGTCGATGGTGTCGGCAACGACCTGATCGCAGAATGCTGAATCGCTGACGTCTCCGATTTGCGGTACGGCCAAATCGTGAGTCATGCTCAGCTCGGCGGCGGCTGCGGCGTTCTGATCCACAATCACGACGTTGGCGCCCCGCGAGGCGAGAAGTACTGCTGTGGCTGCTCCCATCCCGGATGCGCCGCCGGTAACCACGGCTACTTTCGCTGAAAAATCATTGGTCATCGCTGCGACATTACTCGGCGGTCAAATCGCAGGTATCGATAGCTAGTCTCATACGCAAGTACGCGTCAAGGAGTCGTTATGAACAAGGTCAGCCACTGGGTCTCCGGATCGCACTGGGACGGTGTCGGCAGAGACACGGCTCCCGTCTTCAACCCTGCCACCGGTCAGCAATCTGCTGAGGTGGTGCTCGGCGGGTCCGAAGATGTGAATCAGGCAGTTGCCGCTGCCTCGAAGGCGTTCCTGGACTGGCGCGATACCCCGCTCACTCGTCGCCAGAACATCATGTTCGACTTCCGACGAATTCTGACCGAACGCCGGGCTGACCTGGCCCGCCAGGTCAGTGCCGAGCACGGCAAGACGTTCGACGACGCCCTCGGCGAGGTCCAACGCGGACTGGAAGTGGTCGAGTTTGTTTGCAACATTGCTCATCTTCTCAAAGGCGAGTATTCAGAGCAGGTTTCGAATTCGGTCGACACCTACAGCATCCGCCAACCGCTGGGGGTCGTGGCAGGCGTCACTCCGTTCAACTTTCCGGCAATGGTGCCCATGTGGATGTACCCGGTGGCCATCGCCTGCGGCAACACCTTCGTACTGAAGCCTTCTGAGAAGGATCCTTCGGTCAGCATGATGGCGGCCGAGATGTTCCAGGAAGCCGGGCTCCCCGATGGCGTGTTCAACATCGTGCATGGCCAGAAGCCGGCCGTTGATGCGCTGTTGACGCATCCTGATGTGGCCGCCCTCAGCTTCGTCGGTTCGACACCCATCGCCCGGTACATTTACGAGACCGGTACGAAGGCCGGCAAGCGGGTCCAGGCGCTCGGCGGAGCGAAGAACCACATGATCGTCCTGCCCGATGCGGATAT
>JAOUMT010000277.1 GCA_029881355.1 Acidimicrobiia bacterium | reverse complement strand
GCCCTATCTCGAACGTTTCGGCATCGCCTAAATGCGACTGGCCACGGTTGCCTACGGGGGTGAGCAGCTTCCCGCCGTAATTGGCGAGGCGGACTCGGTGCGGTTGGTCAGGGACCTGATCGATCCGGCCCCGGCTTCGATGATCGAGTTGATCGCGGCCGGGCCTGAGCTACTGGCTCGTTTGGCAAACGCTCAAGCCGACCCGGTCGACGGAGCCGAGTTACTCGCCCCGATACCCCGGCCGGCTCGCTGCGTGTTTTGCGTTGGATGGAACTACCTCGAACACTTCGAGGAAGGCCGTGGCAAGCGCGGCGGCAACTATGACCCTTCCGACATCCCCGAGTATCCGACCCTTTTCTCAAAACCGCCCACCAGTGTTGTCGGGCCAGGGGGAGGGGTCATACATCCAGGTCCAGTTAGCGAACAGCTTGACTGGGAAATCGAGCTGGCGGTGATCATCGGTAAGGGAGGGCGCAACATTTCCCAAGCCGACGCGATGGCTCATGTCTTTGGCTACACGATCGCCGTTGACGTGTCGGTTCGCGACCTTCAGCGACGTCATGGGGCGCAGTGGTTCAAGGGTAAAAGCCTCGATACCCATTGCCCGCTTGGGCCCTGGATCGTGACCGCCGACCAGCTACCCGACCCCTATGCCGTGCATCTTGAGCTCACGGTAAATGGCGATGTAAAGCAGTCGGATCCCGCTTCGCTCATGGTCTTCACCCTTCCTCGAATCATCGAAGAGTTTTCGTTGGGCATGGCGCTTGAACCCGGCGACATCATTCTGAGCGGCACTCCATCCGGAATCGGATATGCCCGCAAGCCACCCGAGTTCCTGAACGTCGGCGATGAGATGATTGCCACGATCACCGGCATCGGCACGCTGACGAACCCGATCGTGGCGATGGAATAGGGAGCCGACATGAGCACGCTCCGACAGATTCTTGGACATCCCGACCCGGTGATAGCCGAAGTCTTGGAAACGTGGACGCCCCGGTTTTTGCGAGGCGGCACCTCGGTTGGCGATCTGGTTTCCACGGTCGACCGGATGGAAACCTGGGACGATTGGGTGGTTGAGTGGACCATCACGGCGGGTGTTCACGAGACACTTGCCAAGCACGCCGAGAGCGACGGCAGGCGGTTGGCGGCAACCGCGGCGTGGATGGATGCGTTCCGTTGCCATCATCTTGCGTACTTCGTCTCAACCAGAGATCTCGAGTTGCACAACCGGGGCCTGGCCAACATGTTGCGATGCCACGACAATGCCCTTCCCTATCTTGAGCCGGCTGTCGAGAAGGTCGAGATTCCCGGTGTCGAGGGAGCGTCCAGGATGGTTGGGTTGTTGAGTCTTCCAAAAGGTGTTGATGTGGCACCCGTGGTGATCGTTTTGCCCGGTCTGGATTCCACGAAGGAGACCCGACACCAGTCGCGCGGTGGATGGCTTCGGCGGGGGATCGCCGTGCTTTCGGTCGACGGTCCCGGACAAGGTGAATCGAGCCAGTGGTCGACCATCCGACCCGACTACGAAGTAGCGATATCTGGCGTCATCGATTGGATCGAAACCAGGGCTGACCTTGACGCCTCGCGGGTGGGGGTCTTCGGAACCAGCCTGGCCGGCTACTACGCACCACGGGCCGCCGCGTTCGAACCCCGAATCGTGGCCGCCTATGGGAATTGCGGGCCGTATGACTGGGGCGAGTGCTTCGACGCACTTCCTCAGGTCACGAAAGAGGCATACGCCCATTACAGCGGCGCCAAGAGCATGACCGAGGCGAGGGAGCTGGCCGACCAGCTTTCATTGGACGGCGTCGCATCGAAGATCTCGTGCCCGCTCCTCATCGTGCACGGCTCCGATGATCCGCTCATCCCCTGGGAACAGGGCAAGCGTATTGCCGACGAGGGAGGCGGTCAGTTCATGCTCATCGAAGGGGGAACTCACGGAGTGCAGAACATGCCCCACTTATTCCAGTCATACGCGCTGGACTGGATGACACGTTATCTCGGGGGAGCAGTGAGCTGATGAGGTTCTCGTTCAAGACCTGGGGCCAGCAGATCGAGTGGCCAATGCTCCGTGACATCTGGATTGAGGCTGATCGGGGTGGTTTCTGGGATGGGGTGTGGCTGAACGACCATTTCTATCCGCCCAAGTCGCCGTCCGAGCTTCCCATCTTCGAGGCATGGACTCTTCTCGCCGGTTTGGCCGGACTGACCGATCGCCTCCGCTTTGGAACGATGGTTACGGCCAATACGTTCCGCCACCCGGTAGTTGTGGCGAAAATGGCCGCCACCATCGATCACATGTCAAACGGTCGGCTGAACATCGGCATCGGCACGGGATGGCATCAAGGGGAGCACGCGGCCTATGGCATCTCCCTGCCGTCGCTGACCGATCGATTCGACATGCTCGACGAGACATTCACGATCATCGATGGATTGATGACGAACGAGGTGTTCTCGTTCGAAGGAAAGCACCACCGGCTCGTCGAGGCTCGGTTCGAGCCGAAATCGGTGCAACGTCCACGTCCGCCCTTCGTTATCGGCGGGGCGGGTCCCAACCGAACCTTGCCGCTAGCCGCCAAGTGGGCAGATCATTGGAACTTTCCCGATTACGATCGCGATCTATCCGCGTTCGAAACCCGGGTGGCACGCCTACGCTCCCTTTGCGCCGAGATCGGACGGGACCCAGCCGACATCGAGATCTCTGCCCAGTTCCGTTTCGACAACCTGGCTGAGATCCCCGAACTGATCGCGGGGTACGAGGCGGCAGGGGCAGATCACGTCCTCGTGAGCTTCTCGCCGCCCGGGGATCCGACCTTGCCAGTAAGAGTTGCCGACTACCTCGGTGGCCTAGCCGGTTGATTCGCCATTGCGTCGGTATCCAGTGCGTCTATTGTGTGATTAAATGACAACGCTTCCGATCGTAATCCAAGGCGGAATGGGCGTCGGCGTCTCCGGCTGGCGGCTCGCCAACGCCGTTTCCTCGTGTGGTCAACTCGGGGTGGTGTCGG
>JAOUMT010000087.1 GCA_029881355.1 Acidimicrobiia bacterium | reverse complement strand
GACTGTCCAATCCGAACCAATCACGAGATACACACCGAGAAACAGCGCCGCATTGGCGGCCTCGACCAGCGGGTAGCGCGCCGAAATAGCACTCTGACAGGACCGGCACTTTCCGCGCAGAATCAGCCACGAAACGACCGGAAGGTTGTCATACGGCTTGATCTGCGTCCCGCAGTTCGGGCAGGCCGACGGAGGGCTTACGACTGACAGACCTGCCGGGATTCGATAGACGACCACGTTGAGGAAAGAACCAACGACAAGCCCGACCACGACGAAAAGATACGGCGCGACTAGCTCCAGGTTGTCCAAGTACAGATCCATGTGTCCCGCCCGATCGGTCGTCGAGCCTACCCCACGACCCGATCAGTCCAACTACCAACCATTCTGGCAATCGGCCAGAGTAGCGAACGTCATGGTGGCATCCTGGCCAAAGTACGTCCCGGCCGCAGAACCCGAACCCTCATCCCACAAACAGAACCAGGTACCCGACTTGCTTTGCGCCACAAACATGACGGCCTGGTCGGCCAGTCCATCAGCATTGGGCAGAATGACAAATCCCACCTGGTCCGTCGTCGGCGCCAGCCCGGCTACGTACGCGATACCAGCGTGCACACGGTCGAGTTCCGGTACTCCGAAGTTGTAGTCGGCGTTGGTATCGGCATAGATCACCTTGGCCGCAGACAACGAGTTGCGCAGATCGCTCTGCACAGCTCGGTCCTGGGCCCGGGTTCTGGCTCCTAGGAACGTCGGTATCGCAATGGCAATGAGAATGGCAATAATGAGAACCACCACCATGAGCTCTACCAACGTGAAGCCGTCTTCGTCATGTTTCAGACGCATGAGCTCCTCGCTTTCAATTGTTATGTATTGAGTTATGTATCGGCATCGGCCAGGCCATGCTGTAGGCCCAAACGAGCATCCTGCATGAGGTCGATGGAGGAAGCAGCCGAGCTACAAAGAAGGGGACCGCCCGAAGGCGGTCCCCTTGTTCGTTATCCGAGCTACCTGACTGATCAGGTAGATCTCAGGTTGGTTTCCTACCAATCGGTAGCTGCGCACTCGGCCCGAGTGAAGCTCAAGTCTGCGCCGGTTAGGTCCGACCCGTAGGTGGTACCCGAATTGTAGGTTCCGTTGGTCAACACATCCGAGATACAGAAGGTCGTGCCAGAGGCCGAGTCAGTTGTGAAGGTAATCACCTGACGGTCGGGGTTTACGCTGTTGTTCTCGACAACAAAGCCAACCTGGTTGGCTCCTACGGCGATGGCTCCGGCAACGAACGTCAAGCTGGGCTCGATGGCGTTCAGGAGGGCTGGCGTCACATCGGCGCCGGCACCGTCGGAGAAGTCTTCTTCGTCGGTGTAGTGCACCTTTGCCGAGGTCAACGCATTGCGAAGGTTCGACTGGGCGGCACGGTCCTGAGCACGCTCACGAGCACCAAGGAAGGTCGGGATGGCGATGGCAATGAGAATGGCAATAATCAAAACAACGACCATCAACTCGACGAGGGTGAAGCCCTCTTCCTTGTTCAGGCGGTTACGCATCCATGAAATCATTATGGGACTCCTTATATGTGTTCAATGTTCCCTGCAGGCCGTCTTGACCTACGTAGGAGTTATCGACCCCCAGGCCCCGAGACTTAAGAACAAATCCACGATTCTTTAACGAGGAAGGGACCCGCCACGCGGGTCCCTTCCTCGTTACTAGGGAGCGCCGACCTACTGGACGAGGTTGACGATGTTGAACATCGGCATATAGAGGGCGATCAACATGCCACCGACCGTCGCACCCAGCACGACGATGAGCAACGGCTCGATGAGGCTGGTGAGGCCTTCAACCATCGATTCGACCTCGGAGTCGTAGAAGTCGCCGACCTTTTCGAGCATGGTATCGAGGGCACCGGTTTCCTCACCGACGGCGATCATCTGTACGACCATTGGCGGAAATACTGGATGATCGCGTAGTGGGGCGGCGATCGACTCACCTTCCGCCACAGACGCCTTGACATCCTGAACGGCGCGAGCCACCACGGCGTTGCCGGCCGTGTCGGAAACGATATCCATCGCCTGCAAGATCGGCACGCCGGTTTTGGTGAGGGCCGCCAGCGTGTGCGAGAACCGGGCGATGGCCGTCTTGTGAATCAGGTTGCCGAAGATCGGCAATTTCAACTTGATGGCGTCAAATGTCGACCGGCCTCCAGTCGTGGCGATCCACCTCTTGAAGGCAACAAGGGACGATACGGAGATGATGATCACGGCCCACCAGTAGGTGGTTACGATCTTCGAGAGAAGCAGAAGGAACTTGGTTGCACCGGGGAGTTCTCCGCCGAGATCGGCGTAGAGGGCCTCGAACATCGGAACCACGAAGATGATCATGGCCGCCACGATGAAAATAACCAGCCCAAACACGGCAATGGGATACATCATGGCCGACTTGATCTTGGACCGAAGGGCCACCTGAGCTTCGAGGGTATCGGCGAGCCGCAACAGTGTGTCGTCAAGCACACCACCGACTTCACCGGCTTTCACCATGGCCGTGTACAGCTGGTTGAACGCTTTCGGATGCTGTTCCATGGCGGCCGACAAGCTGGTGCCGCGTTCCACGTCGGCTTTGACCAGGTCAATGATCTCCGACAGGGCCTTGTTCTCTGTCTGGTCCGAGAGGATGCTGAGCGACCGCAAGAGCGACAGACCTGCGTTGATCATCGTGGCGAACTGGCGAGAGAAAATCGCCACGTCCTTGGCCTTCACTCGATCGGTCAGACCAGGGATCTTGATCTCTTTTTTTAGACCAGAGTTGGCAGGTGCCGTCTCTGAAAGGCTGAGCGGACTCAGGCCCTTACCGCGTAGCGCCGTAGCGGCGGCCGTTTGGGTCGAGGCATCGATGGTGCCCTTTTTGACTTTGCCGTCCGAGTCTTTCGCCCGGTACTCAAATGTTGTAGCCATGCTCTATCTCCTAAGCCACGCGACCGACAAGTCGCTGTAGATCTTCCAGGTCAGAGCAGCGCTCGGCGGCGAGCTCGTAAGTGATGATGTTTCTTCGCACGAGGTCAGCCAGTGATTGGTCCATGGTCTGCATACCCCACTTGCCGCCGGCTTGCATGGCGGTCGCAATCTGGTGGTTCTTTCCTTCCCGAATCAGGTTTCTCACGGCGGGAGTGGCAACCATGACCTCGATGGCCGGAACCCGGCCGCGGCCATCGCGAGTCGGCAGCAGCTGCTGGGTCACGACCGCCTGGAGGGTGGCCGCCAACTGCACCCGGACCTGGCCCTGCTGATGGGAGGGGAAAACGTCGATCATACGATCAATCGTCTGAGGGGCGTCTTGAGTGTGCAGGGTGGCAAAGACCAGGTGACCGGTCTCGGCTGCGGTCAAAGCCGTCGAGATCGTTTCCAGGTCTCGAAGCTCACCGACCAGAATCACATCGGGGTCCTGGCGGAGGGCATGGCGCAACGCCATGTTGAATCCCACGGTGTCGGCACCGACCTCACGCTGGTTGACGATGGCCTTCTGATGATGATGCAAGAACTCGATGGGATCCTCAACCGTAAGAATGTGACACGCCCGCCGGCGGTTGATGAGGTCAACGATCGACGCCAACGTAGTCGACTTACCTGAACCGGTCGGTCCGGTAACGAGCACCAACCCACGCGCGTATTCAGCGAACTCATTCACAACCGTCGGTACACCCAGCTCCTCGAGCGGCTTGATTACGTCGGGAATGGCACGGAACACTGCTCCAACCGCGTCACGTTGAAAGAAGACGTTCAGTCGAAAGCGGCCTTTGCCCTGTAGCGGATGTGAGGCGTCGAGTTCTAGTGTCTCCTCCAACTTTTCGCGCTGCTTCTCGGTCAAAATCGCATAGATCATCCGTCGGATGTCTGCCGGCATCATGATGCCAAAGTCCGTTAGTTGTCGGAGTTCACCGTTTACTCGGATCTGAGGCGACGAGCCAGCGGTGATGTGAAGGTCGGATCCACCCTGGTCAACGAGGATGGTGAGCAACGTGTTGACATGGAGCGCCGGTTCGGCGACCTCGAAGTCGGAAGCCGCTCCGGCCATGCCGGGAACCCGGGTGACCGGGATCTCCTCGGGTCCATGCATGAAAGAGATCGCCCGCTGGATGGCTTCCTTGGTAGCCAAGGCCAGGGTGATCTTCTTGCCGGTGATCTGTTCTAGTCGACGATGCCGCTCGGCGTCGAAGGGGTCGGCGACAGCAACCGTGAGGACGTTGTCCACGAGACGAACTGGAATCGCCAGGAGAGCGGCGGAATCGTCGCCACTCAGGGCAGAAATTGCCTCTGGTTCGAAGAGTTGATCGTCGAGTTCGACGTATTCCATCCCTACCCGGGCGGCAACGGTTCTGAGGAGGTCTTCTTCACGCACGAGGCCGTCATCGGTGAGAATCTTCGCCATGGGCGTGCCAGTGGCTTGCTCTTTGGCCAACACCGTTTCAAGCACGTCTTTGGAAAGAAGGTGTCGGTCAACGAGGAGCTCGCCAAGTTTTCGCGATGCTGAGTTCATGGCTTCCAGTTCCCCTTATGGATCACATTTTGTGGGTCAATGTATCTTCGGCAGGCCTCACGGCCGACTTAATGGATTATCGATGTTGTTCAGAGATCTGCGTCGCCGTAATGGAGTATGGACTGGCTACACAGTAACGCGCAGGATCTCTTCGATCGAGGTATCCCCACGACGCGCCTTCAGGAGGCCATCCTGGCGGAGCGGCCGCATACCTTCGGCGACGGCCACCTTCTTGATGGAATCCGTGGTCGCCTGGTCGACGGCCATCCGCTCGATCGTTTCCGATACAAGCATGAGCTCGTGGAGGGCCAGTCGACCCCGGTACCCGGTGTTCCCGCAGCGTGCACAGCCGCCCGGTTTGAACAGTTCTGGCACCGTGTCACCGAGTTCATCGAACTGCCACCCAACCCTGGCCAACGCTTCTTTGGTCGGTTGATACGGCGTCTTGCAATCGGCGCACAGGCGGCGGGCGAGACGCTGCCCGAGCACCGAATCGACGGCCGACCCGACGAGGAATGGTTCGACCCCCATTTCGATCAAACGGCTAATGGCTGACGGAGCGTCGTTGGTATGCATGGTCGAAAGCACGAGGTGACCGGTAAGCGCAGACTCAATGGCGATCTCGCCGGTTTCCTGGTCCCGGATTTCACCGACCAGCATGATGTCGGGGTCCTGACGCAAGAAGGACCGCAGGGCCGACGCGAAGGTCAAGCCGGCTTTTTTGTTGACCTGGACCTGATTGATCCCGTTGAGTCGGTACTCGACCGGATCCTCACAGGTCACAATGTTGACGTCGGGCTGATTGAGCACGTTGAGGGTCGAGTACAGCGTTGTGGACTTTCCCGAACCGGTCGGCCCACAGCAGAGGATGGTTCCATAGGCTTTGCTGTACGAGGACGCATACCGCTCGAGCGTGTCGGGCTCGAAGCCCAGTTGTTCCAGCTCCAGCGTGGCTGTCGAGTTATCGAGAATACGCATGACGATCTTCTCGCCGTAGATCGTCGGAAGTGACGAAACGCGCAGGTCGATGGTCTTGGTCCCACCTACCCGGAGGCTGATGCGACCATCCTGAGGACGACGCCGTTCGGCGATATCCATGTCAGCCATGATTTTCAGCCGGCTCACTACTGCGTTGCTGACTGACCTCGGGGTGCGCATGATCTCATGCAGCACGCCGTCCACGCGGAACCGAACCCGCAAGTCCTTATCCGTTGGCTCGATATGAAGGTCAGACGCACGTTCGGCCGACGCCTTGGCGATGAGCATGTTGACCAACTTGACGATCGGAGCTTCCTCGGTGGACGCTTCCACCGCATTGAGATCCTGCGTCTCCATGTCGTCGTCGCCGAAGCCGGCAAAGTCGGTGACGGAGTCGTCGAGTCCGGCGTTGTTGGCAATGGCGTTCTCAACGTCGCTACGAGTCGCGACCTTGGCGATGACGTCGCGCCCCGAAATGGCCCGGATGTCGTCGATGGCCAGCACGTTGGCCGGATCAGATAGAGCAACCACAAGTTTGTTGTCTTCAAACCCGATGGGAATCGCAGCATACCGGCGAGCAAGAGCATCGGGGATGAGGGCCGTGGCGGCCGGATCGATGGTTATTTCCTTGAGATCGACGAAGTCGACGCCAATCGCCTTGGCCAACGTTCGGACCAGATCGCGCTCGGAGACAATGTTCTCTTCGACGAGAACCCGTCCAAGCGGACGGCCAGTCTCGGCCGCCATGGCCAGACCTTTCTCAAGGAGTTCCTGAGTTAGCAGCCCCTCCTCGAGAAGGAGGCTGGCGAGGTGTCCGCTGTCACGAGTCATGATGCCTTAGTGAGAGTCCTGAGTTTCGCCGAGTTCGCGAGCCAAAGCGCTCAACCCGCCCCGGCGGCGGCTCAGATTGGCGGCGCGCTCACTGAGCGTGCCTTCAAGATCGTCTGAGGCATCGTAGTCGGAAGTGACAATCTCAACAGAGTCGTCTTCGTCGGCGGCGGCGTCTCCGATGACTCCCGAGAGGACCGACTGGAGCAAATCGTCGTCGTTGACGTCATCACGATCGTCAGATCCGGCAAGGTCATCCTCGTACAACAGGTCCGTTCGGTTCATGGAGAACGTCCCGGAACCGCCGACTGAAGGAGACAGTCCGAGATCGGCGTCGTTGTAAGTCGGTGCCGCCTCGAAACGTTCCTCGGTGACGGTAACGAGCTCCTGACGGACCAGATTGGCCATCGCTTTTGCGACAACGAACTCTGACGTCCCGGTGCGATGGGCTACTTCCGCAATGGTGCCGTGGCCGCCGAGCGCGGCCAACAGTTTCCATGTCTCGACCTTGAGTGTCACATCGCTGGCACCCTCTGGCAACGTCTGCGCCATGCGCAATCCGAACTTCGTTCCAGGAATGACCTCTTCGATGTCGGCCCATTGCTCGGCCCGATGATCGGCATCGGCGAGGCAAATCTCAATGTCAACTACTTCTCCCGAGTCATAGCGCGGAGCCACTTCATCGCCGAAGTCGAATGTACCTCGGCCGGGTCGGCCCAGGCGAAAGAGCACCTCGGTGCCCTGCTCGGCGAGAAAGTCCCGCAAATCGGCATGGGAATGGCCCTCTATCAACACCTCCGCGACGGTCTGCTCCCGACGTTCGACGCGCATCCAGCCGTCTGTGTCTAAGAACCCGGCATTAAGTAGGTCGGTGCGGAGATCTTCGTCACGTCGAGTGGTCGCGTACGCGAGTTTTCCACTTGATAGATAGATCTTCCCCTCAAGTCCTCCGGCTTCGACGCGCAAGCAGCCGGATTTCTGTGAACGTGCCAACATACGCAGCACTTCACTGAGGGGAATCGATTCGAGGCGTCCCGTCAGCGCCATGTTGTGACTCCTTAGTAGTCCTGCATCAATCTTCGGTAGATCGAGACAGCGCCTTGAGAGCTTTAGGCGCTATGAGCAGCGACCAGCATGGCATCGAGGTCGGCGGTCACGCCGGTCCAGATTGTGAACGCAGCCATCGCCTGGCCGACAAGCATATCCAGGCCCGGGCTGCACGGGATTCCCAGCCGACCCGCCTCGGCTACCGCCGGCGTTGCCGTATCGCCATAAGGCATGTCGATGAATCCAGAGGCGGCTGCCAGGAGACCGTCAGGTAGGTTCTCGCCGGACATGCCTATACGAGTCGCGTTGACAACCACGGCCCCATCCACCGGTTCACCCCATGGGACGAATCTGGCGGCGAGGTCGAGCTGTTCGATCAACAGTCTGGCTCGTCGCTCGTTTCGGGTACTGACGACCAGATCGACGTAGCCAGGCGCAGAATCGACAGCCACGAGAGCGGCCGCCGCAGCTCCGCCGGCTCCGAGAACCACTACAGAATCCCCCTGCCCGATCAGTTCGAAAGCATACATAACACCTGCTACATCGGTGTTTTCGGCTACGAGCGTTCCGTCGGGTTCCCGCCACCAGGTGTTGGCTGCCCCAAGGCGTTCGACCAGCGCAGACCGTCGATCGGCCAACTCCGCCGCCATCTGCTTATGCGGCGTGGTGATGTTGGCACCGGTCAACGTTGCCGACCGAACTTCGTCGGCTGCGAATCGTAGGCCGTCACCGTCAACCTGCCTGGCGGTGTATTCGCCCGAAATTCCTGCGGCACGAAGGGCAGCTTGGTGGATCGCCGGGGATCGAGAATGGCTGACCGGGTCGCCCAGGACGACCAGTTTGATCACGGGAAAAGGCCCTCGGCCTTCGCCTGATCTTTCCAGGTCAAGAACTGGTTGTAGTCAGCCGTGAAACTATGCGAGCCGTCAGCCGCCGTAAGCACGTAATAGATGTAGTCGGTTTCCGGCGGATCGGCGATCGCCTCCAGCGACGCCAACCGGGGACCCCCGATCGGCGTCGGAGGCAGTCCCAGGTTCTGATACGTGTTGTATGGCGACTCGACCTCGAGGTCTGGGAGCGTCAGTCCGATCCCCCTGACGCCCATGGCGTATAACACGGTGGCATCGATCTGGAGCGGCATACCGGCATCCATCCGGTTGACGATTACCGATGCAACGTCGGGGCGGTCGGCATCCACTTTCGTCTCAGCTTCGATGATCGACGCTGCGACCAATCCTTCATAAATGGTGTAACCGCGGTCGGTCCAGGCCGTCCAGTCGATCGACTGCACTCGGCTTTCCATCGTGCGCGCCAGTTTTCCGAGAATCGATGCCGCGCTGGCATCCGTTTCGAATTCATATGTGTCCGGAAAGAGCAAGCCCTCCCAATCCTGGAGCGACTCGGGTGGTAGTTCAAGTAGCGAACTCTGCACGGCGCCACTGAGCAGCGCTTCTTCAAGTTCAACCTCACTGTACGAGGTCTGGTTGGAGATTTCGGTGAGCACCTCCCCGATCCTGAGGCCTTCTCGAACCGTAATGCGATAAGTCTCGAAGGCCGGGCCTGCGAGGAAGGCCGCGATGACATCTTCGGTCGCCATCCCGGTCGTCAGCTCATAACGGCCGGCGCCGAGACGCTGGGTGTAGCCACCATCCTCGACCGCTTGCTCAAAATTGCGTGCCGACGGAATCACATCAGCCTCCTGAAGCAGCGAAG
Organism: Acidimicrobiia bacterium; assembly: GCA_029881355.1. Classification (GTDB taxonomy): domain Bacteria; phylum Actinomycetota; class Acidimicrobiia; order Spongiisociales; family JAENVV01; genus JAENVV01. Next base: position 2,299 of record JAOUMT010000087.1, on the reverse strand, counting down.
CGATGGTTCTGGCCGATGCTCCCGCCGGCACTTCAACAGTCACGGGAACCCCGACCGTTGCGGTCGCCAGGACAGTCGTGTCGGTCGGGCTGAACAGACCTGAAAACATCGCTTTTCCGGCCAAACCCAGTCCGGCCAGCGCAGCCAACACCACCACGACGGCGAGGACGCTCCGATTCCGGGGCTCTTCAAACGAGGTCATGACTGTCTCCTACTGGTTGCGAATCGAGCCAGCGCTGCAACAGCACTGCCGCGGCTACCTTGTCAACGACCCCTTTTCGCTTATCGCGTCTGACACCTGACTCGATGAGAACCGACTGGGCGACCGCCGTGGTGTAACGCTCATCGACCATCTCGACTGGCACCCCGGCAATGGCACCGATCCGTTCTGCAAACTCGTTCGACGCCCGTGCGGCGGCGTCATTTCGACCCTTGAAATGGGTCGGTAGGCCGACCACGATCCGCTCGACATCGTGTTCCGCGACGATCTGGCGCACTTGTTCGTCGAACGCGCCAGCCTCGACCACCCGAAACGGCTGGGCGGTTATATGCAACTGATCAGATAAGGCGACACCGATCCGGCTCGTGCCGTAGTCGACGCCCATGATGCGTCCCAGGGTTCTATACCTCCGCGAGGGTTCTTTCGGCGCTCTCCCTGGCTGCCTCCAGCGCTGCACCTAAGTTACTTCCGTTCGGTCCGCCGGCTTGCGCCAGTTCCGGATCCCGACTTCCTCCCCCACCAAGGTAGCTGGCCCCGGCGGCTACCAGATCAGCCGCAGAAACCCCCCGTTCAACCTGGTCCTTTGTCACCAAGCCAACCAAAGCGCCCTTCCCACCAAAAGCCGAGCCAATGAGCACCACCCCCGACGTCAACCGGTCACGAATCGCCATTGCCAGCAACCTCAATTCATCCGGGCGCAGATTGCTTCGGTCGGCAACCACGAGCGAAACCCCGCCCAGGTTCACCGCGTCTGCCACCAGGTCCTCGGCATCAGCCGAGCGGGTTTGATCGGCCAGGGCTGCGAGCTCGGACTCTAGAGACTGATTCTTGTCCAACAAGGCTTCGATTCGGGCGGGGACGTCACCGGGAGCCGCCCGAAGGGCCGCGCCGGCGCTGTCGAGAAGTTGCCGCATCCTGGCCAGGTAGGCGTAGCCATCGGTACCCGAGAACGCCTCGAGCCGACGTACGTTCGAACCAACTGACGACTCGGCGGTCAGAACGACCGGACCGACCTGACCGGCGCTCGGGGTATGCGTACCGCCACAAAGCTCCTTGGAGAACTCTCCGATCCTGACCATTCGGACCGTGTCGCCGTATTTGTCACCGAAGAACGCCAAAGCTCCTTGGGCTTTGGCGTCATCCATCGAGGTGACCAACGTCTTGATATGGGAGTTATGGATGATCTGCTCGTTGGTGATCCGCTCGATCTCGGCGATCTCATCGTCGGCGAGCGGGGCATGGTGGTTGAAGTCGAAGCGCAACCGGCCGGGTTCCACGAGTGAGCCAGCTTGATGTGCCTGATCTCCGATGACCTTGCGCAAAGCCGCATGCACGAGGTGCGTACCCGTGTGGGACTTTCTGATTCTTTCCCGACGTGGCGAATCAATCGCCAGGTCGGCCGACTGGCCCGTCTGCACGAACCCATCGGTCACCTTGCCACGATGCCCGTGGAATCCCTGAACCGCGTGTTTGGTATCGAACACGGCGACCGTGCCCGTCTCGGTCTTGATCGTCCCGGTGTCGCCGACCTGGCCCCCGCTTTCGGCATAAAACGGAGTCGTGTCGAGGAACACCTCAACGGTTTGCCCCTTCTCGACTCGTTCGACCTGGTCACCTTCCAAAAGCATCGCCAAGACCGTGCCGGAACCGGCTTCGGCCTCATAACCCACAAAATTGGTGGGCCCGACCGCGTCAAGGATCGAAAGGTACATTTGCCCGAGCGCGGCTTCGGCTCCCCCCGTGAACGCTGCTTTCGCCCGCGTCCGCTGAGCGGCCATTTCGGTGTCAAAGGCATCCTCATCCACGTCGAACCCGGCTTCCCCAGCGATTTCTTTCGTCAGTTCGATGGGGAATCCGAACGTATCGTGCAGCTTGAACGCCACGGATCCCGGAAATGCCATGCCAGGTTTGAGCGAGCCAAGTGCCTCTGACATGAGACCCTGGCCGGCTTCGAGAGTCCTACGGAACTGGCTTTCCTCTCGCTCGACCACGGCAATGAGCGCGTCGCGCTTTTCAACGAGGTTGGGGTGCCCACCGCCGAGCACCTCGATGACCACCTCGGTAAGACGTGGCATCAAC
>JAOUMT010000276.1 GCA_029881355.1 Acidimicrobiia bacterium | reverse complement strand
AGGAGCCAAGCACCTGTACTACCTGGATCGGCTCCTGAACGCCGACGGAACCTTCCGGACACCAGCCGAGACAATCGCCGAATTCGAGAGAGAAGGCGCAGGTCCGGATTCTGACATCGTGACCTATTGTCGCCTGTCCCACCGCGCCTCCCTGGCATGGTTTGCAATGACTCGTCTCGCCAACCAACCCAACGTCAGGGTCTACGACGGGTCCTGGACCGAGTGGGGATCGATCGTCGGCTATCCCGTAGAAATATGAACGAATTCATGCGAGCTGCCATCGATGAGGCCCTCGTCGGGGCAGGCGAAGGGGGCATTCCGATCGGCTCCGTCCTGGTCGTCGACGATCTGATCGTCGGTCGCGGCCACAACCAGCGCATTCAGAAGGGATCTCCAGTCCTTCACGGAGAAATGGATGCCCTCGAAAACGCCGGCCGTCTAACCGCCGATCAGTATCGACGGGCGACGATCTACACGACACTCTCCCCGTGCCATATGTGCTCGGGGGCCATCCTGCTTTATGCGATTCCGCACGTCATCGTTGGCGAGAACCGCACCTTCATGGGAGCCGAAGACTTACTGACCGGCCACGGCGTACGAGTTGAGGTGTTGGACCTTCAAGAGTGCATTGATCTCATGGAGACCTTCATCAAGACCCATCCAAGCCTGTGGAACGAGGACATTGGCGAGCTATAAGTCCTGGTTTGCCTCAAACGGTTATTTAGTTGACCGTTATATAAGGAAGATGTTATAAATATCACATGGATAGCTTTCAGTTACTCGCCGATCCCACCCGGCGTCAGATTCTCGACCTGCTGGCAACCGGGGATAAGGATGCCGGAACACTCAGCGGGCACTTCGCTGTTTCTCAGCCCGCAGTTTCCAGACACCTCAAAGCCCTCCGGGAGGGCGGCCTCGTGAGCGTTAGAACCGCCGCTCAACGCCGCGTCTACTCGGTGCGATCGGAAGGCCTTGAGGAAGTCGATCGGTGGCTCGACAGGTATCGCTCGTTCTGGACCAACAAACTCGACGCCCTTGAAGATGCCATTAAGGAGGACAAATGAACCGCGAATACGGAGAAGTAGATATCGACAACACGCGAGCCACGGTGGCCTTCGACCGGGTCTTCGACGCGGCGATGGCGACGGTTTGGGACATGCTCACGACCGACGAAGGATTGGAGCGGTGGCTCGCCCCGGCAACCGTCGACCTTCGCACCGGCGGGACCGTGGATCTCGACTTCGGCGAAGAAGGTCTCGCCGGCGGAGCCATCATCGACCTCGTTTCTGGCAGCTCAATCGAATACGAGTGGCGATTTCCCGGTGAGCCAGACTCGATTATTCGCTTTGATCTTGAGGCCCTCGATGACGGCAGAACCAGACTCCGCCTGAACCATCGCCTCCTTCCGCCAGATCAGGCCGTCGGATATGGGGCAGGCTGGCATGCCCATCTCGACCAGTTAGCCGACGCCTTGGGCGGGGGCACCGACTTCGATTGGATGGGCCGCTTCAACGGACTCTTGAGCGAATACCGGACGCTGGTCGTGGTCTAGACATCCCGGCGGAGTGGAAAGACCGCCAGGCGCTTCCACGAACCTGGAGTGGAATCTCCAGCCAGGAGCTCGACCTCGGTCACAATCGTCTCGACCGGCAGTAGCGGCTCTACGGCCGATACGGCTTCGAGCATCGACGCGTAATCCTCGTTGTCGCCAACGGTGAGATGGGGGGTGGGATCGTGGTGAAGTCCCTCGTAAGGGGGGTAATCGGGCCAGCGCTCGAACACCATCGCCGTGAGCGCCTTGAAGGCCGCCTGCGGCTCCGGGACCAGATAGACCACTTCGGTCTCAAACCAACCGACGGTGGTCAGCGCCAGGTGAAACCCATCAACCCCGGAAAAGAGTTTGGCAAGTTCGCTCACGACCGGGGCATCTATGAGCTCCGGTGGCATGAATGGATAGAGCACGGTGACGTGGGCCGGAACGCCGAGTGGCGCCGAGCTGTCCAGTCGTTTGCGCAACATCCCGACTACGGGTTCGGCGGCCGGTACCGAAACGATCAACGCGCTTTCGATGGCTGAGGTGGTCACGTGGCGAAGTTGGGGTACCCGTGCGGGGTGACCGCCGCCTTGTAAGCACGATCGAATTCCGGGAACGGTACTCCGTTGACGTCGACCTCAATGGCCCGGGCAAAGTGCAGCAGGATGTAGGGGTGGGACCCCATTTCGTACAACGCACCCACGTCAAGGCTGATGAGCGCTGCCTGCTCCAGCTCCGAGAGTGGGCCACCATTCGGCACTGGCCGTTGAGACTCGGCGGCAGCCCTGGTCCACCTCCGCACGAACCCGTCCCGATCGCTGCAGAAGTCTTCGAGCGACTCGGTCGTGCCATCGACGAACATCATGAACTTGTTGAGGTCAAAGCGACTCATGTTCCATCCCTCATCGCATGTCCCAGTAGAAGAACGGACCAGGGGCAAAACGAGACGCCGTGCCTTCGGCAAAATCAGGCACCCGACCTGCTGCCGCCAACCCGACCAGAATATTGAGGAACTGAAGCGTCACGTTCCCGGCCGACGCCAATCGGTCAAACGTGCAACCCGCCACCGCCACCTCGAGATCACCGCCGGCAATCCACGACACAGCATCGGCGTCGAACTCTGGATCAGGGGAATCACCGCCAAGGAACTGACGGGGTCCCCCGATGTCGGTAGCGAGGTGCCCGGTCGAGATAATCGCCACCCGCTTGTTGGAAGCATCCCCGGCGATCGCCTCCCGCAAATAATGGCCGAGTGCTGCAAACCGAGCCGGACGCGGAAGGGGGGGCATGTTGGTGTTGGAGTGAATCGGAACAATCGGAATGTCGTACTCAGGCCGTAGAAACCACAACGGAACGGTCCACCCATGATCGATCAGCCACTCGTTCGAAAACCCAAAGTCGATCGAGTCGCTGTTCAGGTACGTCGTTCCGAGGAGCGCCGTTGCCATCTCCACGTCGCCGGGCACTTCCATCGGGTCGAGCCCGAAGGTCCTG
>JAOUMT010000023.1 GCA_029881355.1 Acidimicrobiia bacterium | reverse complement strand
GCCAATGCAACCGAGGTTGTCGAGTTCAGCAGCCCGGTACCGCTCGTCGAACCTGCCGAGTTGTACCTGGTGACCTGGTTGGGGATGGTAACTCAGGAGGGTGAGACATATGCCAAAGCGGTCGCGATCCCTGTGACGGTCAACGATCAAGGCGCCAAAGTCAACCCATTTGAACGCGGCGACCTTGTCGAATTCGTGGTTCCTGAAAACACCGAGCCCCCGGCGGTATTCGCCTCGATTACCACGCTTGAGTTCGATATTCCTACCGATGCCGTAGCTCTGGTGTTCCTTAACGGACAGTACGAACCCAACCAAAACGTGCAAGATCTGGGGAATGGCAAGTCACGGGTCTATGTGACACCTGAAACGCATATGGAAGTCGGCGCCAGCCAGGTCTTGAGCGTGGTGTACATCCAGGACGGCCTGGTTCATGCAGAAGCGGTGCGTTTCGTGATCGGCGAGGACTCCTAAACCCCGAATAGCCGCGCCGGGTGGATACGTAAGGTATTCGCGCAACCACCCGGCGCGACATCGGGCGATCGCGTATATTCAATTCTGGGTGCACGGCTGGGGGCCGCATTGAGGGGGAATCTATGCGTGGACCCAAGAGCGGGCTCGGCCGACTGGGACTGCTTGCATTCGGCGCCGGGATCATCTCGACTCGTTTCGGAGGCGAGGACCCGTTGGCATCCGCACCGAACGGCGACAACTGGCATCACGAAGGGCTGACCCGTCGGGCAGCCCAGGCGGCGGGATGGAGTCAAACCGCCGAGAACGCCCTGGCATTTCATGCCGACTATGTCGACTCCTATCTCTACAACCCGCTCTGGTGGCTGGACATCACCAACGGGGGCGGCTGGGATCGGCTCCGAGTCGTCATGTCGAGCCAGGCCGACCTGGTCAACGTTCACTTCGATGACCTGTTCGACACGGAATCGGTCTTGGCCATGTGGCGGCGATACTTGTCGGGCACGGTGGCCGGGCTGCTGTGGGTCGAGCACCAGGATATTCCCGCCCGCGACAAGGTGTCGATGGCGCACAATCTGGTCGGCGTTTCCCTGCACGCCATCCAGGACTTTTACTCCCACTCGAACTGGATCAACGACGAGAAGCGACGCACCACGTTCTTCAACATCGCCGACGCACAACGTCGTCGCACGGAACTGTGGACCGGGTCCTACGAGACCCCCGAACGGTTCGGAGTTCACCATCATGGCAAATACCTGTTCGCCTGCACCGTGCTCAACAATGTTGGAACGGTTGGCCGTGGCATGCTTCGGGTAATGTGCCATGCCGCCTCGCCGTTCGCCAAGTCGGCGATCTGTCAATGGGTGAAAGAGTGCAACGAAGCCGAAGCGATCAACCCCGACGAAGTGGCCGGGATTGACCTGGATCCCACCAACGGAGTGCTCTGGGTCAAGCCCGGAATCAATGTCGATTCCACCTGGCAGGCGCCGCTCGGCGCACAAGAGCGCGGGTTCGATCGTTCCGAGGGCCTGGTCTTGTTCCGACTTGCCTACAACCTCGCCTACCGAACTTCCTGTGAGTGGCTCCACATACTTGATCACATAATGGAAGCCAATGACTTGCAGTCGTTTTGGGATGAGGTCAAGACAACCGGGATCGCCACCGGCGACTACCTCGGCGACCGCGCGCCTTACGAGGACTTCAACCAACTGCCGTATCGGTTCCTCTCGACCGGCCAGTATCCGCCAACCCCCAGTCAGCGAGACACCGACCAGTGGTACGTGCGGTTGACGGTGGCCACTGCCGACGAGTCGAACGCGGGGACCGACGCCGACATCGTTCCGTTTATCGACGGTCGCCGGTTCGGATCGTTGGATCACGCTCCTCGCCCGCCCCGACCCGAGCCCGGAGAACGCCCGCATAGGGGGGTGGCGCGTTCGATTCTCGGGATCAACGATCACGAGCGAGGTGACGTTCGTTCGTACATGATCGGTCCGCTGAATGAGCCGCCCAGCCGGATCGAACTGCTCAACGACGCACCATCGGTGGGTGACCTTATCGTGGCTGCGGCGGAGGGGATTTGGGACGCGGTAGTCGGAGCGTTCGAAGCGGTCGGTGACTTCTTTCTTTCGCTGATTGGCTTTCATGCCGATTTCGTGGACGAAGGTCACGTCGCCGTTTCGGCGGCGGCGCTTGAGGGTCTGGCGCCTGGCGAAAGCTCCGATTGGTCGATCAGATGCAACGGCGGATCCGAGGGGGATTACCGGGTCACCGGTCACGTGCGGGCCACCAACCGGTCCGGGACCCTTCCCAACGGGGTTGCCACCCGGACGTACGAAGTTCACGTCGACGAACTGATCTGCCTCGAAGAGTCGGACTGGGATCGTTTCACGAGCTCGGATGAGCCGTTCGTCCTGGGGTTGGTGATGGGTCACGGTGGGGGAGCTGAACCGATCCGATGGCGGACTGGTCCGTTCAGTGGCGTCGATACCGGAGACCGTCGATCGATCAATCGCGACTTCCAGGTGACCGTTCCCCGGCAATACGGGTTCATCTCGGTGGCCGTGGCGGTCTACGAGTCTGATGATGAAAGTTCGTCGGATCGTGATGGACTGCTTGATGCGTTTGCGGACACCCTCACGCAAGCGGTCGGCGAGTCAGAGGATGGGTTTGTCGTTCTGCTGGGCGAATGGATCGCGTCAGGCTGGAAGCTCGACTGGTTCGAAGCGGTCGCTTTCCGGAGGGCGGAGACGGTCGATGTTCGCTTCTACGAGCGGGCCCCGGTTGGGCAGTGGCTGAGAGGCGGTGATCGGATTTCGCGGCAACTGACCGAGACCCACCGCAAGACGGCATTCGTGCCCGATATGGTTACGTGTGATTGCCCTTCGCGGCTGGTAACCGAGATCGACATCCCCGAGGTCGCAGAGCGTACCTTCGGTCCGCTTGGTGGTCGAGACCGAATTCGCGAACGACTGCGGAAAGCCCTCGTGGAGGCGCCGGAACATCGTCGTGCACCTGGCAAGCCGCCCGGGATCGGCGGGCGGACCGTTCGACGAGTTCCCGGGAAGCCGCCGAAACGAGCCCCACGACACCGACGGCGACGGAACGCCTGACGAACGGGGCGGGTCGGTGAGTCTGTTATTGCCGTAAGTCACCGCGGATGGATAACATCATGTCGGGCCGCCGATGGACGGACCTTCCGATTCGTGAAGAGGTGCGCCGGTGCGCAAATTCGCCAAAATTCTGCTCGTACTCGTCGTGGTGATGGGATTGCTGTTCTACGTGGGCGGAGGCTGGTACTTCTCGTCCGTCTTCAAAACCGACGCGTTGGAAACCGCCCCGTGGCCGCAGTACTACGAGACCGAGGTTGTGTCCTTTGGTGGGGCGGTCGTTACCCTCAAAGAGGGCGCCCACCCCGACGAGGAACTGATGGACCCGGGCGTGTTCGGCCTTGAGTGGTCGGATGGGTATGGACAGCTTGGCCCCTTCGTGGAAAACGATGGGACGCTGGTCACGAGAGAATACGCGCCCGTATCGGGGACGAACCCGGCACCCGGAACCCTCGCCGACGTCGAAGCCACCGCGTTTCCGTCGGATCCAGCTGTGCTGGGTCGAACCTGGCAAACCGTTGAGTACGAGTCAGAACTCGGACCGATGGAGGCCTGGCAAGTCGACGGCGACGGATCGACCTGGGCGATCATGGTCCACGGCAAAGGAGCCGGGATGGACGAGGGCATGCGTATGCTGTCGACGCTCTCGGCTGCCAACCTGCCGACGCTGATGATCTCCTACCGCAACGATCCGAATCAGCCGGCCGATCCATCGGGCTTCTACCAGTACGGACAAACCGAGTGGCGAGACCTCGATGCGGCCATCGACTACGCCGGTTCCCAGGGAGCTGACGATCTACTTCTGGTTGGCTTTTCGACCGGTGCGGCGATCATCCTCTCGTATCTGGAACAGGTTCCAGACGCGCCATCAGTCACGGGGCTGATCTTCGACTCCCCGAACATCGACTTCGGAGCGACCGTCGACTACAACGCCTCTCAACGGACACTTCCCGGGATCGGCACGAAGCTTCCGCAGTCGCTCACCAGTGTTGCCAAGCTCCTGGCCACCTGGCGCTTCGGGGTCGACTGGGAGGCGATCAACTACATCAACGAGAACCTGCGCCCGATCCCAACACTCGTATTCCATGGGACAGGCGACTTGACCGTCCCGATCGAAACCTCGCTTCGGCTGGCAGCCGCGCGGCCGGAGACCACCCGGCTGGTCGAGGTTGCCGGTGCCCACCATGTCGGCTCGTGGAATGCCAACCCGCGCCAATACGTCCTCCAGGTCGCCGAGTTTTTGACTTCGCTCGACCTGTAGTCAGGCAGCAACCACTCCCTTCGAGTAAGAAAAGTCTTGCATTGCGTTCACATATGTCGTATCATTCGATAAGTATCGAACACTTACCGTTTGATAAAACGAAGGCGAGAATGTCGAATGACCCTCATTAGAGAACCTTTCTTGTCCCCCCAACGGGTGAAGATCACCGTGGCTGCCACGCCTGTGGCGGAATTCGTGGTCGCCATGTGGGCGACGATTGCCGAGTGCGACTCGATCGACTCGTTCGAGAAAGCCCCGACCATCGCCACGATCAAAGAAACTGCCAACCTTCCGCAGGGAGATTGGGACTGGATGGCCGAAGGCAACGGGGTCCGCTGGAGCTTCCTCCTTGAGCTTATCGTTCCCAACGACGTGCAAACCATCGACCAGTTGGCCAGCGTTTTGGAAGAGGTCGACGCCGACGAGCTGATGAGCCATCTCAACCATGACGATGAAGATGAGTGTGACGATGAAATCTGTGCTCAGAAGCACCTGGAGATCACCGACCCGGCGGCCGACCGAGACCGCATCGTTGCCATTCTCAGAGCCATGCCGCAAGAGTTGGAGATTGAGCTGAAGGCGCTTGCCTCAAGCCTTGAGCACGACCAACATCTCACCAAGTTCCTGGCGAGGCGCCTGGACGCCGAACCACTCATCGAGACCGTGACGAACGGGATTGCCTATCGCCTCGATGGCGACACGACCGACGTCGTCTTGATCCCGAGTGTCGTCATTCGGCCGTGGAACCTTATGTTCAGTTTCGGAGGAGCCCGCTACTTCGTGTACCCCGTCAGTGACGAGGCAGTGGCAGCCGATCCGGATAGCCCGCCGTCGTGGATGGTCGAAATGTTTAAATCGCTCGGTGACGAGCGACGGCTTCGGCTTCTCCGTCGTTTGGGTGAAGGACCGGCCGGGCTCGGAGAGCTTGCGGAGTACCTGGACCTTGCCAAGTCCACTACCCACCACCACTTGCGCCTACTCCGGGCCGCTGGCCTGGTCAAAGCGGTCATCACCGGGTCTGGCAAGGACGGAACCCACTATGAGCTCCGGCCAAATGCGTTGCCGGACGCCGCACAATTTGTTGCCTCGTACCTTCGTGCGGAGCCAATCGAGAAGGACTTATAACATGACATATTCAGATTTTTACACGGCCCAGGCCCTCCAAGCGACGCGCTATGAGGCGGCCTCGTCTCCACCGAGGCATGCGTTCCGTCACTGGTTGGGCAAAGTCGTCGGTACACCGTTGATTCGGGCTGGAGCCCGACTTCTCGACGACCCGATTGCGTTGCGTTCGGCCTCGGGGCACCTGGCAGTCCGAGCGATCGAGGAAGAGCATCACTACGGCCGGGCGGCCTAACCAGCTTTGCGGTGCATCGTTCAACGGTCAATCGGGTAGCGTGGGGGCATGCGGACGCTTATTCGATTACTTGTAACGGCAGTATTGGGCGGCGTGGCCGGATCGGTGATCCGTCATGTGGTCGACCAGAAAGACAACGACAAGACTGAGGCTCTGGTCATTGCCACCACGACAACGCCGATTTTGGCGGGCACCGTGGCCGGCCTGCTTGCCCCCAAGCGGTGGCGGGTCCTGGTCGCGTTGATCGTGAGTGCCAACGTGGCCGCGAATCTCAAGACCGAACCGGTCGACGCGTTCGTTCAGCAGTGGATGGAGCGTCAGCGAGAATCCAAAACCACGAGCTAGCGAGCAGCCAGTCCACCAAATGACAATTCGGGGCTAAAGCCTTTCCCTCCCGAGTCGATATCTGGAGAGACAAGGGGGTTAGCCATTGACCTATCGCATCATCGTTAACGACGGAGATGACTTTGTCACCTACGTCGGAGAAGTTCTCGAATGGGGGCCCGACGCCGTCTCGATGCAGATCGACACCCACGGCCCCGACCCCGTTCAAATCACCGTAGCTCTGGCCTGTCTGGTGGGCGCCGAGGAATTGGTTGCGTAGCGGACGTACCCAAGGCAGTCACAGCTGGGATCGGAGTTCAACAACTCCGATCCCAGCCTTGTATTCTCGCGATGGCGATAGATCGGCTTCGGCCGCCCGAAGATCACCGTGCGCCTGGCGAGCTTCGACGCTTACGGTGTGCCGGAACCACCTGATCCGGGGGCAGCCGTGACTGTACCGCTGAACGTGGCGTCGGCACTGAATTGTGCGATGAGTGAGCTGTTAACAGGAATCGTGCCGCCGTCCCAGGTGCGGGCGCAGAAGGTCACGGTGTGAGAACCAGCGTCTACTCCCGTCACGGCCGAGATGGCTGTGGTCGAGCCCCACTGTCCGCCAGACACGAGCAACCTCCCCCAGAAAACTGAAAAGAAGGGACCGCCGAAATCGCAAGTCGCGTTATCGACCTGGAGCCAGTAAGTTACTTGCCCGGCTGTTGAAGTGTTCGGGGTGAGCGTCGCAGAGATGATTAGTGCTCCTGCTGCGGGAGCAGACGCCGTAACCTCACCAACTTCGACAACTGTGTTCAGAGGCAGATTCACCCCCCCTACGACGATAGCCGCTACCGGGTTCTCGTAGTGAGATGATGCTTGCCCGTTGAGTTGGGTGGAGTTGTTTGCATTGGTGGCGGTTGTAGCCAATGTAGCCGTCTCGGCAGTCACCGCCGTAGCGGCGTCGACGACCTTGTTCTCGGCCAGCCGCTGCATGAAGGCGGCCATCTGGCCACGGTTCACGGTGTTGTTCGGGCAGTACTTGTCGTTGGCAGGTGGGTTACATCCCAGAGTGACGCCGTTGTCTTTCATCCACTGGATGTTGTTGTGGAACAGATGGCTGTCCGGAACGTCAGTGAACCCATGGCTAGCCACGGCAACCGCCGGAGCGACAACGAGCGCGGTGACCAGCGCAACGAGCGCATACTTGGTCCAAGCGCGTTTCATAAGGTGTTTCATGCTCTAACCCCCTCTTGAGTTAGTAGAAGAGCAAAACCCAACCTACGCGGTAGTGCTGAACGATGACTTAACACCACCCATCTTTTTTGAATGGACGGCTATCGGTGTATTTCGGCGCGATGCAGCATGGCAACGGCCTCTGCCCTCGTAACCTGGCGAATCGGGCAGTAGTGGTCGGTGGCGGGTGGGTTGCACCCGCGGGTGAGACCACCAGCGGCTAGTGCGTTGATGTCACTCTCGAAAACCGAGCCCTCATCGTCGGCGAAGCGGTCGAGACCATCGGGGAGTTTGAGTGCCCGACGGACCAGCGCGGCCCACTGACCACGAGAGACGAGCTCGCTCGGACAGAACCGCATCGGCCCGCATCCGAAGGTGATGTCAGCGCCCGCGAGCGCGTTGATATCTGACTCAAATCGGTTGCCGTTGTCATCGGAGAAGGCATCCGGCCCTGGGGGAAGTAGGAGCCATCGGCGCAGGAACGCCGCAGCTTCTCCCCGGGTCATGGGCTGCTTCGGGCAGAATCGGTCGGCACCGCACCCAGCAGTCAATCCGACCGCCGATGCCCAGGTGATGTCCTGGGCGAAAACCGACGATTCCGTGTCGACGAACCTCAGGCCGACATACATCAGGACCGGGTCTGACTCGGTAGTGACGGTGCCGTCTGTGGCGACGCCACGGACCTGATACACCCCTGAATCTGACAAGTAGCCAACGGCGGGATCAAACGGAAAGCCATCCACGGTCCAGGCCACTTCGACCAAATCGTTATCCGGATCGGTGATGGTGGAGGCCAGCGACAACATGACGGGCGCGACGGCGATGGTTGGACTCACCGAAATCGTCATGGTCGGGGCGCCGTTCAAGTCGACGATCTTGGTCCCGGTGGTTTGGAGTCCGTCATCATCCACGAGGGTCAGGGTGACAACATGGGCGTCGGGGTCGGTCACCTCGAATTCGATGCTCTGTCCGTCGGACACGAACGTTCCGTCAACGTCCCAGCGAAAGCTCATGATCGATCCGTACGGATCGTACGAGCCGCTGCCGTCGAGCGTTACCGTCGCCGGATAGGTGAGGTTGCTCCTGGTGTAGGCCAGATCCACAACCGGGGCAGTAGCCCGGTATACGGCCGATCCGGCGTTCAGTCGTCCCCCACTCGCCACTTTCCCGGTCAGCGATGGCAGGCGATCGACATGAGACAAGATCAGGTCGATGACTTCTTCGGGCCTCGCTTCACGGCGAAGCGACAAAATCAGCGCTGCCGTTCCGGCCGCATATGGCGAAGCGAACGAGGTCCCGGATGCATTTGCCCAGCCCCCGATCGAGGTTGATAGCACCTCGTCCCCGGGAGCGGCGAGGTCGACGACGCTAGGGCCGTAGCTGGAGAACGTGCTCATGAGATCCGCATCGTCGGTTGAGGCAACCGAGAGAATGTTGGGCAGGTCGAAGCCGGCAGGGTAGAAGGGGTTGGAATCGGTATTGGATCCGGTGTTTCCGGCCGCGGCAGTGATCAGAGAATTGGGGCTGGCAGCAATCTCGTCGGCCAGGGGTTCGAAGAAGGGCCCATGGCCGCCGAGTGACAAGTTGATAATGTCCGCTCCGTTGTCTCTGGCGTAGGCGACCGCGGCGACCAGGGTGCTGATCGGGCAACCGGGACTGCACGCCCGGATCGGCATCAGGGTGACCGACGGAGCCAGGCCGACAATCCCCAACCCGTTGCGGCTTGCTACCGCCACGCCCGCCACCGCCGTGCCATGACCGTACGTGTCATCTGGCGAGTTGTCGTTCGCTGGCAGGTCCCAGCCGTTGACGTCGTCGACATATCCGTTGGAATCGTCGTCAATGCCGTTGCCTGGTATCTCGCCGTGGTTAACCCACAGTCGGTCGACCAGGTCCGGATGATCGAGATCGACGCCGGTATCGATGACAGCTATCACTACTGCGGGGTCGCCCTCTGTGTAAGACCAAGCGGCGGTGGCGTCGAGATCGGCGTCGACAACTCCGCCGGTCTGTCCGGTGTTCTCAAGCGCCCATTGATCGGCGACCATCGGATCGTCCGCCAAGTAGACGATCCGATTCGGGATCACGAGAGTTCCCATCTGACGACTGAGGGTCGCCGCCCGGCCTTCGGGCACGCTCCCGGCGCTTTCATGCAAGAGGAACCAGTCATTCGAAAGAGGTTCCATGGCTGCCGTGACGACGCTCGGAGACCGTACGAGAAACTCGCCAGGTACGACGTCGATGTCTGTTTCGGTGTCCGCGACAGACGGGACTGAGGTGCTCGCGACCATGGCCCCGATTAGAACTGCGGTGACGATCCCCCTCATATCGGCCAGTATGGTCGACCGCGGTCAGCTTGTCTGCAGCGTGCTGTCGGCTGCCGGGATGGCCGCTTCCGTTGGCGGTTTGGTTGGGACTTTCAGGATGAACCGACTGCCATCGGTCGCCGCTCGATAGACCAGCGTGCCGCCCATCAACTCAGCGAGGTGGCGGGAGACCGACAGTCCCAGGCCCATCGACGCGGTAACTGCTTTCGGTTCATGGGCGGTCACGAACGAGTCGAAGATGCGCTCGGCCATTTCCGGAGGTACGCCCGGTCCATCGTCTGAAACCATCACCGACGTGAAGTCGGGGTCCTCGGTGATCTCGATCCAGCGGTTCTTGCCGCCGTATCGTTGGGCGTTGGTGACCAAGTTCCGCACGATTTGCCGGAACCTGACCGGGTCGACAAACGCGGTTGCCTGGCCGGGATGATCGACCCGAAGTCTCTGACCCAGTTCGGTCAGTGTCTCGCGCACCAGCGTCGGGATGTCTTTCTGGAAAGGGGCGACCGCCAGAGCTCCCATGTCAGCGCGGGCGGAAACCAACAGATCTTCGACGATGTAGGCCATTTCCTTGCTTTGTTCGACGATCAGGTCGAGGAGGTCGGACCTCTCACCATCTGCCATGGTGGTGTTGTTGGCAAGCTCCGTGGCAAAGCCGAGCACTGCGGTGAGTGGCGTACGGATCTCGTGGCTGATCGCTGCGACGAACTCGTCTTTCGACCGGTTGAGTTCCGTCAGCGTCTCGCGAGCCCGGACCAGTTCGGTGATGTCGGTGATGGCCACGAAATGCCGACGAGCACCTTCCTGGGGCCTCATCAGCCATTTCACCGCCGCCACGATATCCGGGTCAATGCTTATGACCACCTCGTTGGCGATCTCAGAGTCGTTGTTCCAGATTGCCTCCAACTCCGTTATATAGGCGTCAGTGTTTCGACCGTTGGCCTCGACGACTTCCAACGGCCCCAGCAGGTTCTGGCGGTCCTCTCCATACAGTTCCGCGGCGCTTTGATTCGCATCGAGGACGTTGATGTGGCCCATCAGGCGTTTGATCTCCGTCGGGTTGTCCGTGAGGTACTGGCGGACATCGGCAACGCCCTGACCTCGAAGCTTGCCGAATTCATTTACCAGCGAGGAAAAGTCGTCTTCAAAAATTGCGATCGGCAGCTGATTGAGTACTGCCTGGTACTGACCGACTTGATGTGTCGATTCCTGAGCAACCCGCATGACGTTGGTAAGGAAGTACGTACCGAGGGTTAGTGACGCCACCATGCCAAATGCGTTGAGTACCCCGCCGCCGTCGACGCGCCCCCACCACATAGCCATGCCGGCCATGAACAATGAGTAGACGATCAAAAACTCGCGTCGCCAGCGAGGCGTGTATAAGGCGATGATCGACCCAGCCATCACCAACACAACCCCGGTGGCGAGGTCCGTTGCGTGGACCCCGAAGGCAGTGTGTGAGGCGGCGGCTGCGAAGGCTAGAAATCCAAGCGAAATGTCCACCCGGTATGTCTTGCTGACCAACAACCACGTGTTGACTGCGATGAAGGCGACGGGTGAGGCCAGGACCCAGAGATACCCGGCGGATTCCGCCGTCTGATTCACCACGAGGACGGCTGGCACCGATAGTGCGGCGAAGAATGTCGAAGTCCAAATAAACCGACGCCCGATGTCGCCGAGAGCTGCGCCGCCCTGGTCGGTGGCTTTCTGCAAGGTCATTGTGTGGGAAACCATAGCGCTGACTGCCAAAATCCTTGCCTATCACAGGGAAATCCGCTGAACCCACCAAACGGGAGCCCTGGCTATTTGAGGCTCAGTCGCGACCCGGCGCTTGGCGGCCGTGACTGTCGCTCGTTCCCAAGGCGTCTTCGAGGGTTTGGTGGGTGATGCTGAGGTGCTCTACGGCGGCGTGGATTACGGCATCCATATCCCTATTCCGGAGCCCTTCCACGATTTCAGCGTGCCCAATCTCGGCGCGTTCGCGGTGGTGCATGTCACGCTCCAATGCCGCGCCTACGTACATCACCCACGGCGCGGTCAGCGCTTCAAGTATTCCGAGAAGGCGTGGCGATCCGGCTCGCTCATACAACAGGCCATGAAAACGATCGTTCAGCTGCACAAACTCGGACGCTGAGACACTGTCCGCAATCTGCTCGTGAACCGCGTTGATTTGCTCGACTAGTTCATCGGTGACGTGCGGCCAGGCCCGGCGGATCGCCTCGGGCTCAAGGATCGATCGCAGTCTGAGGATCTCGTCAAGCTCATCGAACTGAAGGTCGTGGACGATGCCGCCCCGATGTGGATCGAGCCGTACCAGGCCTTCGGCAGCAAGGTCGCGCAACGCTTCACGGACCGGGGTCGTCGAGACCCCCATCGTTGCGGCGATCTCGGCCTGGACCAGCCGGGTTCCTCCCGCCAGGTTGCCATCGAGGATTGCCTTGCGCAGCGTCGAGTACACGTATTCATGCATCGTGCGCCGACCGGGGTCGGAATCGGCGAACAGACCGGTCAGATCGCTACCCATCTGTCGTCATCCATCCTCGTCGTCGTTCTTCTGCTTGGTCGGCCCAGGTCCAGGTCGAACCTGATCCGGCAATATACATCCAACATCATGCATTTGCCGACGTTGCGGGGTTAGGAGGCATCTGCCACGTTCATCACGTAGGCAAGCATCATGTAGTACCCGACCAGCGCGGTGAGTTCGACCACGCATTCGTTGCCGAGCGCCCTTTGGGCTGCGGTGAACCTCTCGTCCGTCACGGTCTTGCTATGGACGAGTTCCCGAACGAATTCCACTATCAGTTGCTCGGCTTCGGTCAGGGCATCATCTGAGCCTCTGAGGTGTCGCAGGGCTGACTCGCTCACCCCGGCCTGTCGAGCGATCTCAACGTGTTGATCCCATTCGAACTGGCATTCGGCGATGACGCTCACCGTCAGGATTGCCAACTCTCGAGCATGATCAGCAAGGCTGCCCTGGTAGCGGATCTGTTGCCCAAGCTCAGCCGCCGGGCCGGCAACACCGGGCGCATGAAGCAGTACCTCGTAGGGTCGGATCATCGAGCCCCGCGTGGCAACGACTGAATCGAACACGGCGAGTCGTGGGCCGTCGAGTTCGGCTCGCTCGCTATAGAGGGGCATCCGCGCCATTTCGCTTTTCTCCTTCTGGTGACCCAAGGCCTTGCGTCAGAACCGATAGAACAACTCCGGCGTATCTACGAGGATCTTGTGGCGAAGCGCCGGATCCGTTACCCATTGGCCAAATCCGTCGACCAGGTCGCCGTCGTTGGGCATCGAGACGAACTTGTTTGGATGAGGCCAATCGGTGCCCCACATGATTCGGTCGGGGGCGGCATCGATCAGAGCATGCGCCATTGCCGTCAAATCGTCGTATGGGGGGAGGTCCGAAGCACTCACCCGGTTGGCGCCGCTGATCTTCATCCACGTGTTTCCGCGCCGCATCAGCCCGAGTAGTGCCTTGAAGCCAGGGCTGGTGACTCCGTCAGCAGCCCTCTGGTAGGCGAAATGGCTGAGCGAGATCGGTACCGGCAACGAATCGAATAGCGGAAGGACGCTGGTTAGGGCTTCGCCGGGGAACAGGAATTCGACATGCCACCCCAGGGTGGCGATTCGGGCAGCCATGTCGGTCAGTTCCCCGACGGCCAGCGGGGCGGCACCCTGGTTATCGGTGTTGACGCGGATCCCCCGCACCCCGAGTCGGTCGAGCGCGTCCAGCTCATCGTCGGTTGTATCCATGCCCAGCGACACGACCGACCTGGCCCGATCGGGAGTCACGGCATTGAGTTGGAGCATCGCATCGAGGATTGCCGAGTTGTCGCGGCCGTAGGCGGACGGCTGGGTGAGAACCACCCGGTCGAAACCGAGTGCGGCGTGCAGCTGGCGGAGGTCAACAACCGTTGACTCGGGCGGGTCATAGCCCCGATCGGCTGCGAGAGGGTAGCGGTGGTCGAATACATGAACATGGGTGTCGATCGCACCGGCCGGGATGGCGAAACCGGGAGTACGCGGGTGGCGATCCGGCGGGAGACAGGTCCTTATGGCGTCATTCATAGGAAGTCCGGGCGTAGGCTTTGGTTCGGGCGACCAAAAGGCGGCGTATGCAATCCATCCACTTTGAATCCTACGGCGATGGCGACCCGATCATGCTGATAACCGGCCTGGGCGGCGTTGGGAAGTCCTGGGGGCAGCCGCTGATCGACCGGTTCGCCCGCAAGTACTTCACGGTCGTTCCGGACCATCCGGGTACTGGACAGTCCCCTTCTCCGCCTGCCGGCTATACCATCGACCATCATGCCGGCGCCATGGCGGCGGTCTTGCGCCAACTCGGTGTCGGTCCGGCCCATCTCGTCGGAAGCTCAACGGGTGGTGCCATCGCCCAAGTCATGGCTCTTGACCACCCCGATGTGACGAGATCCATCGTTCTGGCCGATTCATGGGCCAAGCCTGACGCCTATTTCCGTCACCAGTTCGCCGTACGGAGGCGAATACTGACAGAGCTAGGACCACGGGCCTATGCCGAAGCTTCGGCGTTGTTTCTGTTTGGGCCGAGTCACTTTCGAGACCACTTCAGCCAGATTGAAGGGTGGATCGACCAGGCCGGGCAAGCCGACGTCGCCATCGGGACGCAGCGGATCGACATGATCCTCGCTTTCGACGAATCTGAGCGGCTTTCGGACATCCGGGTGCCCAGCCTGGTGGTGGCTGGCGACGTCGACATATGCACCCCGGTTTCGATGTCCGAGCAGCTGGTCGAGTTGATTCCGGGTGCGACTCTTCAGGTGTTGGACGGTGGCCATCTCATTTATAAGGAACGTCCTGACGCCTTTTTCGCGGTGATCGATCAGTTCCTGTCCAGCATTCCGGTGTTGTGACCTCAGCTTCACTCTCCGTATCTGTGTGATAAAACCGTGCAACTAGGGCCGCGACTTTGCAAGACTTGCGGAATGGAAGTCCCATTCACGCGCAAGCGGCTGCTATCTGGTGCCCAGCTTTGGGTCATCGGCGTGGTGTTGGTGGTGTACTCGGCCGCCCTTGTCCTCGCCGCTCGCCAATGGGATCTACCATCCCTGACGGGGCGCGTGTTTGCGTTCCTCGCCCTGGCACTGGCTTTTGAGCTTCTGGCCAAGGTGATGTTCGCCGCCTTGTTCAGGATGGGGTTGGATTCGGTCGGTTCAACGGTCACCTGGAAAGCGTCCATTTTGGCTGCCCTGGCTGGCTCAGCCGTGGCACGTCTTATTCCGGCGGGTGGCGCACTGACTCCGTCAACCATGGCGTGGGCGGTCCGCGACGAGCAACCCGACACCGCCGGTGCTGCGGTCCGGATCACCATGCTTACGTATGCCGGTTTGCTGATCATGACCGGGCTTGGATTGGCATGGATCGCCACCGAAGGGCCGCATCCGGTCCTGTTCGCGGGCGCGCTGATCCTCGCTCCCGTGCTCACTATCGTCGGCATTGTGGTTATGGCTGGTGCGGCGTGGCTTGATCGGCTGGTGAAACGGTTACCCCGGCGACTCGCCAAGTATCTCAGTCCGACGGCCGGCGGCGGGAAGGTGACGATCATGGAAGCGAGCCTGGTTGCCATTCGAGTCGTCGCCGAGGCCATGGTGCTGTGGGCGGCCATGGCCGCATTCGGCATCTTCCTCACGCCATCTGAAGTGTTCGTGGCGCACGGTCTCTCGATGATCATTGGTGGCTTACCCGGACTCCCGGGCGGCCTCGGAATCGTGGAGGGGGGGATCATCGGAATTCTGACGGCGTACGGCTTGTCCACAACTGTGGTAGTTGCCCCGGTCCTGGTCTACCGGGTGGTTGACTACTGGATCCCGGCCGGTATCGGGCTGGCCGCGTTCGGGGTGGTCAGTCGATCGCGGGTCCGTCGCCAGCACGGTCTGCACCGGGTCCGGGTTGATGGGGCGACTCTGTCTCCGCTGCCCGGGCTTCGCGACGAAACCAGCCGACCAGCCGAGCGACCATCCACCCCAAAGACGCCATCTCGATCCCGTCACGGATGACGAACCAGAGTTTGTGGTTTGTTGGACACGCTCAGTGAAGGAGTATATATTCTACGGTCAGGGGTTTTTTGAGGCCGGGGGTCAGCATGGCAAGGGTAAAGGCGTTAATCGATGAGGTGTCGGCAGACTGGCACCCGAGTCGATGGTTCACCACCTCGACATTCTGGTTTCCGTTTGTCATTTCGCTGATCACCATCGCAGCAGCGGTTACCTATCGGCCACTCTTCAACATCATCACCGGCGAGGATCGACTCGGTGAGAACCTTCAGGTGGTTGGCTGGATCGTTGCCCTGGTCTTCTGCGTGCTCATCGGCAAGAACCCAGCTTTCCCCAAGTCGACCCGGGCTCTGTTCGGTGTCCTCGCAGTAGGCATCTTCTTCGTCATTGGTGAGGAAATCAGTTGGGGTCAGCGAATCTTTGGTTTTCAGACCCCCGCAGAGCTGGTTGAACAGAACCGACAAGGCGAATCGAACCTCCACAACATCTACGGAGTCCAGGACGTGTTTAGCTGGCTGATGTTTGTGATCGGTGCGTACGGGGTGGGATCCTCCCTGTACGCCATGAAACGATTTGGAAGTTATGCGTCCTGGTCGCCTCTTGCGAAGACGCTTGCTCCCCACCCGATCCTCATTTCGTATTTCCTGTTGATGTTCGTTTGGCGCTTTTATCGCAACCTCTTCGAGCCGCCAGAGAGTTTGTATTTCGGTGTGTCGGAGTTTGGCGAAACGACCGAACTGGTCCTGTCCACGGCGTTCGCCTTGCTCGGTTGGAAGCGGTTCTCGATGCGAGAATCGGAGCTCCATCAGCCCGCTCTCACAACCGGTGACAGTGCCGGTTGATTCGTCCCGGGACTAGTCCCAGGTCAGTCCGGTAATCAATTGATCAACCACGGATTCGAACGACGCCCATAGATCTCGCCCGGCTACGGCCAGGATCATGACCGGCTCACCATCGACCTCCAGGCTGTACACCCGACCGGCGTCACCCTGCTCGAGAGTAAAACCCAGCTCACCAGGCGCGGCGTGCGGATCTTGAACGGTGAATTCGAGATATGAAGCAACGATTCCTCCGATATCGGTGGTAACCGGGTCGTCGGAAATCGAGATAGGCTGATCGGCGAGGGTCTCTTTCCAATCTTGGACGGTGTCCGGGCCGCGGGTCGTGATGATGAGGTAGGCGTTGTCACCCGAGGCCACCTGGAGGTAGATCACATCGGCAGTCGCTTCTTTTCTCCACCGGGTACCTTCGGGCTGTTCGATCACAAACGGAATCGCAAAGGCTCCCGAGGTTATCTGACGTGCGTCCGCGCGAATGGTGGTGCTCGGCCCGATGTCCCCGACAGTCGACGTGGTCGCCGGCAGTTGCCCTGCGGTCGTTGATATGGGGGTCGATAGGGAGACAGGTGCCGTCGAGTCTGTTGTTGTCAGATCGGTCGAAGTTCCCCCGCACGACATGACCGAGATTGCGAATGCTGCGAAAACCATCCTGCAACGACGCATATGGCGCTCCAATGGAAATATCCGATCAATCCTTGCATAGAATGATGCCATGAACCCAGCTGCGCTTGCCCCCCAAATTGATCGTCTGGTGTGGGCAGTCAATGGGTGGGCACGAAGTCACGAGATCGATGATGCGGTCATTGAGAGCGTGGGCTTCCCCGCGGCGGCCGTCGGCACATTCAATAACCTTGTTCCCTTCGTCGATATGCTCTCGGAGCATTTCATCCTCCGTCGCTACATCTATCGACCCCCGTGGGAAATCCGAGAGTATGTGGAAGAACTCGTCGCGAAAGGTTTCCTCGAACGACAAGATGACCGCCTCGATCCGACGGATCGGTTATTGCCAGTTATCGAAGAACTGGACCAGGCCACCCGCCTGGCGGCCCGGCACTACTGGATCGACCACCGGGTCACTGTTGAAGCCGCCCAGGGCCCGGTTCGCAGAGTGCTCGAATCGAGTCCAGAACGGTACGGTCTGGCCCAGGCGGCACTGGCCGGCCGTAAGCCCGACGACCTGTTTCATCGATTTCACTATCGGCTGGCCGGCCTGCGGCTGCTACGCAACGAAGCTCACGTGGAAGCCTGGCAGGCGCACGATCTGACGGCCGACGAAATCGAAGCGCTGACTGCTGCCTGGGCAGGAACCAAGGCCCAAACGCCCCTCGTTCTACCGAGACGTCTTGAGCGCCGCGGCCTTCTCGTGGACGGAAAAGTGACTGAGGCCGGCCTAGAACTTCGAGAACAGATCGAAGCGGACACCAACGCGGGGGTTGGATCGGCTTTCTCGACGATAGATCAGACGGCGCTCCTTGCGGCGCTGGCGTCGCTGCCACCTGAGAATCTCGCCGAATGAAGGCGAGTTGATGGACAACGCGATCGAGCTCTCGAACGAGCTGCGCGAATACATTTTCGAGTCATCCGAGCCCGTACATCCGGTCCTTCGGCGCGTCATCGAGCAAACCCAGGCGATGACTGAGCGGTCCATGCAAGTGACCCCCGAGCAAAGCATCTTCCTTCGAGCGATGGTGCGGCTGGTGAAACCCCAGCGGATTCTCGAGATCGGGACCTTTACCGGCTTGTCGTCGCTCGTTATGGCTAGTGCCCTGCCGGCCGGTGGTCGGATCACGTGTCTGGACGTCAGCGAAGAGTTCACGGCCATAGCCCGACAGGCCTGGGGGGAGGCGGGCGTCGCCGACAAGATCGAACTCATCCTGGGGCCTGCTTTGGAAACGATCGTCAGCCTTCAGGGTCCGTACGATATGGTGTTTATCGACGCGGATAAAGGCAATCTCCAAGCCTATGTTGAAGCGGTACTCCCGATGTTGCCGAGCGGGGGTGTCGTGATGGTCGATAACACGCTCTGGAGGCAACTGGTTGTAACAGATGACCCGACTCCGAGTACGGTAACCATCCAGAAGTTCAACGCCTGGCTCAAGGATCATCCGGATTTTGATGTCGAGATGATCGGAATCGCCGACGGCTTGACGCTGGCGATCAGGCGATAGGTCGCTGGCGGGATTCGGTCGCCGGCAAAACCTCGATCAGTTCTGACCCTGACCGGATAGTCTGGTCGGATGTCGGACCTTGGGATCCATCCGGTTACGCCTGACCGCCGGGCTGACCTGTTGGAGCTGTTTGGAGACAGTGGGGCTTACTCGAATTGTTGGTGCACCTGGTATCTCCTCACCAACAAACAGTTCAACGACACCGCCCCCGCCGACCGCAGGGCTCTCCTGCTCGGTCAGGTGGACGATGGGCTCGAGCCAGGTCTCCTGGCTTACCGCGACGGGGTCCCGGTCGGCTGGTGTGCGGTCGCTCCTCGGGAACGATACGCCAGGATGAACGCCCCGCGGGCCCTCAGCCACAAAGCCATCGATGACCAGCCAGCCTGGGTGGTCAGCTGTTTCTATATCGACAAGGCCCACCGCAACACCGGGGTGGCGAAGGCACTGCTCGAAGCGACCGTCGACCACGCTCGCAGCCACGGCGCCACCCTGTTGGAGGGCTTCCCGTGGGATAAGCCGATGAAAGACGATGCCTGGGGCACCATGTTCGTCGGCAACCTGAAGATGTTCCAGGGGGCCGGGTTCGAACTCGTAGAACATCGTGGCAACCGGGCGGTCGTACGTCGGCGGGTCTAGCCCCGCGGCGTGGGTCGGTCGATCGCAGTTCGGGGTGATTACAGTCTGACTCCAGATTGCCGGCCAGTCAGGACGTGACCTAGATGCAAATTCGCTTGATTACGACCGGCGGCACCATTGACAAGATCTACTTCGACGCGTTGAGCGGGTTTCAAGTCGGCACCTCCGACGTGCAGCAGATCCTGGCGGACGCTTTGGTCGACTTCGACTACGACATCGTGTCTCTGTTCCAGAAGGACAGCCTCGAAATCACCCATGAGGACCGGCAACGAATTCGGGACTTCATTGTCGGCGATGACGGGTCGCACTACATCGTCACCCACGGCACGGACACGATGGCGGACACGGCAGAAGCGCTGAAAGATATCAAAGACCGGACGATTGTGCTGACCGGGGCATTGTCACCGGCCAAGTTTCGAGCGTCTGATGCGGTGTTCAATGTAGGTATGGCAGTCGCGACGGTGCAAGTTGCGAAACCGGGCGTTTATATCGCCATGAGCGGCAAGGTGTTCAAAGCCGGAGCCGTTCGCAAGAACCGAGTCGAAAACAGATTCGAGACGTTCGGTCAAAGCTGACCCGGCCGGACCGCGTCCGTCGTATCGCCAAACCTGCATCGTATCTCCGTACCGGGTTCACAGGTTCTCCACATTTGACCGAGAAGCTATGCCTATCGAATCAGATGAAAGGAGATTTCGATGACTGTTATGCGAAGGGGCCCGTTCGGGATGTTGATCCTGGTTGGCCTGGGTGTACTGATTGGTGTAGGCCTGTCCGGTGGATCGGTCGCCACGGCCGGTTGGCTGGCAGCTCCGTTTCTCGTGTTCGGGCTGATATTCAAGATCCTGTTCTTTTTCCTGCTCTTCGGCTTCATCGCCAGAGCCTTTGGCGGACACCGCCATTGGGAAAAGGCGAGGGGACCATGGTCCGAAGAAGCCCGCCGCCACTGGCAGAACCGCCACGAGGCAACCACGGATGACGCACGCCGATCTTCCACTGATCGGTTCGAGGAATGGCATCGCATGGCCCATGCCCGGGAGGAAGTTGACGACTACGTCCCGCCCGTCGAAGACTGATCGGCGAGAATGCGATTATGAAAACCGTACTCGTCGTAGATGATGAACTGAAGATCACCCGCCTGTTGCGCGATTATCTGCAACAGGCGGGCTTCAGTGTGCTGACCGCGGCTGACGGACCTTCGGCCCTGGCCGTCGCCAGGCATGAGCACCCCGATATGATCGTGCTCGATCTCGGACTGCCCGGCCTGGACGGCCTCGATGTCACGAGGGCGCTGCGAACGTCGTCGGATGTCCCGATCATCATGCTCACGGCGCGAGCCGATGAGTCGGACAGGATCGTTGGTCTCGAGCTCGGCGCCGATGACTATCTCGTCAAGCCGTTCAGCCCAAAAGAGCTCGTGGCTCGGGTCCGTGCCGTCCTTCGCCGGGTGGACGCGTCAGTCGAAGTACCAGAGTTGGTTCGGGCGGCAGGAGTCACGATCGATACCGCCAAGCGATCGGTTTCGGTCGATGGGAGATCCGTTGATCTCACACCCACCGAATACGACCTGCTCCTGCACTTCGTCAGGTCGCCGGGACGAGTGTTCACACGCTCCCAGCTTCTTGACGCCATTCACGGGGTGGCCTTCGAGTCTTACGAACGCGCGATCGACGCACACGTCAAGAATCTACGCCGAAAACTGGAAGCTGACCCGGCCAATCCGACGCGCCTGCTTACGGTCTATGGGGTGGGCTACAGGTATGCCGATGCGTAGGCACCGTCATGGACCGAACTGGTGGCCAGAAGGTGAGCAATGGCCACCACCAGGGGGGCCTGGCCAGCAGGTATGGGCAGGTGCCGGTCGCAAAATGCTGGCCGCGGCGATCGTCTTCATGATCTTCATTGCAGTGATCGCCGTACTGGTCGGATCAGTGATTTCAACAGTCGTGAACGGGGTGTCAACCGGATCAAGATGGCCGGTATTCTTGGGCGCCGGCATCCTCGTGATCATCGGATTGCGGGTACTTGGTTCCATAGCTCGCCGATCGTGGCGTCCGGTTGGGTCATTGATCGACACCGCCGGCCGACTCGCCGACGGCGACTACGGCGCACGAGTTGACGTGCGCGCCGCTCCGAGTATGAGAGCGGTCGGTACGTCATTGAATGCTTTGGGCGAGCGTCTAGAGATGGCGGACGATCGGCGTAGACAACTCATGTCTGATCTCGGTCACGAGTTACGGACTCCGTTGGCGATCATCCGGGGCGAGGTCGAATCGGTCATCGATGGCGTTCGCGACGGCGGGCCGGAGCAGATGGCGTCGCTCCTTGATGAGATCGAAGTCATGGAACGGCTCCTGGAAGATCTTCGCGTTCTTTCGATGTCGGAAGGTGGCAAGCTCGAACTGCAGCTCGAGAAAGGTGATCTTCTCACGCTCGTCGCTGAGGTTGCCGACTCGTATCGGCCGATGGCCAACGCCTCAGGCGTGCGGATCCGGGTCGATGCGCCGGCCGATCCTCAGGAAGTGGAACTCGATCCGGTTCGTATCCGTCAGTCGTTGACAAACCTGGTTGTGAACGCCCTCCGGGCTATGCCCGACGGTGGCGAGTTGAGGTTGGCACTCAGAGAAGACGCCAACCGGACGGTCGTGGACGTCATCGACACGGGGATTGGAATCGAGATGGATATCCTGCCTCAAGTGTTCGAACGGTTCTCGAAGTCGTCCGATTCCGACGGAAGTGGGCTCGGATTGTCGATCGCCCGCAGTTTCGTCAGAGCTCATGGCGGCGACATCGAGATATCTCAAACCGGCCCAGCCGGCACAACCATGTCCATGTGGATTCCCCGCTGACTCAGGCGTCCTGGGTTGCTTCGGCGGCCGCTGTGACCCGATACAGGGCAATCGGGCGCTGTACACCCTTGAGGTTTCGTTCGCCGGCCGACTCGGAGATCACGAGACCTGGTGGCAGTAGCGCCAGCGTTCGTTCGGAAATGAGTATTTCCCCGGGGCCGGCGTCGTCGGCCAGCCGGGAGGCGAGGTTCACATGGTTGCCGATCACGGTGTAGTCCATCCGCGAAGGTGAGCCGACATTTCCAACGGTGACAAACCCGGTCGATATGCCAATTCCGGCGCTGATCTTCATAAGCGCCGCATCCGACATCTTCGTGCGGAGTGCCGTCAGTTCAGTCTGCATGTCCAAGGCCATTCGCACGGCTCGCTCGGCATGGTCTTCTTGGGGGAGCGGGTCGTTGAAGAAGATCATGAGCGCATCGCCGATGTATTTGTCGAGCGTTCCCTCGTACCGGAACACCACGTCGGTCATGGCGGAAAGGAATTGGTTGAGGCTGCCGATCATCTCCTCGGGTTCGGCCTGTTCCGACAGGGCCGTGAAGCCGCGCACATCGGCGAACACAACGGTCAACTCTGCTCGGCGAGACTCCCCGATGCCCGATGTTCCGGCGATGATGGCGTCGGCCACCTGGGGCGAAAGGTAGCGGCGTAGAACCGACGCGTGCTCGAGCATGGCGACCTGCTCGTCGACTGTGGCTTGCAGGTCGCGGTTCACGGTTTCCAGACGCCCGTACAAGGTTTCCAACTGTTCGCTGGCTCGATTCACGTTATCTGACAGGGTTCCGAACTCGTCTCGGTTGGCGACCTCAACCCGCGCGGTGAAGTCGCCGCTTGCGATGGTGTCGAGTGCATGATCGATCTTGCGAACTGGGCCGATAACGGTCCATGAGATGATCGCGCCCAAAGCAATCGCCCCGAGCAGGCTCATAGCCGAGAAGGCCGCCAGGGCTACCGTGAGAAATTGTCTGTCACCTGCGAAGCTGTTGATCTCCGTGATGACGTCCGATTCGGAACTGGCGATGAACTCGTTGAGGAGGTCCTCGAGTTCGTGGCTGATCTCATGCTCGGACTGGATATGAGCAAGGATTGCCTGTTGAGAATCTTCAGCTTGGATTGCCTCGACCCGGACCCCGGCCTCTCCATATCGCTCGTTGATCGACCTTAGCGATGCAAAGAGAGCAGCATGATCGCCCACAGCGAAGGCTTCTGTGTCGTCAAGGAGATCTACGAAGTTTGCTTTCGCGACGACGATCTTTTCCGTCCAGACCGGATCGCCCGTCAACAAGGCCATTGTTCGAAAGTGTGACTGCGCGGTGATGCTGTAGAGCAGATGGTTGGCGTTGTCGGTCTGCTGGCTGAGTCTTGATAGCCGATCCACCTGGCTGTCCATACGGTTCACGGCTAGCAAACCGATGACCCCGAGCGCCAGCATGAGTACGGAGATGACCAGAAACCCCCCGAGAAGCTTTGTCTCAAGGCGCGCTTGTATCTTCGCAACAAAATCTACAAAAGGCCTGAGAAGCGCCGGCACAGGATCCCTGCGCGGTCTCGTTGGCGGTTGCGGGTCGGCTGAAGCGGTCATCAATCTCCTGGATGCTAAATGTACGCTTTCTTGACGTCCGGTGCGGCCTGATTGTCTCAGATGCCTTCCAGAAAATGGTCCGCCCTTCGCAGCTTCGGCGAGTCGCGTCGCACTACGCTTGAGTCGCTACCGCTGCGGTGGCGGTGGCGGAGGAGGAGGAGACATGGCTGACACAGCCGACGTATCTACGCCGTCCGGGCTCGACGCATACTTCAAAATCAGTGAGCGGGGTTCCACGGTGGGCACCGAAGTCAGGGCTGGCGTTGCCACGTTCCTGGTGATGGCATACATCATTTTCGTGAACCCATCCATTCTCAGCGAGATCGGATTCGATACCGCGGCGCTCGCAGCTGGTACTGCGCTCGTCGCCGGCATCTTGTGCATCGCCATGGGTGTCGTATCGAACTACCCGCTGGCGATGGCAGCTGGTCTCGGCATCAACGCCGCAGTCGCCTTTGGTCTTGTGTTTGGTCAAGGCCTGACACCCCAGGGGGCGATGGGCGTCATCGTTCTCGAAGGCATTTTGGTGACTGTTTTGGTTGTTCTTGGGCTTCGTGAGAAGGTCATGGACGCGGTACCGGCCAGTCTGAAATATGCCATTGGCGTGGGCATCGGGTTGTTCATCCTGTTTATCGGCTTCGTAAACGGGGGGCTGATCCAACAGGGCGAAGGGACGCCCGTTGAATTCGTATTCCCCAACTCCAAGGGGGCAGTCGTGACCCTCATCGGCTTGGTGATCACGGTCTTCCTGTACACAAGAGGGATCAAAGGTTCGCTCGTTATCAGCATCGTCGCCACGACGGTTGTGGCGTTGATCATGGGGGTGGCAACAATGCCTGATTCGTTGTCGGCCGCTCCAAGCTTTTCCACGCTAGGCGAGTTCGACTTGGGGAACGTTTTCGAGACACTTGGATTCCTGGCGGCGATTCTGACGATCTTTACGTTCATGTTGACCGACTTCTTCGACACGATGGGAACTGCCACCGCCATTGCCGAACAAGCAGAGTTGATCGACGACGATGGCCGCATTCCCGACGTCGGCAAGCTCCTGCTCGTTGACTCGGTCGGGGCGGCGCTGGGCGGCATGGCAGGCGTGAGTTCCAACACGAGCTACATCGAGAGTTCGGCGGGCGTCGCCGAAGGAGGCAGGACTGGCTTGACCTCCGTTGTTGTCGGTCTTTTGTTCCTCGTCTCGATCTTCCTATCGCCCGTGGCGACGCTGATTCCCAGTCAGGCGACCGCCCCTGTGCTGATTCTCGTCGGGTTTCTGATGGCATCGCTCATTACCAAGATCGACTTCGCCGACCTGGAGGAAGGGTTCCCGGCCTTACTGGCGATCGTCCTCATGCCTCTGACCTACAGCATCACCGTGGGCATCGGTGCGGGGTTTGTCATGTACACCCTCATCAAGGTGGCTCGTGGCAAGATGGCTGAAGTAAACCTGTGGATGTGGGTCGTAACGTTGGCGTTTGTGGTCTACTTCATGCAGAGCTATCTCAGCTAGCGGCTTGATCTGAGACACCGTTCACCTGAGAGAGATGGAGCGCCCCGGACATTGGCCCGGGGCGCTCCATCGTCCATAACTCTGGTGTTAGGGCTCTAACCGCCGACCACCCCGGCCACGCCGAGCAACACGATCCCGATCCCAAGCGCCTGCAGGCGGGTCACGGGGTCTCCGTAAAAGATCTTGCCAATCGCCACGCTGGCGG
>JAOUMT010000056.1 GCA_029881355.1 Acidimicrobiia bacterium | reverse complement strand
TGACCACGGCTGGCGGAGCGTCGGCCTGGACACCGATGAGGTAGAAGATCGTCGTGAGTCCCGCCAAGATTCCGGCAGTAACGGCACTGACCCTGACTCCGGCCGGGGCGATGACGGGGGCCGAGATGCCTCTCGCCACAACGACCATGAGTAGAAAGGCGATGAGTCGCTGGCTTACCGCCGGCCACGCACCACTGTCTGATGATGCCTCGATAATCACGCTCAGGCCGAACCCGTAGCCGAGTCCAGAGGCGAATCCCCACATGAGCCCGGTGCGAACGAATGCCGCACGGCCTTTGGCTTTCCCTGCGGTGATCAGCACCAGTCC
This sequence comes from Acidimicrobiia bacterium, assembly GCA_029881355.1. Lineage (GTDB taxonomy): Bacteria > Actinomycetota > Acidimicrobiia > Spongiisociales > JAENVV01 > JAENVV01. Next base: position 15,525 of record JAOUMT010000056.1, on the reverse strand, counting down.
ACCAAAGGCCACGATGGCGCCGGCGATGGCAGTAGCTGAGGGTCGAGCACCGGTGATCAAGGTGTAGCCGTAGGGGATCACCGCCGACATGACACCAACGAGCGGCGCAACCACGGTGGAGGACGATCGAGCGATCCCGCCGTAATACATCGCCAGACCGGTACCCATCCCGAGGCCGGACAACGCTCCGATGATTATGTCCCGCCAGCCAAAGGCGCTGGCCACAACCAGCATCGAAGCGAACGACGAAAAGATGGCGACGAACTGCATCGTCACGGCCGCGGTCGTTGCGCTCGATGCGCCCATTACCCGGCGGCCAAACAGATCGGAGAAACCGATGAAGAGTGCGCTGAGTCCCCCGAATAGCGCCCCCATTAGTTACCCCGTCCCGGGCTGGTCGAGCTTGGCGGACCACATCGCCATAAGCATTGGCGCGTACGGAGCCAGACGATCCCGATCTGCGGAGTAAAACCGGTGGTTTCCCTGTGCCCTGACCGTCACAAATCCTGCGTCGCGAAGTCTGGCAAGATGTTGGGATACCGCCCCAAAGGTGAGGTCGAAGAGACCGGCCAACTCACCTGCTGATCGTTCATGGTCCCACACCAAGCGCAGAAGTTCACGCCGGTGGGGTTCCGTCAGTATTTGGATGGCGTCCACGCTGCAAGACTAACCAGTCTATTTTAGAAACCAGCGAAATAGCTCACTCGTTTTGAAAGACAAACTGGAAGAAAGCGTGGACCTGCCAGGCAGTCCACGCTTTCTTCGTAATGATGCGGCGCCCAAGGTTCGGACCACCGACATCGCACTCCCCCCGGGGGAGGGGAGAAATATCCGCTACCAGCCCAACACGAGGTGAGCTGATTGTCGATGTCAGCATCATGCCTTATTCTTCCTGAACCTCACCTGAAGGCGCTGACGCAGGGATCCAAAGGACGGTGTCACCGGAGCGGGCGCGATCGAGCAGCGACGGCCCGTCAGCAGCAGCGATTGACAAACTTTGCCCCCGAACGAGAAACAGAACACCACCGCCTTCTGCGAGTTGGGACTTCAGATCCTGGACGGTGAACTGGTCGCTGAGGGTGGTTTGGCGGATCTTGATGCCTTTGCGCAACCGGTCCCGAAGCTCGTTGTAGGTGAGGTGGGAGCCAAACAGCAAGCGACCACCGATTTCGGCCGCGGTGCTACCGATCCCCGGGCCGCGGACTTCAGCGGGAAGCTGGTAGGTTTCCGCTCGTCCGAAGAGGCTGGCGAAGCCACGTGTCGCGAGTGTATTGACCTCGTCGTTGGGCGTGAGAGCCAACAATCGCCCGAGCCCGGCGAGTTCGAAGTCCCAGGGGAGTTCATGGCTGATGAGATTGCCGTAGTAGGTGCGAAAACCCTGCTGACGAAGTCGCGCCTCGTCGAGGTAGTTGGTCGTTGCAAACTTCACGGGGAATCCGACCTCTGACAAGACTCGACCGACCGCTTCTTCTACCGGCCCGGCACCGAGGATGAGTGAGCCCTGGCTGTGCTTTTCGGCTAGGCCGAAACGATGGGCGATCGGTCCCGCGCTGAACCCGTAGACGATCACGGTTCCAACGATGACCGCGAAGGTGATCGGCGTGAGGATCTCGGCTCCTTCGATTCCGGCGTGCTCGAGTTCGAGGGCGAACACCGACGCCACGGCGGCGGCGACGATTCCGCGCGGCGCCACTGAAGCGAGGAAGATCTTTTCCGGACGGCTGAGCGCCGAGCGCCACGTCGAGACTGCCACCGCCAGCGGGCGGGCGATGAGGACCAGCACGGCGATGATGCCGACCACGCCCCAAGAAATCGAGCCGAGTTGGTCTCGGGTGAGGCGGGCACTGAGCAGGATGAAGAGCACGCCGACTAGAAGGGTTTGAAGAATTTCCGAGAACTCGATCAGCTGATCGGTGCGCACCCGACGATAGTTGGCGAGCGCAAAGCCGAGCACTGGCGTGGCGAGTAGGCCCGACTCGGCGGCGAATGCGTTGGCGAGCGCGAATGCCAAAAGTGCCGCGGACATGCCGAGCAACGGGACCAGGCGCTCGGGTACGAGATGGCGCTGGAGAACAAAGGCGGTCGGGACGGCCACGACCAAGCCCGCTCCCACCCCGGCGGCCGCAAATAACAGGCCGCCCGAGATCAGCGTGCCGGCGTCGCCGCCGGCGCCAAGAACGATGATCTCAAACGTCAAAGCCGCCAACATGGCACCGACCGGATCAATAACAATGCTCTCCCATTTGAGGATGGAAGACACGGTCTTGCTCGGCCGCACATGATGCAGGATCGGCCCGATCACGGTGGGACCAGACACAATGAGGATGGCTCCGAGCAAGACGGCGATGGAGCGAGGAACTCCAAGGAAGACGCTCGCCGCGACGCTGCCGATCAGCCAGGTTATGAGAACGCCAGCCGTGATCAGAAGCCACAGGACCAGCGGGTTCCTCCGGGCCTCATGCATGCGCAGGCTCAGACCCCCTTCAAAGAGGATGAGGCCCACTGCCAGGGACACAAAGGGTGTGAGCAGGTCCCCAGCCAGAGCGTCGGGGTCCAGGAGCAAGAGGCCGGGACCAACGATCACGCCGGTGGCGAGGAGCGCCACGATCGAAGGTATGTTGAGCCGGGAAGCGACGTACGCAGCCAGGACGGCCAGAATTACGACAGCGGCGAGTGCATTGACAGGGTTCTCTAGAACGGACGCGATCGCAGACATCGCCCGCAGGCTAGCCAAACGTCGCGGTACACCATGCCGACTGCCCTACTCAGTCGGGCAGTTTGGGTACTTCGAACCCGGTATTGCGCCCTAGCAGCGAAGCTCGGGTGATCGCTCTGTTTCCAAACCGATCGCGCAAATCGTCCAAAGCGTGGTCGAGTTCGCCCCTCTGGCGCAGGGAGGCGAGCGGGAAGGTGAGCTGGACCACTCTGTCGTCAGAAAGGTTGGCGATCGACATGCCAATAAGAGTCAACCCGCCCTTGGCGCGGATGGTTGGCTGCGCCTCACGGAGCAATGCGAGGGCCACGGCGGCAACTGGCTCGGTGGTGCCCGTTGGCCACCTCAAACTTCTCGATCGCGTCGCCCTCGTGAAGTCGTCGAATCGCATTCGTAGAACGACAGTCCGTCCGATCCGATGGCCCGTACGCAACCGGCGCATGACCCGATCAACGATTCCCAGCAACAGCGATTCGAGTTCATCGGGCGTCTTCTTCGACCGGCCGAGAGCCTGCTGAGACCCAACCGACCCGCGCCGTTTTCCGGTTTCGACTCGACGGGGGTCTTGATGGTGGGCGAGCGAGTACAGGTGTCGACCGCTCGCTTTCCCCAAAAACGAAACGAGCGTGTCCGGGCGGACGGCTGCAACATCGCCGACGGTGTACAGCCCGCAATCGTTCAGTTTCTCAGCGGTCACCTTGCCAACGCCCCATAACGCCTGGACGGGGAGTGGGTACAGGAACTCGGTCTCCTTGGATGGATCCACTACGAGCAGGCCGTCTGGCTTGGCAACAGCACTCGCGACTTTGGCGAGGAACTTGGTTCTGGCCACGCCAACGGTGATGTTGAGACCGACCCGGTCTTTGACCTCGGCTCGCAACCAGGCGGCGATGCGTTCGGGGCTGCCGGCGATCTTGCCGAGTCCACCGACGTCGATGAACGCTTCGTCGATCGATAGGCCTTCGACGATGGGCGAAGTATCATCGAAGACGTCGAAAACTGCTCGACTCGCCTCGGTATAGGCGCTAAATCGGGGATGGACCACGATCGCCTGCGGGCAGAGCTCTTTCGCTTTTCGCTCGCTCATCGCCGTCTTGACGCCGAATCGTTTGGCCTCGTAGCTGGCCGCCAGGATCACGCCTCCACCGACCAGGATTGGCTTGCCACGTAGCTCCGGGTTGTCGCGTTGTTCGACGGAGGCATAGAAAGCGTCGAGATCGGCGTGGAGGATCGTTGCCTCGCTGCGAGTTTCTTTTCCGATGCGCGCCATCGAACATATGTTCGCATACCGAGATCCCGTTGGCTAGCGCGAATCTGCCGGATTCCGAACGATCGAGCCTCAAATGTCCAAGAGATGGCCCCACAGCCGGGTGCCCGGCTCCATCCGATATCCGCACCTCTCGAACGAACGACGCATCGGAAGGTTGCCCATATCCGTTTCCGCCCGCAACGGGTTCCATCCTCGTTCGATAGCTACGTTCGTTCCATGCCGAACGAGATCGTCGACGTAGCCGTTGCCGCGCTGGTCGGGGACCACTCCGATGAACGACAGGTACGGCTCGGCACCCGGATCGTTGAGTCCTACCAACCCGATTGGCCGGCCGTCGAGATAACCGATCATCAGCAGGTCATTCTGATCCCCCAGGTAGCGCACATGTTCCTCCGCCCAGTGCTGGATATCCATGTGTGACTGATAGTGGGCCATCTCCCGGTCGAGTCCATCGCCTCCGACAATGGCGATCAGCCGTGTAAACGCATCGCGCCCGACATCTTCGACCGTCTTGAAGTGAATGCCCGGTCGAGGTGGAGGCAGTTCGCCACCTGACCTGACGTAACCGGTCTTCTCCATAAGGCATCGGAATCCGATCTCCTCGAGCTGTGTGGCTCGTGTCTCGGCATCGGCATGTTTGGATTCGCGCAGGCGGGTCTCGAGCAGACGCACATCGTCGGGAAGGCCCGACGGAAGAGTCGCGTCGATGAACGCCCGGTATTCGTCGGTGTGTTCGGTTCCTTCACGACCGACCGCGAATAATCGAGTTTCCGACAAGGTGCCAGAGTGGGCAGGGTTGGCTAAGAATGGGCTTGTTCGGTAACCGATCCGCATCGACGGCCGGCCGTCGAGATAGCCGACGTAGAACCAGTCGGGCTGGGCTCTTCCCGCATCAATGAGCGCCTTGATTGCCTCAGCGTCGTCGGGTTGATCGTCGGGCCACACGAGGAAGTCTTCGACGGAAACGTTGCGGATATCCATGCTCGACGAACCTACCCGACGAGCCGCCCCCGGCGTGCCGGTTACTCCTGTTTCGCTAATTGATAGGCATCGACGGCAAAGGCGGTGTTCATGATCAGAACAGAGACGAACATGATCGTGTACAGAGTCGGCTCGGATTCCTGGATGCCGAACTCGACGTAGGTGAGACCAATCACACCGACCAGCCAGAGGACGGCCAGGCCTCGCTTCGCTCCGATGATGAGATAACCGAGACCGGGTAAGAAGAAGTTGGCAATTGCAGCGATCGGGGCTTTTCGCATGATGTTCCTCCAGGTATTGACGGCTTGCTGTGAACAACGTAATCTGAGAACTCGGACGACGAAATAGGTAATCGTCCGTTTCTTCTATCGAAACGTACAGAACGCCCTTCCATGATTGATGCACTTACCGAGGTACTCGATTCGGTCCAGATGCGGGGGTCGGTGTTCTCCCGGGCGTCACTGTCAGCTCCTTGGGGAGTTGAATCAGGCCGAACCTCCCAAGGGATCTTCCACGCCGTCGTCAGCGGACAGGTTCACGCCCGCCTGGCTGATCGGCCCGACGAGGTGATCCTTGAACCCGGCGACGTCGTGCTCATGCCGTTCGGCGACAACCATCTGCTCACGGATCGACGGGACCGCCCGACCGTTCCCATCGGGCAACTCACCACTGTGGACGACGCCGGGATGGGTCATCTGCTCGTCGAGGGCGACGGCGCCGAGACGTCCTTGATCTGTGGAACCGTTGAGTTTGAGAGCGGGGAAGCCCATCCGATGTTTTCGATGTTGCCGCCGTTGATCCACGTTCGTGATGCCGATGGATCCATCGCCCGGGTGGTAGAAACCTTGATCGGGCTAATCGCCGAGGAAGTCGACGACGCCGTCCCCGGCAGCGAAACCGTGGTCGCCAGGCTCACCGACGTTCTCATCATCTATGTGATCCGGGACTACATCTCTCAACTGCCTGGGAACGACGTCGGTTGGCTGGGTGCGTTGCGCGATCGGGAGATCAGCCGAGCTCTCGGCATGATTCACAGTCGCCCCGAACATCCGTGGACCGCCGGCGAACTGGCCAGGCTGGTCGGGGTGTCCCGATCGGTGTTTTTTGCCCGGTTCAAACAGCTCGTCGGCGAATCTCCTTCGCAGTATCTGACGAGGTGGCGGGTGCACCTGGCGACCCGACTGCTTCGCAAGCACGGGATGTCGGTAACGGCCGTGGCCCGGCAGGTCGGCTATGGAACCGACGCCGCCTTCAGCAATGCATTCGTTCGAGTGATGGGCGTGCGCCCCGGTGCCTATCGTCGGGCCGCCTGACGGCGAGTTCTGACTAGAACACCATAAAGTAGCGGTGTGATGAAGATTTGGTTGCGCCGCGCCGGGACAGGCATCGTGTTGCTCGGGCTGGCCTGGCTGGCCTGGCGGACCCATCGTCCTGGCCACTATTGGGGTGATGACTTTGCGCTGTATCTGCGCCAGGCGTCCAGCCTCTTCGGTGATCTGTCGGTACGCGAGGTGATCGCCGACAACCAGTACATGCTCGATCATTCCTACAAGTCGAACTTCTCCCCGCCGATTTATCCGTGGGGCTGGCCGCTGATCCTGGCGATCCCCATTCGAATCGTCGGTTTGAACATTGACCAACTGTTCTTCGTGAGCATTGCTCTCTATGTTCTCGCGTTGGCGTTCTGGTACTGGTTCGCGCTACAGCGGGTTGGGCGACTGACGGCGCTGGTCGGGTTGCTCGCCATCGGGACGAGTCCGATCTACATCGATTGGACCGAACAGCTGCACACCGAACTGCCGTTCATGCTCTTCGCGTTTGCGACGCTGATCGTCATTGACCGCAACCGGGGTCGTTGGTTGGCCTCGTGGCGTCCGGGAGTAGCTGCCGGAGTGCTGGCCGCCGCCGCGTTCTCAACGAGGCGAGAAGGACTGGCGTTGGTGGGTGCGATCGGGCTGGCGCTTGTCGCGGATCGGGTCTACGCCGACCGGGATCGCCGCTGGCTCGCCCTTGCCCCGTTCGCGGTGTTCGGTTTGGCGGTCCTGCTGCTCCAACTCGTGCTTCCAAGCACGCTGCTACCGCATTATCCCGAGAACACCATTGGGAATCTTTTTCGATACGCCAATGTGATTGCGCAGCGGATCGGCGAGATCGTGGGCTTCGACAGCTCCGTGGCCGGATGGCTCTTCGTCTCGCTCGGTTTCTTTGGGTGGGCGTTGGCGCTTCGATCGGATTGGCGAAAGCACCTTCCGATCGTTGGCTATCTGCTGGCGGTCATGGTGGTCGGTGGAATGTTCTTCGTGCCATCCGGGCGCTATTTTTCCACCGCCGTGCCGCTCCTCCTGCTGGGAGCGCTCATGATCCCGACCTTCGGGCCCACGCGCCGTGACACTTCGCTTTCGCGGTTGGCGACTGTTGCCGTCATCCTGGCTCTAACCCCGGTTGTCTGGCTCAACGGAGTGAACGCCGTTCAGGAAGCCGAACGGGCCGATCAGTTCAACGGCGTGGTCAAAGAGGGTCCGAACCGCGCCGATGCGGTCGAGATGTTCGCGGCAGTCCGCGTCCACACAGCCGAAGCGGACGTAATCGGGTTTTTCAAGGCTCGCTCGATGATGCTGTACACGGATCGGCGGGCGGTACAGGTTGCCGAAGCCGATCCGCTCAACCCGGGTTCGCAGTTCGACGTGCTGGTGGTACGGCGCACCGAGGTCGACGAACAAGATCGCCTCGCCATTGATCGCGATTTCGAGGTTGGCTGGTCGAACGAGACCTTCGAACTTCTCATCCGGAAGGAGCCGGCCGACGCGTAAGTTCTGGTGACTTTGGACCTCTCGGCGTCAGCGGGATCCGGCCGCATACTGGTGCCAGCTAGTCACGAGGAGGTGACATGGTCGAGTGCGCGATAGTTCCCCAGCCGGAAGTGCCGACGATTGGAATCCGGTCAACCGTTCCGCTCAACCGCATGAAAGAGTTTTTTGGTGAGTCATACGGGCGCCTGTACGGCGAGATCGGTCGCGAGGGCGTGGCCGTTTCCGGAATGCCGTTCGGCCGGTACCGGGGGATGCCCACCGATATCGTCGATGTGGAGGCGGGAGTTCCGATTGCCGAACCGACTGAGGGCCATGACGACATCGTCGCCGGAACTCTGCCGGCTACCGAAGCCGTCGAAGCCGTTCACGTCGGCCCCTATGACACGCTCGAGCAAACCTACAACGAGATGGTCGAGTGGATGTCCGAACACAATTTGGTACCAGCGGACGATATGTGGGAGTTCTACCTGACTGACCCGGCGGATCAGCCAGACCCCCGGAAGTGGGAGACAAAGGTGGTCTGGCCAGTTATGTCGGTGACCGTCTGACCGGCTATGTGTCGGTCGCGCTTGACCAGGCTTCGCGCAGTTTGAGCCGGGCCCCATAGGACAACAGGGCTCCCCGGTAGATGCGGCCGGCCACTCGGATGAGGAGATAGGCGGTCGCGATCGTGATGAGGGCGGCGAAGACGATTTCCCACCAGGCGATGGCGTCGAGAGCGAACCGGACGGGCACGACATAGGGGGCGGTGAATGGCACGAACGTGGCAATCTGGGCGGTCAGCCCCGAAGGCTCATTGAGCGTCACGATCGTGATCATGAAGGACCCGACGGCGGCGATCGTCACGGGCGTCGACGCCGACGAGGCGTCTTCGGCCCGACTGACGAGCGCCCCTACCCCGGCGAACATCACCGAGTAGATGGCGAATCCCAGGACGAACCAAAGGATGACCATGGCGGCCGAATCCAAAGGCACATCGGCTAGGTCGACCGATCCAGTGAGACGCGAGAGAGCGAGGCCGTATCCGACAGTGAGTGCGAATTGGCCGATCGCGAGTGTGCCGATCCCGGTGACCTTTCCGGTCAGCAGTTGCCAGGGCTGAATCGTCGAAACGAGGATCTCAACTACCCGGTTGGATTTCTCCTCGGTGACGCCCGCCAGCGTCCACGTGCCGTACATGAGGATCGCCATATACATCAACATGAGTCCCGCGTAGGCAACGATCTCACGGGTCGGGTCGTCGGCCGACACGCCGGAAAGGGTGCGCGTTTCAAGCAGTTCGCCAGTCATTAGCTCGATCACTTGCTCGGAGGTCATGCCGGTCTCGGCCACGAGTTGTTCAACGGCGTTGGCGGCGGCTGCTTCTTGTAGTAATTCGGACCCGACGTTCGATGAGAAGCTTCCTTGGCCCAACGTCACGAGATCGGTGCCATCGATCAGCAGAGCTTCGATAGTGCCGTCTTCGACGGCGGCTTCGGCGCCGGCCATGTCGTCGTATTCGAGTACTTTCAGTTCGATGGAGTCATCCGGGCCGGCCAGCAGCCTGGCCGTGGCGATGATCGGAGCAGAGTCCGCTCCGATCACACCGATGGAGACTTCATCGGGTCCAGGGTTCACGAGTTGAGGGATCACGAATATTGCCGTGATGATGAGCAGCGTGGCGGCCGTTCCGATCATGAACACTTTTGACCGAATCCGCTCGGTCACCTCGCGTCGCCACACCAGGCCGATCGCTCTCCAGCTGGTCATTGGACGGCCTCCCGGTACAGATCGGTGAGGGAAGGCGGCGAAAAGCTGAAGCTTTCGATCGAGCCGTCGACGGCGGCGAGCAGCGTCGCCGGATCGACGCCCGATTCGATGATGGCGACCACGCCCTGGTGGTTTTGTTCGACTGAAATCAAACCGGGCAGATGTCTCGCCCAGCCGTGGTCACTGCCAGCCGTGGACACATGAAGACGACGTACCGATGAGGCTCGCTTGAGTTCGGCCAGATCCCCGGTCAGCACGATTCGGCCGACGTTGATAACTGCCACGTCTTCACACAGGTCTTCGACGAGGTCGAGTTGATGACTGGAGAAGACTACGGCCACCCCGGCGGCGGATCGCTCTCGTAGTACTTCCGACATCAAGTCGGCTGCCTGCGGATCGAGGCCCGAAAATGGTTCGTCAAGTACCAGGAGGTCAGGGTCGTGTACGAGAGCGGTGGCCAGCTGAACCCTCTGCTGATTCCCGTGCGACAGTTGTTCGAGCCGGTCATCAAGTCGTTCGCCGAGTCCGAGCCGCGTGAGCCAGCTCTCAGTGGCTGCCTTTGACTCGGAACGACTCAGTCCATGAAGTTCGCCGAAGTAAGCGACCTGGTCGGCGATGCGCATCTTCGGGTATAGGCCCCGCTGTTCGGGCATGTAGCCAAACGTCAGGAGGTCGGCTGGGCCGATTGGTTGTGACTTCCACGTCACCGAGCCGGCGTCTGGCTTCACCAGCCCGAAGACGCACCGCATGGTGGTGGTCTTTCCGGCCCCATTCGGACCTACGAAACCCAGCATTCGTCCTCGTCGAACGGCGAACGTGCAGCCATCGAGTGCTTGCACGGTGCCGTAGCGTTTGGTGAGGTTGGTAAGTTCGAGCAACGTCCGCCTTCCCTGGCCTGGGGAATCTAGCGCCTGTACTCAGAGTCCCACCCTTTGGCGCAAATGGCGGTGTGAAGGGCGGCCGCCGGCCTCAGTCGGCGGCCGCCCAATCGACTAGGAACCTGGGATCCTCATTATGAGTAACTGGCCGTCCTCCTGGACGAGCGTGAGCGTCGGGTCGATGACCTGTTCTTTCACCGGGTCAAGTCCATGAGCCTGGACATCAAGAAGCCAGGCGCCTTCGCCAAAGGAATCGGCAGCCCATAGGATCCCGGAGGACTCGCCGTCCGGGTCGTTCACGGTCGCGATGGCCGTCCAGTCGCCGGAGTCGAGATCCATGTGCCAGATACGAGCGTTGTCGGCGTCTTCTTGAACCATGAGGCTGTTGGGACTCGTGTCCATGTTGTCGGGCGAGACGAACGGCACGTAGAGATCGTTTCCTGGCTGGTCGCCTTGAGCGAGCACATAGAACGCATCAACTTTGTGCGGGTTCTTCTCGTTGAACTCCATGACAAACACGCTTCCGTTGTCAGCGAGGCCGACCGTTCCTCCGGGCCCTCTCACCATCCGGCCGGTAGCGGGGTCGGGGACCACCCGGCTGCGTCCGGTGTCGGCGATGTACACGACGCTTGGATCGTTCTTGTCGTAGGCGAGGTCTTCAAGCCGGATGAACTGGAAGACGTTGTTGGCGTTCGACCATTCCTCGAGTGCTGCCTGGGGAGCGATTCCGGTCTGGCCCTCGGCGATCTGTTTCGGGACTCGAATGAACTCACCCTGGAAGACCTCTCCCGGCTGAAGGTCGAGGTAGTCGTTCGCCCCATTGAAGGCGTCGCCCGCGTCGACCTTCCCTGCGTCCGTGGCGGTTACCCGGAACGCCCATAGGCTGCCTTTGTCGTCCCACACGCGGGTTTCGTCGTTGGCGATCGACATGTAAAGCTGGGCCGACGGTCCGTCAAAGGTGTCATCTGTGGTCAAAATGACCTTCTTGTTCTCCCACGCGGGTACCACCACGGTGTTTTCGTGATTGAGTCGGCCGAGTCCGGCCAGAACGCTGAAGTCTTCGCTTCCATCCGCTCGCAGGGCAATCGCATATCCGCCCTGGCGAAGATTGTCCGGTGCGAAGGCGGGATCGGCGCCGTACACAGCCCCGGCGGGGACCTCGACGATGTCGTTGCTTTCCTCGTTGACGAAGAACGTGTAAGTCTCGAATCCGTGCTCGGGTCCCGCCATGAAGGCCGAGCAGAAACGCAGGAAGCCTTCCGCTGGTGACAGTTCGACTGCTGCGGAGAGGACCGCCCCCGTAGTCGTGTCAAGCGTCAGCCGCGATACGGACGCGTTTTGGAAGTTGGCGGTTCCGAAGAACGGCACGGTTGTCTCTTCGTGAGCGACGTAGACATCGACGGTGCCATCGCCGGGCACGTGGCCGAGTCCGTCTGGGAGTCCCGTGAACTCGAAGTCGCCGACCTGGTCACCACCACTGATGATGGCGGTCACCGTCGATCCGGCCGGGGCATCGGCGGTGAGCGTGATGTAAGGGTCGTTTGCGGTAAGAAACCCGGTTGCGGCTGTAGCCGGTCCCGCCACGGTGGCCAGGCCTAGCAACAGGGCGGATGCGAGGAGAAGCATCCGGCGGGTGGTTGTGGACATCTGTCCCTCCTTCCGGGAGCCGATCGGCTCCCAACCTCATCAAACATACACGTCGACCGCTGACCGCGGCACGAGTTGGCCTGGGAGCACTGTGCATTCATAATGAGGTCTGACTCCGACCGTCTTTCCGGACAGTCGCCCCTCGACTGAAGGTGTGCCCATGCCGTGGACCGCAGCCAATATTCCTGATCAAACCGGAAAAGTTGCCGTTGTTACTGGAGGTAATGGCGGCCTCGGCCTTGAGACCGTTCGTGAATTGGCCCGCAAAGGCGCTCACGTGGTCATCGGTGCTCGCAATCTCGACAAAGCGGCCAAAGCCGAATCCGACGTGAGAGCGGAGATTCCCGGTGCGTCACTCGAGGTCCGCAAACTCGACCTCAGCTCCCTTGCTGCTGTTGAGGAGTTCGCTTCAGGTGTGCTCGCGGCGCATCCGATTATCGACATGCTGTTCAACAACGCCGGCGTTATGGCCACTCCCGAGTGGAAAACCGAAGACGGGTTCGAGATGCAATTCGGAACCAACCATCTCGGACACTTTGCGCTGACAGCCCGACTGCTCCCGGCATTGCTGGCGGCACCTGATGGTCGCATTGTCAACACGACCTCGACGGCTCGTTTCGCGGCAGGCGAATACGACCTGGACAATCCGCATCATCTTGGCGTGTACGACTCGTGGCGGGCCTACGGCTATTCAAAACTCGCCAACCTTCAGTTCACGCTCGAACTGAACAAGCGGTTGGCGGCGGCGGGCTCCGGCGTGAAGGTCTATGCGGCCGATCCGGGATTCTCAGATACGGACCTTCAGGCTACGAGTTCAACGAACACCAAGGGAGCAGCCCGGAGCCGCTTCTTTGAGATGACCACGCCGATCGTCGGCCAGTCGGCGGCTCGTGGTGCTCTACCGCAGCTACGGGCCGGAACTGACCCGGCTGCTCCTGGCGGCACGCTGTATCGGCCGAAGTACGTCATGCGAGGTGTGCCGGTGGTTGGCAAAGTTGGCGCCCGCCTCCGCAAGCCTTCCGACCTTGCCAAGCTGTGGGAGATCTCGGAGTCCGACACCAAGATCGATTTCGATGTCGCCAAAATGGTGGCCCAGGCGAGCTAGACCGCCTCGTAGACCTGCCATTCGCCTGGCACACCCTTGAGCTGATGTCTTCGGCGGTCGACGAACTCAAGACCTGAGCCGGCGACGAGGTCGCGGACGGTCCCCGATAGCAGAACTTCGTTTGGCGCCAGCCAAGCCGGCAATCCATAATGGGCCGACCAGCAACCGCCGGGTATGCCAGACTCTCTAAGCCCATGCCTGCGATCGAAGTCACTGATCTGTCCAAGACCTACAAGGTCCCTGTGCGGGAGTCAGGGCTTCGCAATTCGGTTCGGAGCTTGTTCAAACGAGAGTTCCGCGAAGTGCTGGCCGTCGATCAAGTGTCGTTTGAGGTACCGGAAGGTCAGCTGATCGGCTTTCTCGGCCCGAACGGAGCCGGCAAGTCCACGACGCTCAAGATGCTGTCCGGGCTTCTGTATCCAACCTCCGGCCAGGCCCGGGTTCTAGGCCACGACCCGCGCCTGCGAGAAGAGGACTACCGACGGCGGATCGCGCTCGTGATGGGCAACCGGAACTCGTTGCAGTGGGACCTGCCTGTGATGGATAGCTTCGAGCTGCAGCGAGCGATCTACCAGGTGCCGAAGGTCGACTTTCAACGGCGACGGGATGAGTTCATCGAACTGCTCGACGTCGCCGATCTGGTCACGAAGCCGATCCGCAATCTGTCATTGGGCGAGCGTATGAAGGTCGAGGTCATCGCATCGTTGTTGCATGCGCCTGAGGTGTTGTTCCTCGACGAGCCAACGCTTGGCCTCGACGTCACGATGCAGAAACGCCTGCGCGGCTTTATCGCCAACTATCAAAAAGAGTCGGGCGCCTCGATCATCTTGACCAGCCACTACATGGCCGACGTTGAAGCTTTGTGTGATCGGATCATTGTCATCCACGAAGGGGCGATTCTCTACGACGGTGACATCGGCGGTCTGCGCAGCAAGTTCGTGTCGCATCGGCTCATCTCGTTTGGCGGCAACGAGGTGTCAGAAGAGATGGTTCAGCTGAGCGATTCTGTAGAAGGCTCGCCAGAGCGAACCATTCTGAAGGTACCCAACGACAATGTGGCCGACGTCGCGTCCTTGCTTCTCCGCCGCGGGGTCTACGACCTGAGCATCGAAAACGTGCCGCTCGAAGACATCATCGACATGGCGTTCACCGCCGACGAATCATGAACGTTCGCGGCCTTATGGCGGTCGGTTGGGCCGAAGCCCGGGTCGGGCTTCTTCAAGAGATGCAGTTCCGCATCGTCGGCTTCCTTCAGCTATTGGGCTTCCTCATCGAACCGATCGTTCTGCTCGTCGTATGGCGGACCGTCTCGCTTGAGTCCGGGTCGATTGGCAGTTATTCGGGAGACGAGATCGTCGCCTATTACGTCGTCTGGACGCTCGTGCGGGCCATGAACCTGGCCCTGACGCCATACGTGTGGGAATGGTGGATTCAGTTCGGGCGGGTGTCGCACCTGCTCATGCATCCGACCAGCGTCTATTGGCGGTCGACGATGAACTTCGCCGGCATGAAACTGCTGTGGTTCACGATGTGGCTGCCCATCGGTGGGATGCTCTTCCTCGTGTTCCGTCCGAACATCGTGCTCACCTGGCGCACGTTCGTTTTCGGTTTCTTCGCGCTCTGGGGCGCCTACTTCGTACGGGCCAGCTACCAGTTCCTCATCGGTCTCATCGGCTTCTGGACAACGAGGGTGGCGGCCTTGTTCGAGATCATCATCATGAGCGAGATTCTTCTGTCGGGTCGGCTCGTTCCGATGTCGGTGATGCCCGAGTGGGTGCAGTCGGTCTCGGATGTCCTTCCGTTCAAGTGGACGTTCCAGTTCCCGATCGAAGTGATCATCGGTCGGTTGAACTCTCCTGACGTGTTCACCGGCTGGATGTTCCAGGCCGGCTGGTTCCTGCTCCTCATTACGAGCATCGGCCTGGTTTGGAAGCGGGCGGTTCGCCGGTACACGGCGGTGGGATCATGAGGGCGATGCGCCTCGGTTGGCTGTTCGTGAAGCTGACCGCTCAATACGAGATGCAGTACCGGATCAACTTCTTCGTGCAGCTCGTGCAATCCAGCCTGCAGCTGCTGACCGGCATCGTCGCCATCCAGCTGGTGTTCACCTATACGACCGAGCTGGGAGGTTGGTCCCGCGCCGAGCTGCTGGTAGTGCTCGGGGTGCACCTGGCGCTCGGCGGCGTGATGCGGGCGGTGATCCGGCCGAACATGGAACAGACGATCCGCGAAGTCGACGAAGGCACGTTCGATCATCCGCTTGTCAAACCAGTCGATCCGCAGCTGTTCACGAGTCTTCGGACGTTCCGGGTCTGGCAACTCACCGACGTAGCGCTCGGCTTCGGCATCATCGTTTGGGGTCTGAGTGAGCT
>JAOUMT010000086.1 GCA_029881355.1 Acidimicrobiia bacterium | reverse complement strand
CTTCAAGAGTCCTACGGAACTGGCTTTCCTCTCGCTCGACCACGGCAATGAGCGCGTCGCGCTTTTCAACGAGGTTGGGGTGCCCACCGCCGAGCACCTCGATGACCACCTCGGTAAGACGTGGCATCAACAGTCCAGCGCCACCCAGCTGCCAACCGTGGCGCACTGCCCGGCGCAGAACCCGGCGCAGCACGTAGCCACGCCCGGCGTTCGATGGGGTCACGCCATCGCCGACCAACATGGCCACGGTCCTGGCGTGGTCAGCCATGATCTTCAAAGACACGTCGGTCGCGGCATCTTCGCCAAATGTCACCGATCCGTATGCGGCGGCCTCGTCAAGAATCGGCCAGATCGTGTCTATCTCAAAGATAGAACCGGCCTCCTGCATGACCATCGCCACGCGCTCAAGGCCCATGCCGGTGTCAATACTCTTGGCAGGTAGGTCACCGATGACGTGGTACGGCATGTCCTGGATGTTCTGCATGAACACGAGGTTCCAGATCTCTACATACCGATCCTCGCCGCCACCGATCGGACCTCCTTCGGCACCGAACTCGGGGCCGCGATCAAAAAAGATCTCCGACGAAGGCCCACATGGTCCGGCGACCCCCATCTGCCAGAAGTTGTCATTGCCACCGCGCTGGACCCGCGTCGGGTCGATACCTTCCTGGTCAACCCAAATCGCAGCCGCCTCATCGTCGGTTTCATAGACTGTGTACCACAAACGCTCCTCAGGTAGCCCGAGCACGTCGGTTACGAACTCATGCGCCCAGGCGATCGCCTCGGACTTGAAATAATCTCCAAAGCTGAAGTTCCCGAGCATTTCGAAGAAGGAAATGTGGCGATCCGTGGTCCCAATAATGTCGATGTCGATGGTGCGGACGCATTTCTGCGGCGACACGGCGCGATCGAACGGGGCTGGTTCCTCACCGAGAAAATAGGGTTTAAAAGGCACCATGCCGGCGTTGGTGAGCAGCAAAGTGGGATCGATCGGGATGAGCGACGCCGACGGCCGGACGACGTGGGCGCGCTCGGCGAAAAAATCCACAAAAGCCTGGCGAATCTGATTACTCGTTTCCATGAAGGCGGCAGCTTAGCTTTCGGGAGGACTCGACCGAATCGGTTATGACCCGGGAGCGGTTTCGGGGCCAGATGGCAGCTGCCCTCGTTGACGCATACGAGCGGCAACCTCGCTCTCACTCCCCTGGTCGGTCGGCTCGTAGAACCGGTCCCCGGCGAAAGACTCGGGCAAGTAGCGCTGCTCGATGTAATGGTGTGGATGGTCATGTGGATAGACGTAAGTCGTCCCGTGACCCAAGCGGGCGGCACCCGAATAATGGGCGTCCCGCAGGTGTGACGGGACCTCGGCGGATGGATGACCGGCGACTGCTTGGCGAGCTCGTCCCATGGCTTCCGTCACGGCATTCGATTTCGAAGCTCCGGCCAAATAGATGGTCGCTTGCGACAAGGCAAAGGCGGCTTCTGGCAGACCCACCACCTGAAGCGCCTGAAATGCCCCCACCGCCTGGTTTAGTGCTTGCGGGTCGGCCAATCCGATGTCTTCTGACGCCAGGATGATCATCCGGCGGGCAATGAACTCCGGGTCTTCCCCGGCTTCGAGCATGGTGTGCAACCAGTACAAGGAAGCATCGATGTCAGATCCTCGCATGCTCTTTATGAAAGCGGAGATGACGTCATAGTGGTTGTCACCATCCTTGTCGTACTGGACGATGCGACGACCCATGGCCTCAGCAATATCTTCGAGCGTGATCGCCGCTTGCCCCCGGCCCACAGCCACGATCGCGGCTGTCTCGAGCGCGTTGAGCGCCAAACGACCGTCGCCACCCACCCGGTCGGCCAACGCTTCGACGGCGTCCTCGTCGATCGCCAGATCGAGATCGCCTAATCCGACCGGATCAACGAGTGCCCGTTCAATGAGGAGCGCGATGTCGGTCGGTTCAAGCCGATGGATGCGGAACAGCGTGCATCTCGACAGGAGAGGTGAGTTCACCTCAAAAAAGGGATTTTCGGTCGTGGCGCCGACCAGGATCACCGTCCCGTCCTCCACGCCTGGCAGCAAGGCATCCTGCTGCGACTTGGAGAATCGGTGGATTTCGTCGAGAAACAGCACCGTCCGACGCTCTTCGGTCTCTAGCCGATATCGTGCGGAAGCCAGGATCGCCCGGACGTCCTTGACGGACGCCGAAGTCGCCGAGAGTGGTTCGAACGTCGCCGAGGATTCCGAGGCCACCAGGCGGGCTAGCGTTGTTTTGCCGGTTCCGGGTGGCCCGAACAGGATCATCGACACCGGCCGGCCCAGTTCGACCATCGTCCGAAACGCCGCGCCGTCCCCAAGTAGCTGTCGGTGGCCGACAACTTCGGAGAGTCGTCGGGGTCGCATCCTCGCCGGCAAGGGGGCCGCCCGCATCCGACGCTCGGCCTTCTCGGCAGAGAAAAGGTCCTCCATCAGTCCGCGGCAGCTTCCTTCGCCAGCCTGGCCTTGACCTCCGGTCGCAGATCCACTCCGAGCTCTCGCAACTGCACGTCGGTGACCCTCGTGGGCGAACCGGTCATCGGGTCGATGCCTCGCTGCGTCTTCGGGAAGGGGATGACGTCTCTGATCGACTCACGCTCTAGCAGAATCGCCAGAAGACGATCCACCCCGACCGCGAAACCCGCGTGAGGAGGGGTTCCGTAACGAAGCGCCCGGATGAACCAGCCGAACCGTGATTGTGCCTCTTCATTCGAGATTCCGAGCACCTCAAAGACTTTTGCCTGAACTCCCGGGTCGTGGATTCTCACGCTCCCTGACCCGAGCTCAGAACCGTTGAGCACCAGATCGTAAGCCTGAGCGATGGCGGTTTCGGGTCGTTCGACCATGTCGTCGAGGCTGACCGGCTGGGTAAAAGGGTGGTGGGCCGGGGCCAGAGACCCGTCGTCATCCACGTCGAACACGGGAAAGTCGGTTACCCAGGTAAACGCCAACTCCTCGTGCCCGGCGGGCCGACCGAGCTGAAGGCGAAGCGATCCGAGAACCGCTCCGGCCAGCTTGGCGGAGTCTGCCACGAGCAAAACCGTATCGCCTGGCTTTGCGTCAAATCGTTCCTTCAGGCCGCCGAGCTCGGCTTCTGAGAGAAACTTGGCGATGGGTGAACGCCACGTGCCATCATCCTCGACTACCAACCAGGCCAGTCCCTTGGCTCCCAGTGCCTGGGCGTCGGCGACCAAACCATCAAATCCACTACGCGAAAGACCCAGCGGCCCTCCGTTGATCCCCCGGACCACACCGCCAGCGTCGAGCGCTCCGCCGAATCCCTTGAACTCGCTACCGGTGAACACGGACGAGACGTCGGTGACCTCCATGCCGAACCGAACGTCGGGCTTGTCCGATCCGAAGCGGTCCATGGCAGCGGCGTAGGTGAGTCTCCCGAACGGCCGCGAGATCTCATGTCCCCGGACCGCTCTGACGGCCGCGGCGATCGCCGTCTCGATCGTTGCTTGCACATCGGCGGCTGTCCAAAAAGAGCCCTCGATATCCAATTGGGTGAATTCGAGTTGGCGATCGGATCGGAAGTCTTCATCCCGGTAGCACCTGGCAATTTGATAGTACCGATCGACCCCTCCCACCATCAGCAACTGCTTGAAGAGCTGGGGCGACTGGGGAAGCGCATAGAACTCTCCCTGTCGGAGCCGACTCGGGACGAGCATGTCACGGGCACCCTCGGGGGTTGAAGCTATGAGTGTCGGCGTTTCGACCTCAAGAAACCCACCGTCGGCCATCGCAGAACGCATGGCATGTACGGCTGCCCCGCGAGCACGCAGGGCAGCAGCCATCGGTGCCCGACGAAAGTCGAGGTAGCGATACTCGAGGCGAATCAGCTCATCGGCGTCGGCCCGGTCGTCAATCATGAACGGCAGCGGATCGGAAGCGCTCAGGACCGTAATCTCGGTTACTCCGACCTCAACAGCTCCGGTTGGCATGTCGGGATTCTCGGTTCCCTCCATACGGGAACGGACCACTCCGACCAGCGAGACGCAATACTCCATGCGTAGTTCATGGGCAGCCGGGATCTCCATTGGATCGATGACCACCTGGACGATGCCTTTGACGTCGCGCAGATCTACAAACACCACCCCGCCGTGGTCACGTCTTTTGGCAACCCATCCAGCCAGCCGGACGGTGTCGCCGATTCGATCGGCCGTCAGCTCACCGGCGTAGTCAGTTCTCAGTGGCTCTTGAGCCATGTGGCGATCTCCTCGCGTGCAATCGTTTCTTGTGAGCCGTCGTCAAGTCGTTTGATGACCACCTGGCCCGTTTCCCATTCGTCGCCGACCACCACGACCGCCCGGGCACCTCGCCGATCGGCCGCTTTGAACTGAGCCTTCAATGACCGTTGATCAGGCAGGCTATCGGACTTGATGCCCGAGCTGCGCAAGTCGCCGAGAATGCGCAACGCCTCAGCCCGACGAGTGTCGGTGTTTGCGACAAACACATCTATCGCCGGCAGTTCTGCGTCAGGAATCGACAGGACGATACGGTCGACCCCAAGCGCCAGGCCGACGCCCGGGACCGGCGGACCTCCAAGCAGCTCGGCCAGACCGTCGTAACGGCCACCGCCACCTAACGCGGTTTGCGCGGTGTCCAGGGCCGAACCGACGTACTCAAAGGCGGTTCGCGTGTAGTAATCGAGCCCCCGCACCAGCTGCGGGTCAAGGGTGTACCGCACCCCCTCCGAGATCAGCCGCTGCTGGACCGCCCCAAAATGCGCCTCACAGGCGTCACACAGCGAATCCACCGGCGAAGGTGCCCCGGCGACGATCTCCGCACAGACCTTACAATCAAGAACCCGCATCGGATTGAGATCAAGGGTTTGTTGCGAATCCGCGCACAGGAGTGATCGCCGTTCTTCGAGCCAGGAGCGAAGCAGCTCGACATAGGCTGGACGGCACTCGCCATCACCGAGCGAGTTCAGGCGCACCACCACATCAGGCACCCCCATTGACGTGAGATACCGGTACCCAAGTTCGATAACTTCCGCATCCGCATCAGGATCCGGAGACCCCAGATACTCCAGTCCAACCTGAAAAAACTGACGCCTCCGACCCGCCTGGGGCCGCTCGTATCGGAACATGGCACCCGAATACGAGACTTTCATGACCCCTTGGGCACCGGCCTGGACGAATGCTCGGACGACGCCCGCCGTTCCCTCGGGTCGCAAGGTCAGGGAACGCCCACCTTTGTCATCGAAGGTATACATCTGCTTCTGCACCACCTCGGACGACTCCCCCACCCCCCGGCTGAACACCTCAGTCATCTCGAAGAGCGGAACCATGATCAAGTCATAGCCGTAGACCTCCGCCATCTGTTCCCAGGCGTTGAGCAGCCGCCGCCAAACCCGGGAGGCGGGCGGGAGAATGTCGTCGGTGCCCTTGGGGGCGCGCAAACTCATGGTGACAGTCCTTGCAGAAACGGATTGGTGCGGCGTTCACGACCAACGGTAGTACCCGGCCCGTGACCTGGAAAAACAATTACGTCATCATCGAGGGTCAGAACTTTTTGCACCATGCTGTCCATCAGCTGTTGGTAGCTACCACCGGGGAGGTCTGTCCTACCGATCGAACCGGCGAACAGCTGATCTCCGGAAAACAGAACGCCCTCGTCCGCGACCCGGAAACACACATGACCAGGTGTGTGCCCTGGAGTATGGATTACATCAATGTCAACGCCGGCAAGTCGGACCCGTTGCCCATCGGCGAGCGGCTCAAACTGGGGTACGGTGAGAGCGTCGGCAAGTCGGATCCCCATCAACGCTTCGATCTGCTGGTTCGGGTTCAAGCTCAGGTAGTCGTCGTCGGGATGCACGTACGCCTTGATCCCATAGGTACTGGCCACTTGCCCGGCGGCGCCTGCGTGGTCGACGTGTCCATGAGTGACAAGCAGCGCCACCGGAGCGACGTCGAGTGCGGCAACGAGGGCGACAATCGCCTCGATATCTGGCGGCGCGTCGATGATGACCGCCGGTCCCCCGGTTTCTCGGGCAACCACGTACGTGTTGGTCTGTGCGACCCATAACGAGCGAGATTCAACAAGCAACGAAGCGACCTTCTCGGTTGGAAGGTCGCATCTTTGTCGATCAACATCGAAGCTGATCACTGCGGCCTCCGCGTGAAGGCCATGAGGTTAGTAGTTATGGCGTGCAGTAGGCCGTGACTGGCTCCGAGTTCGGGGACACATCCCGCCAGTCGCCTGGCTCAGGAATGAACGAGTCAGCGAGGGCCGGGTCAAACTCGAATCCCTGAATCACCCCTTCAGAGGGCGGCCGGAAGTGGATTTCCAGGCGGTTACCCGTCTGATCCTTGTAGCCATACAGGGCACCGTAGATCACCGACTGATTCGTAGACGTGACGATGCCGTTCGAGAAAACCAGGTGGTGCACCTCTCCGGGCACTGACTGGAAGTTCTGCCCGAGCGTCAGAGTTCCTGCAGCATTCTTCATCACGATGATGACTGAAGCAGGATCACCCGTAGGGGTCGAGCCCTTCTTCGGGGTGCCGCGAATCTCGAACGAGCCGTCGACGATCAAAACGAAATTGTCCGTGAAGGTGTTCTGATGGAAATTGACGACACTGCCATCGCCTGCCGCTACCACATGGACACCTTTGAGGTTGTTCCCGTTGGCCGCCACATAGGCCCGCAAGGCCGTCAGGTTGGCGTAGTAGGTGATCGTATAGCCGGGGTAGTCGGCAGCGTTGAAGGTGAAGGCCGGGAGCGACACGTCGGGCACCGGTTGCATATCGTTGGCGTTGGGGATCAACGTTGCCCCACCGATGTTCGATCCGGCTTTGAGGGCCGGGTCGGCGATCTTGACTTCACCACCCAGGACGGTGGCCTTCTTGAAATATGAGCTCAAATAAGACGAGATCGTGCTGTCCGACCGGATCTGGACCGTCGATCCGTATACGGTGGACGCAGACAGATCGTTGACACGGCCTTGTACGTTGACATCCGATTGGACGAACACATTCGAACCGTTGGCGATCGTCAGGTCGCCGTAAACCGACAGCGTGCCCTGCCCACGGTACGGATCATCGTTTTTGTATATGTTCGTCGAGCTCGAAATGGTGACGTCTTCGCCGGAGTAGGCGTCACCGTAGATGGTCTTGAAGTTCGCACCGACGATGCCACCCTTGGCCGCGAAGAGCGCATTGGTGAAGCCACCAAGCGGCACCAATTCGACGTCGAGCAACACCTTCTTGGCCACCCCTTTGGCCGAGGTTCGGCTCGGAGCCCAACCCCATGACTCGACATGATATTTGAGGTTATCGACCTTCGTAACGGCCACCCAATACTCGCCCTGTCCCTCCACGACACCTTCATTCACCGTCTCAAGAGTCTGCACATCGCAGACTCCCCCCGGCAGAATCCCCGACGAAGCAAACCCAACGCTCTGAGCGTCCGTGCGCCAGCTATCAACGTCATAAGTCAGCAAGGCCATCGCCTCTTTCGCTCCGGCCTCGGCGACATTCAAAGCCTGGGTGCGGTTACGATCGAAAGAAACCTCGTCCAGCTCGTGAACCGCCAACGAATACCAAGTGGCGCCGAGAGCGAACACAATGAAGGACACCGACAAAGCGGTGATGATCCCGATGCCGTCCTCATTAGATCTAAGTTGATGGATCAAGTTGCGCATGTTGGTCTTTTCGCTTTCTAACAGTTGGCTGCGTTCGGGGTCCAAATATTGCGACCTGCCACTTCGGTTGATTCCAGGCGAGGACTGATCCGGTCCAACGGACTCCGATCGATCCATACTGAGATCCGGACGACTTTGCCGTAGCTCGGGGAGGCGGCCGGAAGACCCGTGTTGTTGATCTCGTTTCTGCCCTGGTTCTCGAACAGGAACTGGGGCGTGCCCAGGTCAAGGGCCACCACCTCGTTGACGACTGTTTCGTTGACGGTTATGAACGTCAGGCCGCCATCGCCCGACCTCTGCAGATCGGTGTTAACCCCGTCACCGTCGACATCGACCAACCGGTAAATGACATGACGGGTGTCCGCCGGGGGGATCGGGTTGGTCCGGGTAATGAACGAAAGCGTGTTCGAGGCATCGCCAGGTGCGGGGATGCAGATCGTCTCGGCACCGCGGAGCTCTTTGTCGATCCGCTCGAGTATCAAGCGGATATCGTCATTGGTCCGCGCCGAGTTCTCGATATCGCGGGTTGCTCGCAGCGAAGACGAGAGCACGTTCGCGAACACGATGCTCACGATGGTCAACAAGAAGATGGCAACCATCAGTTCCGTGAGCGTGAGGCCCCGTTCGTCGGTCTTCAAGCGGTCGAGGATCATGTCAGTCCGCCGATGGGTCGATGTAGACAGCGTTCACGGTGAGCTTCTCTGATTCGAAGTGGAGGCCCAGGTCGTAGAGCACGATCCGGCCACCGTCCTGGCCATAGTCGGTCGTGTATGGCGGTGGTCCGACGACGGCCACCGGAGCGCCACCACCGGCCGCCTGGAGCCCGTAGTCGACGACCTTGTAATCGAGGTCAACGGTCACCATCGGCACCTTGGTCTCAAACCAGGTCCGTGACCGGGCGCCGAGTCCATCGACGGTCGACCCCGTGCACCATCCCCGCACCGTGACCGCACCGGATACCGTGTATTCGAGGTAAGGGCGACCTACCCCGGCGATGGTCGTCGTAATCGGCGATCCGCCCCAAAGCTGCACGATGTTGGAAACGTTGGTCCCCGTGCTGCAATTTGATCCGTAATTCGCCCGATAGTCGATTGCCGACGCAGTGCCGTTGGGATTGACGACAACATACTTGCGACCGACGGGATCCCATTGCTTGATGATCATCGTCGTCATGATCGGGTTCGGATTGGCGATCACGCCCTGGCCGGCTAGAACGTTCACCTGAACATCCGGCATCGTGATGACTACCCAACCATTAAAATCGCCGGTACCCCCCGTGTCCGGGTAGGCCGTGTCGTCGAGGAAGTGGAGATTGCCTCCGTCATAGTTGTCCAATGACGCCGTGATCTGCTGGTAACCATCGATCGGGGTGTCATCACGATCGACGGTGCCGCCGAACACAATGGCTGACGACGCCGATGTCGGATTCTCCCGGCGGAACATGTCGAACTTGTACGAAGCCGCATCGAGCGGATTGAATCCGCCATACAGGTTTGTTCTCACCCAGTTCTCGGTGTACTCGGTGAACCCGACTGCGATCTTGGCGGGGAACTTGGCGGTAGTAGCCAGCTGAGCGTAGGGAAACTTGTCATCGGGCGGCGGGGCGGCCGGGACCGGATCGACCTCGGTGAAGAGGAATCCGTTCACCGCATAATCCGTCGTCTCGGTAATCTGCAGATCCCGGTCAGCCGGTCCGACATAGTTGAGTCTCGCCAGAGGCTGATTGAACAACACGCCGTTGGCGCCAAACTGAAGGGGCGGAATGGTCGATGCATCGTCGTCACTGAGGAACTCGGCTTTGCCGGCCGGCACCGTGGACACGAGGTCATCAATCGTTCCGAACAGTCCGTCGGGACCCTCCCATTGAAGGCGAGATGAGTCGGTGCCCGAGATGCGAATCGACGAGCCCGAGACAAAGTCCGAGGTCGCGCTCACGTTGGCTATGGGGAAATTGACGGACGCATCAAACTGCTGACGCTCATTGATCGTCGACCAGAAATACTCATCCCCGACACTGTCCGTTGGGTCACCCAAGGTGGTCCACAGGTCCCAGTCCGTGCCGTGGGCGTACGCGCCCGGATAGACACCAGAGTTCGACGGACCGATGCGCATTGCACCGCCGGCCATGTTGACCGTCCCGGAGACAAACGGCTGCGAGGGCTCCTGATACTCGGAAACAATCGTCTCAAGCCGGACCTCTTTTCGGAAGCCACCCGGCGGAACCCACTGAACGATGGCGGTGAGTCGGCGAGCGATCTCGTCGCCAGTCACCGGGTTCTCGATCGACGTCACGAACAGATATCTGTCGTAGACGGATGTATCGCGCTGCACCGACTCATAGAAGTTCAAGAAAGGACGGAAGGTGTCGGCATTCGAGAACACAATCGTCTCGCCGCCAAAGATGTACTCATCCTCCACGCCATCATAAGTGAGGTCACCGGCGGTGAACGGGTTACCGATGTAGCACCCAACCTGCTCGGTCGCACAACTGCTACCGCGCGTCGACGTGGCAAGACCCATATGCTCCCACTCCAACGCCTGGCCCCGTTCGATGAGTTCGGAGGCGAACGCCGACGCAACCGCCTGCTTGCGAGTTTCGACTATGACCCTGGTACCGGAGTCGAACGTACGCAGCAGCACCACCATGAGACCAAAGATGATCACAAGCGAAACCATGGCTTCGACGAGGGTGAAGCCCTTGTCGTCATTCGGAACGCGGTGCAGTAAACGCATACCAATCAAGTATCGGTCAGACCTCCCATCAACCTTGACCTTTTTCGGGTTTGGCAGCCGGTCTAAACCTCACTACTCCAATGGGACTAGTTACACTCGGTTCGCCGGTCGTCTTGCTACTCGGTGCCATCACCCTTCGGCACGATTCGGAACGCGTCATATACCCCATCAACCGACCGGAGCATGTTCTGGATGCGTGCCACGTGACCAGGATCAGACAACTCGACCTCATACCTCAGCACGGCGACCCGATCACGCCCGGTCGCTGAAGATGACGCGACAATATTCCCGCCGACGTCCGTGAATACCCCGGTCACGTCACGCAGCAAACCTGCCCGGTCAAATGCCTCCACCTGGATCCAGACGGCAAACCGACCCACCCGGTCCGGCGACCACGAGACATCGATCATGCGATCGCGCTGGTCTGTCAGTACGGCCAGGTTGGTGCAATCGGCCCGATGCACCGACACTCCCCGGCCCACGGTGACGAACCCAACGATCTCGTCCCCCGGGACGGGTGCGCAACATTGGGCAACCCGCACCAGGACATCATCGAGACCCTCGACGATGATCCCGGGGCCGGTCGAACGCACCGTTCTTTGCCGGGGCGGAGCAATGAGATCGTCGGACTCCGCATCAATCTCCGGACGCACCTCTCGAGTTATCCGATGGGCGATGTTCGTGGCGCTCGCCCCGCCCTCACCAACCGCCACAAATAGCGACTCTGTCGAGGCGTGACCGAGTTCATGGGCGACCGCTTCGAGTAGCTGATCCCGACGACTGGCATTGAGTCCGAGGCCTTCTTTCCGCAGAGCCTCGAAAATGGCTTCCTTGCCGTCGGTGATCGCCGCTTCCCGGCGCTCCTTTGAGAACCATTGCCGGATCTTGGCTTTGGCCCGCGAGCTGCGAACGAATTTCAGCCAGTCCCGACTCGGCCCCGCATCGGGAGCCTTGGAGGTAAGGATTTCGACGAGATCGCCTGAGTTCAGCTGTGTATCGAGAGCGACCAGCCGACCGTTGACTTTGGCGCCGGTGCAACGG
>JAOUMT010000085.1 GCA_029881355.1 Acidimicrobiia bacterium | reverse complement strand
AGGACATCGGGCCTGGAAGTCCTCGATTTTCGTGAGTTGCAGGCACCAGAAACGGCCACAGGAATCCCCTTCGCGGTCCCTGCAGAATGGGCCAAGCGTTACCCGTCTGAGATCGTGTGGAAGCTCTGTAAGTCCGGCTAGCTACTGTCCGAGCGCCGTCGCAAATTGGCGCCGGACCGTCTCGACGTGGTCGGTGAGGTCGTCGAGGGTCCAATTTGCAGTCGGGATCGGCTCGAGAACATCGACGCGGACAGTGGCAGGACGCATCACCCTCCCACCGCGGGGGAGGACATCAAGGCTGTTGTGGATGACAATCGGCACGATGGGCACTCCGGCTTCCATGGCCAGGTGGAATCCGCCCTTCTTGAACTGGCCGAGAGCCGGGGTTACCTGTCGGGTGCCTTCGGGCGAGATGGCAACGCTGAGGCCTTCTTGGATGCGCAAGGCTGCATCGTGGAGGGCTTGGACGGCGGCAGCATGGTCGGACCGATTGATGAAGATCACGTCGCCGAACTCGAAGATCTGGCCAACGAACGGCATCGCCTTCAGCTGCTCCTTGGCTACAGCGGTGACGTCGCGTCTGAGTAGTTTCATGAGGAGTAGTCCGTCGAAGTTGCTCTGGTGGTTGAACATGAACACCGACGGGCGGTGCGACCAGAGGTGCTCCTCGCCGCTGATGTCGAGGCTCACGCCGGCCAGGGCCACGGCAAGATCTCCCCAGGTTGAGGTCATCAGGTTGATGGCCTGGCGTCGGTCCCGATTCAACACCCCGGCCAGCAATCCGGCGGTTGCGGCAGTCATGACACTGCCCTGGGCAAGGATGGTCCGGATGACCTGCGTCTTCGTAGGCCGGCCCCGGCTCTCGAAGTCGGTAGGCATCCAGCCCCGTTCGTCGGCGGCTTTGCGCAGCTTGCGATCCGGATTGAGTGGTTGTGGATGACCGACTGCATCAAGGAGCGGTAGGTCTTCGTAGCCATCCGTGTAGAAAAAGGCATCCTCGAGTGAAGCCTTTCGCGTCGCCACATACGCTTCGGCTGCCAGCGCCTTCTGTTCGCCATAGATGATGGGCTCTGCCACCTCGCCGGTAACCTTCCCGTTGACAACGACAAGTGTGTTACAGATCACGTCGTCGACGTCCAGTGTGGCGGCGACGGGCCGGACCTGCATGGTGGTTGCCGCCGAGAGCAGGACCACGGTGTGTCCGCGCCGTTGATGCGCTCGTATCAGTCTCCGGACTTCGGGGTAGATCATGGCGGCGATCGTTTCGGTAAATAATCGATCGGCGAGCTCATCGATGTCCGTCTCGGCCATTCCAGCCAGAGCTTTGGTCGAGGCTCGGAGCAGTTCTTCGAAGGTTGCGTTCCCAGCCTGGTAGCGCACCGCCACTGCGGCTACACCGAGATTCGCGCGGTCGGGACGCTTCATGCGTTCCTGAGCGAATACGAAGGCCGTGAACCCGGCCAGGACGGTTCCATCCATGTCGAAGTACGCGACGACGTCGGGCCCTCCGGGTGCGGAGTCGATCTGGTCGATGAGGTCAGAAATCACAACGTCAGGCTACCAAGTAGGCCACACGGGCTAGACGCTGGCCCGAAACGCCGCGGCGGCTATCACCAGATCCTCGTACGGAAGGCCGACCCCCTTGAACAGGGTGCGTCCGCTTCGGGGTGGGGCGAAACCTGAAGTCACCTCGTGCAGGTCTGCGGTGATCTCCATTCTGGACCAGGCCCCGTCAGCCTCCGGGATGATCAGGTCGCCCGCTTCGTCCATGGCGGCTGCACGGTCTTCGACGTACACGGATGACGAAACCACCGTTTGCGTATCGGTCTCGCGCGTGTGCGGCTGAAAGGCCCCGATCGCATTGATATGCACGTCGGTCGGAAGTTGGCTGGCTCGAATGACCGGTGCGGGGCTGGTGGTTGTCAGACAGATGATGTCGGCATCAATCAGCCCGTCGGGATCGACGGCAAAGGCGTCGAAGCCTTCACCGCGAAGTTGGCTGGCGAGGGCGACTGCGTTCTCCTGGTGGCCGCTCACTATGTGGATCACCTCGATGGGCCGGACCGCTTGCATTGCCCGAACGTGGCTGCGACCCTGGACGCCCGTCCCGTACAACCGCAATCTCGATGCGGCCGGTGGGCTGAGATGGCGGGTTGCCACGGCCGACACCGCGGCAGTACGGAGTTCGGTGATGGCCGAGCCGTCGAGCATGGCGACCGGTCTCGCGCTTTGAGGTTCAAAGAGGACGTAGACCCCTTGCACCGTTGGGAGCGTCTGTGCGGCGTTGTCGGGGCTGTAGGTGATGAGTTTTACCCCGATGCCGAGATCTGACCATGCAGGCATCAGGAGCAACTGACCGGTGTCTATCGGGTGGACGGTTCGAACCGGCAGTTCCGGGAAGCCGGCGGCAAAAGCACGATCCAGGGCGTCGATGGCGTCAATCATCGGAAGGAGCTCGTTCAATCGAGTACGGCCGATATAGGGGAGAGATTCAGGCATGAGTCAGACCGCCACCGTGACGTGTTCACGCCACAAAACCAGGGCGGCGATCGGGACGAGAGCCAGCAACGCGCCGATGAGGCTGAGGGACGAGTAGGACGTACCGCTGACTACGAAACCAGACGCGATGCTGGCGCTGCCGCCGACAATCCAAGTCAGAGTGTCGCCGATTCCCTGGATGCTGGTCCGTTCCTGAAAGGTGAGATCGTTCATCAAGTGCGTGCTGCCTGCGACGAACGTGAAGTTCCATCCGATGCCCAGCAACAGCAAACCCGGGAGCAGCAGCACCGTGCGCGCTGGAGCGGCTCCGACAAAGGACAACGCACAAGCTCCAATCAGCACCGCTGAACCGAGTGAGATTATGGCGCGCGTACCGAGTCGCTTCACCAGGTAACCGGTCAGAGGAGCTATGGCGAACATGCCGAGCGTGTGGGCAGTCATCACGTTCCCGATAACGTCCAGGCCTTCGCCGATTCTGCGCAGATGCAGAGGGGTTTGTGTCATAACGAGGACCATGACACCCTGTCCGAGTCCCATTGACACGAGCGCCAATCGGGTCTGGACGGTGCCGAGCAGCGCCGGGCGGTCGCGAACAGGCTCGTCTGTTCGGATGAGGGAATCGATTTCGTCATCAATGGCGAGCTTGGCCGGGTCGGGCCTCAACAGAGTTGCGAACACCAGTGCTCCGGTTCCGAAGAGGACGGCACCGGAGAGGTAGGGACCGACGAGGTCCTCGAATCCCAGTGAAACGGCCAGCTTCCCGGCCGGATTCAGCGCCCGGGGACCGAGCACGGCTCCGATGGTCCCCGCCCAGACCAGCATGCCGATGGTGGTGGCCCGGCGCTTGCTCGGCCGTAAATCGGCTGCGGCGTAGCGAGCCAGATGCGAAGTGCTCTGCCCGAGACCAAGAATGACCATGCCTAGCAACAGCAGCGGAAAAGACCGCTGGGTAATCGAATAGCCGGCGATAGCCGCCCCGGAGGCGGCTGTCAGATACCCGGCCGTGAACGATGCGGTCCGACCGAACCTGGCGGCAACCCACGTGAAGACCATGGCACCGGCGGCGAGTCCGGCCGTTCCGAAGGCGGACGGAAGCCCGCTCCAGCGAGTCGAGGCGAGTTCCCCACCTGCGAGCGACGAGACCGTCGCGGCGAGAATGAAGGCCGTTTGCCCGATCGCTACCACCCAAAAGAAGGTCCAGACGAGTCGGGTCTGGGTTGATTCGGCGGTGGCTGTCCTCGTCATGCAAGCGCCTGATCGAGGGAGGCCAAGAGCAGGGCCACGTCGTCGGCGGATGTGTAGTGGACCAGGGAAGCCCGGACGACACCCTGCTCGGGGTCAATGCCGAGTCCTTCGAGAACCCGGTAGGCGTAGAAGTTTCCCGAACTGATCTGGACGCCCAGTCCGACCAGTTTGGTCGCCAGTTCGGACGCGGACTGGTTCAAGGGCAAGAAAGCCACTGTCGGGGCTCGATGGAGTGGCCCAGATTGCCGGGATGGTCCGATGAGTCTTACCTCCGGATGGTCTGCGAGCCAGGCTAGGAGCGGCTGGGCGAGGCGGTCTTCTGCCTCCTGCCATAAGTGCCCGACGGCGGCTACCGAATCCCGGAGCGATGCTCCAGCGACGCCGTGGTGTACGGCCAGATCTTCGACGTAGTCGAGCACCCCACCGGCGGCGGCTTCTTGCGCATGATCGGGACCGGCGGGTGTCAGGCGTTTGGTTAGCAGCCCCTCGTTGAAGAAGTGCCCTTGATTGGGAAGTTCGTCAAGCAGCCCTCGACGGACCACCATGAGTCCCTGATGGACAGAATAGGTTTTATACAGGCTGAACAGGTAGACGTCCGGGCCGAGATCGGCGACGTCAGGAAACCCGTGCGGCGCGTATGAAACGCCATCGACGATCACCCGGGCTCCGACCGCATGGGCAATCGCGGTGAGGGCTTTGACGTCGTTCTCCTGGCCGACGATATTCGAACAGTGGGGAAAGGAGACGACTTTCGTGTTGTCGCCAACCAGGTCCGCTAGATCACTGGGGTCCAATAATCCGGTTTCCGGATCAATGCGCCATTCTCGAATGGTGGCGCCCGCTTCCGTTGCGGCTCGTCGGAGCGCTCCGGTGTTGGCCTCGTGGTCCTGGTTGGTCACAACGACTTCATCACCCGGCTTGAGCGTAGCTTTAACCGCGTTCGCAAGGACATAAGTGTTGATGGACGTGGACGGCCCGAATTGCACTTCCGAGAAGTCGACGCCCAGCGCATCTGCCCACCGCCGACGCGAATGGTCCATCGCTTGGCCGCCCAAAGCGGAAGCCGGATACTGCGCGTACGGTTGAACTTTGGTGTTGATGTAGAAGTCGGTTAGCGCAGTAATGGTCTGCCGGCAGGCATACGAACCACCGGCGTTCTCGAAGAATGCCTCTGTGTTGCGGCTGGTGGCGAAGACGGGAAACTGAGATCGAACGTAGTTGACGTCAAGGTCCATCAGGCGAATCTAACCGAACTCATCGGACGGGCCAGCGTGATGGCGGTATGGTTTGGCCAGCATGATGCGCGCCGTGACATACGAAGAGTTTCAGGGACCGTTGATGGTGGAACTGGTCGCCCGGCCCGAGCCGCTCGCGCACGGTGTTGTGATCGAGGTACGAGCCAACGGTGTCTGCCGGAGCGACTGGCATGGTTGGATGGGACACGATCCGTCAATCAACCTTCCTCACGTCCCGGGCCACGAAATGGCCGGGGTGATCGCCGCGGTCGGCTCCGAGGTAACCGGCTGGGCGGCGGGGGATCGGGTCGTGGTTCCTTTTTCGTGCGGATGTGGTGTCTGTGATGCATGCGTGGCTGGATTTGGAAACATCTGCGACAATGAATATCAACCGGGGTTTTCCGGCTGGGGTTCCATGGCCGAGTTCGTCGCCGTTCCCTGGGCTGACTTCAATGTTGTTCACCTCCCTGACAAACTTGACTTCGTGGCGGCCGCCGCACTCGGATGCCGGTTTATGACGGCCTATCACGGACTCACGGATCGGGCGCACATCAAGGCAGGAGAGTGGGTGGCTGTGCACGGGACAGGCGGCGTCGGACTCTCAGCGATACAGGTCGCCAAGGCGCTCGGGGCTCAGGTGATCGCGGTCGACCTCGACGACAACAAGCTCAACCTGGCAGCTGACCTTGGAGCCGATGTCGTTGTGAACGCGACTCGCGACAAACCCGTGGACGTCATTCGGGAGGCGTCGGGCGGGGGAGCTCAGATCTCGGTGGATGCCCTCGGGTCGGCGGTCACCGCCCAGAACTCGATCCGGTGCCTGGCCAAGCGCGGCCGACATGTGCAAATAGGACTCGTGTTGGAGGAAGGAATCAATCTTCCGATTCCGATGAGCCGGGTCATTTCGCTCGAACTAGAGATATATGGGAGTCATGGCATGCCGGCCACCGGCTACGAGGAGATTTTTGCGCTCATCGAAGCGGGCAAAGTGGATCCGGCCCGACTGGTCGGGAAGACGATTTCTCTGGATGAAGTCCCCGAGGAGCTTCAGTCGATGGGCTCGTTTGGCCAGCTTGGCACGAGCGTGATCGCCTTCTCGTGAAGCAGCAGGTCTACCTGACTTCGCTTGGTGTCAGCGACGCGCCCGCTTCCCTGCGCTTCTACTGCGACGGCCTCGGGTTCGAGCTCGTCGCCGATCTCGGCACGATGGTCTTTGGGCAGGCGGCCACTCGCTGGCCCTGGGGCTCATCACCAACGATCGACGGGAATGGACATCGCGGTCGCGTCGCCCCAAGACAGCATGTGGGGTGGATACCGGGAGATTTCATGGATCCTGATAGGCACGGGCGGGAAGTAGCCTCCGGGGGCGGGGCGTTCGACGAATCCGGTCGAGCCCTAGTCCGATGAGCACCCAATCTTTTGGAGCGACTGGCCTGATCGCGTTTCTCGAGGACTTGGGAATCGTTACTACGACCGTGCAGCATCCGCCTCTTTATACCGTTGAAGACTCCAAAGCACTCCGGGGGGACCTACCGGGAGGTCACTGCAAGAACTTGTTTCTCCGCAACAAGAAGGGACAGATGTGGCTGGTGGTCTGCCCGGAAGATCGAGTACTTGACATGAAAGACCTCGGAGAGCGGATCGGGGCGGGGCGAGTATCGTTCGGGAGTCCGGAACGCCTCACGACCCATCTGGGTGTGTTGCCAGGAGCCGTCACGCCATTCGCAGTCATGAACGACGCTGATCGTCTTGTCCGGGTGGTGCTTGACGAGGCGCTGATGGCCGAATCGCTGCTCAACTTTCATCCGTTGGTCAATGATCAGACAACAAGTATTACTCCTGGAGATCTGATGAAGTTCCTCGAGGCAGTCGATCACCGACCGGTCGTGCTGACGTTGGCCTGATACGAACGTTGGTCTGCGCTCAGGCAGTCAGCGCCATCGGGTAGCGGTGAGTAGCTCGTTACCTGTCCGGGTGCTGAGGCGTTGTTCACGTTTGGTCACTTTCGCCGTGGTTGGGCCCAACCAAGCTCTCGACACACATCACCACGACCGGGGATGCGATGATCTTGCTCGACAAACAGTAGATTCGCGCCATGACGACACCCATTTCAGGGGTTTGGGCTCCGACCCTGACGCCACTTACGGAAGCCTTGAACATCGACCTCAAGCTGCTGGTCGACCATTGCTGCGAGCTACTTGCATCGGGTTGCGATGGCATTGTGCTGTTTGGCTCGACCGGCGAAGCTCCATCGTTCTCGGTCGCCGAGCGAGCCGTGGCTCTTGAGGCGCTGATCGACGGAGGCGTGTCGGCCGCCCGGATCGTCGTCGGGACCGGCTGTGCAGCGTTTCCTGATACGGCCGAGTTATCACAGCATGCCACCGAAATGGGCGTCAGCGGAGTCCTCGTCATTCCGCCATACTTCTTCAAGGGAGTGTCCGACGGTGGTGTAGCCCGCGGCTACACGGCGTTATGTGAGGCCATCGGCGCCGATCTGCGGCTCTACCTTTATCACTTCCCCGCATTGTCGATGGTCCCGATTACTCCGAGCATCATTGCCACAATTCGCGCAGATTTCGCGGAGAACCTGATCGGCCTGAAGGACTCGAGCGGACAAGTCAGCAGTCTTCATGGGTTCACCGACATTGACGACCTGACCGTTCTGCCGGGGACCGAGCGCCTCATGATCGAAGGAGCCAGACACGGGGCTACCGGCGTGATCACGGCCACCGCCAACATTGCGCCAGCAGTGATTCAGGACGTCTGGCAGCAGCGTGACGGTGCTTCGATCGATGACTCATTGATGCTTTCGGTGCGGTCGATAATCGAAGCAGGGGGAACCATCCCGACGATGAAAAGCTGGCTGGCACACGCCAAGGGTCACGAAGGATGGAATCGGGTTCGTCCACCCTTGACGACAGTCAACACAGCGAACGGCGACACCAACCGCGAGTTGTCCAAGCTGTTATCAGTCGAATAGTTGGCTGATATCGTCGGGAATGATGATCTTGGAATGGCGCGGTTCTCCAAGAGGCAGAACTTCACGCATGGCAGCTTCATTGATAAGGAGCGCGGCACCCAGGTACATCGACAGTAACCCGGAGATCAGCCCTTCGAATCCTGCCATTTGCGTTACGATCGGCCCGCCGGTGAACTCGGCCGCAGCGTTGAGGACGAACCAGACGGTGATCAGTGCCAACACGACTTGAACGACAAATCCGCGCCTCCGGTGTGCCGCCAACAGCGCCCCCCCGACTACCGACCATAGTCCGAGATACCAGGCGACATACTGGCGATCGAGCGGTGGTTCGACGTCGAGCAGGTCGAAAGCCCAGATCGCCGCCTGTGAGATCCAGAACATCCCAAAGAGCCCGAAAGCCCCGAACTCAATTCTTTGCCCTGATCTCGCTTCGACTGTGGCCGCCAGGAGCAAGGAGGTCCCGGCGACCAGGGCGATGATCGGTGGCAACGTGCCGAACTCGAAGAAACCTGCGTGGAATAAGCCCACCGCCACGAGGGCGACGCCTAACGACAGGTACGCGAGCGGTCCCGTTTTGGCGGTTGCGCTATCGATGCGGTCCTCCTTCCAGACTCGTTAAGTAGAGAGCTTCCGAGGGCAGCTGTCAAGGGTCAAATGGCACAAGCACCCCAGGTATGTGAGTCGGCGTCGACGCTGATAGATTCAACCCATGATTGACCTTCGAAGTGACACCGTTACCCAACCAACCGAGGGAATGCGCCG
The DNA here is from genome assembly GCA_029881355.1 of Acidimicrobiia bacterium. Taxonomy (GTDB): domain Bacteria; phylum Actinomycetota; class Acidimicrobiia; order Spongiisociales; family JAENVV01; genus JAENVV01. Next base: position 2,757 of record JAOUMT010000085.1, on the reverse strand, counting down.
GGCGATGGCCGAGGCGGCGGTGGGGGATGACGTTTTTGGTGACGATCCAACCGTAAACGCCCTCGAAGCGAAAACGGCGGAGCTGCTCGGGAAGGAAAGTGCGGTGTTCGTTCCGAGCGGCACCCAGTCCAACCTTATTGCGTTGATGGCACATTGTCAGCGTGGCGACGAGTACATTGTCGGCCAGCTCGCCCACACCTACAAGTATGAGGCAGGCGGAGCGGCAGTACTCGGTTCCATCCAACCGCAACCCATTGATATGGAGCCCAATGGATCGCTGAGCCTCGATCGGGTCGCATCGGTAATCAAGCCAGACGACAGTCATTTCGCGAGAACCAGGCTCGTCTGTCTTGAAAACACCCACCAGGGCAAGGTCGTACCGCTGGAGTACCTGCGGTCGGCGCGTGCATTCGTCGATGATCGTGGGTTGGCTCTGCATCTCGACGGGGCCCGTATCTGGAATGCGGCGGTGGCGCTGGGCGTCCCACCGGCGGTCGTTGCTGAGCCATTCGACAGCGTTTCGGTGTGCCTTTCAAAAGGTCTGGGAGCACCGGTAGGTTCGGTCTTGGTCGGCACGGCCAGTTTGATTGCCGAGGCGCGCCGCTGGAGGAAGATGCTGGGTGGGGGGATGCGCCAGGCCGGCATCATCGCCGCCGCCGGTATCTACGCCCTCGACCACCACATTGACCGACTCGCCGAAGACCACGCCAATGCCCAATTGCTCGCCAAGCTGCTGGGCAACGTCCCGGGAGTCACCGTGAAGGGTCACGACACCAACATGGTATTCGTGGATTTCGGCGTGGCCGATTATCGGGCATTCGCCGCCAGGCTCAAAGGGCACGGGATCGTTGCCCTAACCGGCCGTTCATCGAGTCGGCTGGTGACCCATCTGGGTGTCACCTCAGCCGATGTAGAGCGCTTCGTTGAGGTCGTGAGTGACCTGGAGCCCGGTTCGTGAACGATGCCTACCCGATGACCGGCGACGAAGGCCCGATGTTGGTTTCCATCCTGAACAAGCAGCGCGAGGTCATGATTTGGAAGCTGGACGGTCTGAACGACGAGCAACTCCGTCGACCAATGACGCCGAGTGGCACCAATTTGCTCGGGCTGGTGAAACACCTCGCTGCTGTTGAATACGGATGGTTTTGTACGACGTTCGGTCGATCGACTGAGCCGCTTCCATTTGATGAAGACGATGAAGACGCGGACTTGCGAGTCAACGACGACGAATCGACCGAAGACATCTTGGCGTTTTACCGCCGGGCTTGCGATGCAGCAGACCTGGCGATGAGCGAGGTCGGTCTGGATGGCGAGGGAACTGCGTGGTTTGGCGATACGGTATCGATGCGGTGGGTGATCCTGCATATGATCGAAGAGACCGCCCGGCACGCCGGCCATGCCGACATCCTTCGAGAAATGCTCGATGGGACAACCGGTTATCGCCCGCCGCGGTAGCCGGACTTCCACTGTCCTCGAAAGGTCAGGCTGGCCGGCGCCATCACCTTGTTGTCGGAGACCGGTCCGACCCCAAGAGGATCCCAGCACGGAGTGTTGGGTCCAACGGTCACCTACGAGGATGCTGATACGGCCGGCTTCAGTAAGACGCTGATCAACCTTCACACGGCACCCGGAGCCACTGAACTGGTTGCACCTGCGACAGTAGGTGGGCCGACGATGAGTTCACGATCGCCGTCGACAATGGTGAGGCCAGTAGGGGGACCGACCATCGGGCGGCGAGTTGCCGAATGGCCGGATGAACCGTCCGTGGGGGATCAGCACAGTCAGTTTTTCGGGATCCTGGCGACCATGGGTGGGAGATTGCTCACCAAAGTCGGCGGCGGACCGATCGCACTCGATCTACTAGCTTGACGCCGTGACTACGCGAATCGCAGTGGATATTGGTGGGACGTTCACCGACGTCGCCCTTGAACGTGACGACGAACTCTTCGCAGCCAAGACCCTCACCACTCACGACGCCCCGGAACGGGGCGTCGTCAAGGGGATTGCGGAGGTTCTCGAAACAGCAGGTGTCGATTGTGGAGAGGTGACGCAGGTTATCTACGGAACGACGCTGGCCACCAACTTGCTCATCGAGCGCAAGGGCTCACCGACTGGATTGCTCACCACGAGGGGCTTTCGTGACTCCGTCGAGATGCGCAACGAGAACCGATACGAGCAATACGACGTCAACATTGACCTACCGCCACCGCTGGTACCTCGTAGCCTGCGGCGGCCGATCACCGAACGGATCGATGCCCGGGGACGTATCCTCACCTCCCTCAATGAAGAGGACGTGGTTGACGCCGCTCAGCGGCTGGCCGCCGCCGATGTCCAGGCAGTGGCGGTCGGGTTTCTGCACAGTTACATCAACGCCGTGCATGAAGAACGGGCGGGGGAGATTCTTGCTCGGCTCCTGCCCGGCGTAGAAATCAGCCTTTCGAGCGAAGTATCTCCCGAAATGCGGGAGTTTGAGCGGCTCTCAACGGCCTGTGCCAATGCCTACGTGCAACCACTTATGAGTCGCCACCTCGACGGGTTGGAAGTCGAGCTTGCAAGGATCGGCTTGCGGTGTCCGCTCCACCTGATGCTGTCCGGCGGAGGCTTGACGACACTGGCGACGGCGCGTCGGTTCCCCGTTCGACTGGTTGAGTCCGGTCCGGCCGGCGGAGCGATCTTCGCAGGCTCGATTGCTCGGCAGCTTGGTTTAGAAGATGTTCTTTCTTACGATATGGGTGGGACGACCGCCAAAATCTGTCT
>JAOUMT010000275.1 GCA_029881355.1 Acidimicrobiia bacterium | reverse complement strand
GCTCCGACTGATGCGCCTGCACTAATGATCTCGATCGAGTCAGAGTTACAGTCTGCCCGAATCGCCGGAACAACCTCTTCACGTATGCAGGCATCGAATTGATTCTGCAGCCACATGCTGTGCTGGGGTGGATCGTGTCGCAGCCACGATTGACCCGAGATGCTGTCGACCGAGTACACCTTGATCTGACCGGCTGCAAGCAGCGGCGACAAGGCTCCTATCAGTCCGCGGTCCTCGATCTCCCAGGCATCGCCACCGGCGGTCGGAAACACCAGCACCGGTACCCCGATCTCCCCCCAGCGCGCCAGGTTGATAACCTGGTTGAGTCGCTCGGAGTGCCAGAGGCGGTCGATACTCAAGCGAGAGCATCCAAACGGTCTCGTTCCGTGGTTCGCCAGAACGCCAGCAGCCCCCAAAAGTGTTCGGTGAATTGGTCGACTTCGTGGGCAGGAAACACGGCTCCAACTTTGTGCCGCACAGCCGCTTTGGCGCGGTCTTCGCCAAAGTAGGTCCAGGCCACTTCATCGAGTTCACCCAGATACGTGTCACAGAAGGACGCAAACTCGAGGTGATCGAACCCGGCCCTGGCGATGGCCGCCATATCTTTGATGCGTTCGGTTTCCGATCCGCCGCTGTCGGCAATCTCGAAATACGGTTCCCAATCCGTAGCTATCCGCATCGGTCGTTTGGTCGTCGCGCAGAACAGCGACCACCGGATGAGCGCCTTGACCAACCACGGGATGTGATAGTGCAACGACGTCACCTGAGAGTCCGGGTTGGCATTGGCGAAGTCGATCGGATGCAGAATGCCGTTGCGTCGGAGCGCCTCGCACGAGTTGAAATCCCATCCGAAGAAGCCGTTGATGATCAGGGCAACGTCTTCCATTCGCTGCCATTCGTCAGCGTCGAGAAATTCGAAGTCGACCTTGTAGCGGTCGTGGATGGGAGCGCCCGGGTCATACCGCATACTGTTCACTTGCGGTCCAACGCCAAGCGCTCGGACAAACAGGTCGAAGGGTTCGACCGCCTCCTGTAGATGCATCACTCGCGTACCCGAGCTGTCGTAGGCCGCCTGGAGGTTTTCGTAAGAGTCGATCCGGGATACGCCGACCCACGCACCGCCGTCGTATGGTTTGAGGAACGCCGGGTAGCCCACCTTCTCGCCGATGTCACGCAAATCGAACATCCGGGCGTAGCTGTCCAACGTGATACCAAGATCCGGACCTTCCTCGTAATCGCGGGGTGGGAGCATCCACGTCTTCGGAACCGGCAACCCAAGTCGCATCATCGCAACATACGACGTGTGTTTCTGCATCGACTGAAAGGTGAAGGGATTGTTGAGCACATAAAGCCCGTCCATGACGACTGCCTTCTTGATCCATTCCCTAGTCGTTGGATACCACGGAGATAGCCGGTCCATCACCAGGTCGTACCTGACGGGCTGGGTCAGATCGAATGGTTCGATGGTCACCCGCTCGATATCGAAGCGAACCGTCTCACCTCCGACATCCAGAGCCAGGTCCAGTTCGCTGACAATGTCTTCGTAGTAGACCGGCCAACACAAGTCCGCACCCAGCGACAAGCCGATCCGTCTGATGCTCTCAGTCATGGGCCCACGTTACCGAGGGGGGCGGGTCGCCGCTTCCGAGGGCGACGGAAAGACCCCTGGCCAGCCGATTTCTCCAGTTGTGCCAGTGATGGCCGTCACGATGCTCCTCGTAGGTGACGGCCGCTCCCGCCGAAACCAACAACGGAGTGAACTTTCGATTGTCAAGCGCCAGTCCCTCATAGATCCCGCACGCTTGATAGATCCGCTCGGCCGGACAGCGCGGATTGTTTTCGAATCGCTGAACGAAATCGATCGTCGGGAGGAAGTGAGGGCCGCGCTTGTTGGGCCCCCCAAGCTCCGTGACGAACGAGCCGGAAAGCAGTACCAGACCACCAACCCCGCCGATTCGCCACGCAGCCGATAACGCGGCCACGGCTCCAAGGCTGGCCCCCAGATAGGCATGGTTCGCCGGGTCGTCGTTGACGCCATGATGGGCAATTGCCTCTCGCACGATCTCGGCCACGAAGACTGCTTGGCGCGGATCGTCCGAGTACTCGGGCATTCGGTCTATCGGGTCAACCAGGGCTACGACAACCGGCGGAATCACCCGTTCGGCGATGAGATTGTCGAGGACGTCCAGCAATCCAGCATGCCGAACAAAGTCGCTTCCGTCGTGCACGACGAGAAGCGGCCGAGGACCGACAGAGTCGGTAGCCGGGTGATACCAGTTGACCGCACATAGATATCCAAACGCCTGTGAATCGATGGTCGAACGAACCAGCTTCCCCTCCGGCGCCCTCCGGGGCCGCACCCACGGAGGTTCGATGTAACCCGGGCCGAAGGCCACCGAGTTGGCCCCGTGTGGGTCCGTCGCCAAATGCCGATTGAACGGGTCGGGCGAGAGCATCGACTGGTCCCCAAGTTTGACCGCCAGCTTGTATTCGAATCGTGCGTACTCCGGCAATTCGACAGTGACGGCGCGGAATCCAGGTGCCACTTCTTCAAGTAGGGGGACCTTCGGAAAGTTCGACATGAAGTGCTGCACCTTCACCCGGTCGGCGTTCCCGACATACAGGAAGGTGGTCGTGTTTCCTACCTGAAGCGGCGTCTCGTAGGTGCCTCCCAGGCGGAGACGGCCGTCGACGGAGGCTTTGGCGAGTTCACCCACCACTGGCGGAAGCTTGGCCTTCGGGAGGGTCGTCGTCACGCGAGTGAGATTACCGACATCTTGGGAAGTCGCGAGGCGAGGCGTCACCCGACGCTCCGCAACGCAGTCGGGCCACCTCTACGCACCTCGGATGATGCCGATACATGAACATCCCGGCCAGCTTCACACCACACCTGAGGCAGGCGGCGGCCATCTCAGTTGTCTAAGACGGCTTACCTCGGAATTGCCGGCTTGTTGAATGGCTGGCTTGGCTGTGCCTGTACCGAGCCTGGCTGAGCTGATCACACCCTATCGAAACCTTGGCTATCGGAGCATCCGACTGGG
>JAOUMT010000084.1 GCA_029881355.1 Acidimicrobiia bacterium | reverse complement strand
CTCGTCCGCAACGACAAAAATGGCCGAAACGTCCGCTGAACCTCCGTCCCCCTGGGGAGTCGGCAAGGCCAAAAAGACGATCTCCGCAGACCGGACGGCGTCGGTATTTGACGTGGTGACCGTCAGCGTCCGACTGGCCAGAGCAGCAGAAAGCAGCTCAGGGAGCCCTGGTTCGTAGATCGGAGGTCGGCCGGCCGAGATCGCAGCCACCCGCTCGGGATCCCGCTCGGCGAGGACGACATCGTGCCCGAAATGGGCCAGACCGACCGCTTGTATGAGCCCGACGTATCCTGCACCTATGACGGCGACGCGCATGAGTACCCCCTGAGAGTCGGCATCAACCTAGTGGCGTGTTTCATGAAGCACGAGGTGTGTCGCATGAACCTCACCCGATCGTCTCCGGAGCACGACTACCCGGGTTGATTGACAGAGTCGGCGCCAAGAATGACGAGAACGTCCGAGCTGCCAGGCGCCCCCTCTATCACTTCACCAAACCCGAGACGTTCCAGAACTCGCTCCCCGAACCCCGAGCCCGCCGGACTGACGATCTGGGTTATCGGGACGGCAAAAGAGTCATAGTCGCCGACCGAAACCACCTCGAAGCCCATATCGATGAGGGCTTCGGCCCAGCGGGTGGCCGACCCGGGAGTTCCATTGCCGTTGGCGACCTCGATGGTCAGAATCTGCGGTAGCGTCGTTGTCGAGATGGTGTCCTGAAGGGCCGCCTGCGGGCCAACCTCCGCAAAAGCCACGATTGCTTCTGTCGCGGCTGGCTCGTCCCGTATCTCGTAGTAGATCCCGTCGATGATTTCCGTGTGGGTCGGCAGGGTTGACGCGACCAGATTGTCGGTACCAAAGCTGCGGAACGCGAAGGCCAGAGATACGAGGTCAAGGTCATTGAAGTTGGGATCGACGACCATGAACTCGGCTAACTCCGCCACGAGCGATTGGACTCCGAGAACGTTTGACGGACGCTTGAGCTGACCGAGGATCGCCGCAAGGAGTTGTTGCTGCCGCCTGGTTCTGCCGATGTCGTTGGCGTCCGCCGAGACCCATTGGCCATCCCGAAACTCCTGGTAGGAACGAGAGCGCGCATAGGCGAGGGCCGTGCGGCCATCCAGTTGCTGACGACCCGCATCTGCTGCGAGTCCGCTCTTGGTGTCCCTCGCCTGATACGGAAAATCGATCGTAAGTCCTCCGAGTTGATCCACCAATCCTGCGAACCCGACGAAATCGATCTCGACGTAGTGGTGGATCGGTATTCCAAGCTCTCGCTGAACGGTCGAAACCATCAGGTTGGCTCCCCCGAACGCGTATGCGGCGTTGACCTTCTGGACCCCGTACCCGTCGATCTCGACGCGCAGGTCGCGTGGCAGGCTCATCAATCGCATCGTGCCCGAATCAGGAAAGGCTCGTACGACCATGATGACGTCGGCTCGCTGGCCCTGAAAAGCCCCGAAATCGCCGACCCAGTCATCAGGCAGGTTCTCACGAGAATCCGACCCCAGCATCAGAAAGGTCACGGGGTCAGCTGGATCTTCCGGAGCAACGGTCAACACGTCATCGAGCTGTGGGACCGTCGTAAAACTGGCCAGTTGGTCAGAGACCTGGTTCAGCTGCCACAGGGCGTATCCGACCATCAGGTTGGCGAGAACCAGAGCCGTCACGACGCTTCGCTTGATCCAGGTCCAGGTATCCGTTCGCTTCGTCATGCCAACTCAGATCATTGACCGTGACGCCGCCCCGGCTCCGATTTCAGTAGTCACTGATTTGCGGCTTGGGAAGTGTGGACGAAAGGAACCTGGGAATACGGGCCGCAGCGTCGGAGGCGGCACCGGAATGAAACTGAGCACTATCGGGATCCATGAAGTCGTGTTGGGCAGCTTCGTAGACGATCCACTGTCCGGACGGGTTCAGACTCGCCGCCACATCCACTCCTTCCGACGGGATGTGCTCATCGTCTTGCCCATACAACCCCAGCACCGGCACCACGATACGCTCAAGGGCGCTCTTGACGGTGTGGGTTCGCAAGTCATCACCGGCCAGCGGCGCATGGATGATCACCACCGCACCGACCCGGGAGTGTTCTGCGGCGTACAGCAGCGCGAACCGACCACCGGTATCGACTCCGATAAGCCCCACAGGACCATCCACCGTGAAGTCGGCGGCCCCATTGACCGCAAAATCGATGGCGCGATCAACGTCAGTCAAGGCTCTTCGATCGGCGAGCGCGCTATACGCGATCAAGGCATCGTCGAGCATTGCCCCTGGCGGCAATGGAGCAGGGTATGGGTCAAATGACATGGCCACGAATCCGTGACGGGCCAACCGCCTGGCGAGTTCCTTCTCCAGAGAACCGAGGCCGAAGATGCCGGGCAGGATTACGACCGCCGGGTACTGGCCAATCTGGTCGGGGCGAGCCAGGTAGCCGGTGCGCGAACCGCTCCCGACCGGGATGGCATACGGGTGGAACAAGATGTTGTAGGTACCCTCGTGTGGAAGAACCGCCACGTCGATCTCCTTGGTGTGCAGCAGAAGCGTAGCCGCTGGGGTATGCCAGCTAGGTTGCGGGAGGTACCACCGCACGAACCTCCCACACCTCGCCGGTGACGAGCGACTTCGTGCCGTCTGGCGTCCTGACGATGAGCTCACCGCCTTCGCCGATACCGATCGCCTCACCGACGCCGCCCGGCTGCCAGGTCACGGTTGATCCAATGGTGACACATCGGGTGGCGTAGCCGTCCCGGTCCCACCGGTCACTGCCACGGCCGACTCGTTCCAGGAGTCGATCAGCGAATGCCCTCGCCAGATCCTCGCGGCGACCCGGATCATCACGAAAAAGAGCCGCATAGCCTTCAGGCGCTTGGGGCCAGAACAGGTTGATTCCCAAGCCGATGGTGACGATCGGGCCTGACGACTCGGCCAGGATACCGCCCACCTTCGAGCCACGCTCATCGACCAAATCATTGGGCCACTTCAGTCCGGCGCCAACGACGTCACTTGCAGCCAATCCGGCCACCAGCGGGAGCCGCCCGAAGGACATCGGATCCCATTGCGGAGCCCAGCACACAGAAACCGCGAGAGCCCGAGGAGCCGTCACCCATTGCCGATCGCCCCGACCGCGCCCGTGGGATTGGGCACCGGCCGCCACGACGACCGGTCGATCGGCGAACAGTCCGCGCGCATCATCCTGCGTAGAGCTAGTTTTCTCTAACCATTCGAAAACGTAGGGTGTATCCATCACCGGACCTCGCGAGTCGAAGTGAATAGAACCCTAAACCGGGAGTAAGCGTTGGGCACCGAACAACACATCGAGCGCCTGCGGCTTTTGCGCGAGGAAGCTCAGCATGCCGGAAGCCAGAGGGCGGTCGACCGCCAACACGATCAGGGCAAGCTAACCGCCCGCGAGCGCCTGGGTTTGCTGCTCGACAAGGGCTCTTTCGAGGAACTCGACATGTTCGTGCGCCATCAAGCCTCCGGATTTGGACTTGAGGGTCAGCGGCCCCCGGGCGACGCCGTGATTACAGGATGGGGAACGATCGACGGCCGCACGGTGTTCGTTTTCGCTGAGGATTTCACCGTGTTCGGAGGATCGCTCGGCCAGGCGGTCTCCGAAAAGATCTGCAAGGTGCTGGACATGGCCATGGAAGTCGGCGCACCCGTCATCGGCTTGAAAGACTCGGGTGGAGCCAGAATCCAGGAGGGGGTCGACGCTCTCGACGGATATGGGCGCATCTTCTACCGCAACGTTCGCGCCTCCGGAGTGATACCCCAGATTTCCGTCATCATGGGACCTTGCGCCGGCGGGGCGGTCTATTCGCCGGCGGTCACGGACTTCATCTTCCAGGTCGAGGGAACCTCACATCTCTTCATCACCGGACCCGAGGTCATCAAAACGGTGACCGGCGAGGACGTTTCGATGGAGGCCCTGGGTGGAGCACACGCCCACGCGTCCATATCGGGAGTCACCCACTTTGTGTGTGCCTCCGAAGAAGAAGCCCTCGACGAGGTGCGTTATCTCGTGAGCTTTCTTCCACAGAACAACATGGAGGTGCCACCCTTTTTTGCGGCGACCGACGCACCCGACCGAACCATTGACTCCCTCGACTCCATCATCCCTGACTCACCCAACCAGCCCTATGACATGGTCGACCTGATCGAAGAGATCGTTGACGACGGCGACTTCTATCAAGTTCATGAAGCCTTTGCAACAAACATCGTCACGGGACTGGCGCGTCTCGACGGATACACGGTCGGCGTCGTCGGCAATCAGCCCAATTCCATGGCAGGTACTCTCGATATCAGCGCCTCCGAGAAGGGCGCCAGGTTCGTGCGATTCTGCGACGCCTTCAACATTCCACTCGTTACTTTCGTTGACGTGCCGGGTTTCATGCCAGGGGTCGAACAGGAACATGGCGGCATTATCCGTCATGGCGCCAAACTCCTCTACGCCTACTGCGAAGCGACCGTTCCTCGCCTTACGGTGATCACCCGCAAGTCCTACGGTGGCGCATATCTCGTGATGAATGCGCGCGGGATCGGCGCAGACATGGTCTATGCCTGGCCCTCGGCTCAGATCGCGGTCATGGGCGCACCCGGCGCGGTTAACATCATCCACCGCAAGACCCTGAGCGAGGCTGAGAATGTTGAAGAGCGACGTCAAGAACTCATCCAGGAATATGAAAACGCCTTCAACAACCCCTACCGGGCCGCCGAACTGGGTTTGGTCGACGACGTGATCGAACCTCGTGATACCCGGATCCGATTGATTCGCTCCCTCGACATGTTGCGGAACAAGCGCCAGACGCTGCCGCCGAAGAAGCACGGGAACATTCCACTGTGATCGAATCGGTCCTCGTAGCGAATCGGGGCGAGATCGCGGTCCGGATCATTCGCAGTGCTCGCGATCTTGGTGTCCGCACCATCGCGGTGTACTCGGATCTCGACCGCGACGCCCCTCACGTCAAGTTGGCCGATGAAGCCTGGGCGATCGGACCCGCTCCGGCGGCCGAATCCTATCTCAACAGTGACCAGATCCTTCGCGTTGCCAGAGAGGCGAAAGCCTCAGCGATCCACCCAGGATATGGTTTCCTGGCCGAGAACGGGACGTTCGCCCAGGCGGTGCTCGATGCCGGGCTCATCTGGGTGGGGCCGCCACCGGCCGCCATTCACACGATGGGCGACAAGATCGCTTCTCGTCGGGCAGTCGCCGCCGCCGGGGTTCGTTCGGTTCCCGGGACCGTCGAGCCATTGACGTCAGTCGAGGACGTAGCCGCCGCAGCAGCAGAATTTGGATACCCGGTCGCCATCAAGGCCGCCCACGGCGGTGGAGGTAAAGGTCTTCGGGTGGTCGCATCGGCCGACCAACTCGTGGAAGCGTTCGAGGGCGCCAGGCGAGAAGCCGACGCCTACTTCGGGAATGCGGCCGTGTACGTGGAAAAGTACCTGGCCCGGCCCCGACACATCGAAGCGCAGATTCTTACCGACGCCAACGGAGTGACCCATTTTCTCGGCGAACGGGACTGCTCGGTGCAACGACGTCACCAAAAACTGATCGAAGAAACGCCCGCGTTTGGTATGACTGATCATCAGCGGACGGAACTAGCCGAAGCGGCCGAGAAGGTCGCGGCTGCGTGTGACTACCGCAACGCCGGGACTATCGAGTTCCTCATGGACGAGGACGGTTCACTCTATTTCTTGGAGATGAACACCCGACTCCAGGTAGAGCACACCGTGACCGAGATGGTGACCGGGATCGACATGGTGCATGCCCAACTACGCATCGCCTCGGGTGAGGACCCAAATCTCGGCGAGATCATCGCGCGGGGTCACGCCATCGAGTTCCGCATCAATGCAGAAGATCCCGCATCGGGATTCCTGCCCAGCCCCGGCCAGATCGTCGAGTATCGCGAGCCGGCCGGCTTCGGCGTTCGGGTCGACGGGTGGGTAACGGCCGGTACGAGGGTTACCCAGTACTACGACAACCTCATCGCCAAGCTCATCGTGTGGGGCTCAACGAGGAATGAGGCGATTGCCCGAGCGCGCGGCGTCTTATCGGAATATGTGATTACCGGGGTGGCGACGACCATCCCAGCTCACCGCCAGATCCTCGAGCATGAAACCTTCATCAGCGGCAACCATCACACGAAGTTCGTCGAACAAGAAGTCGATTTCTCGGGGTCCCCGCAGCCGGTGTCTGGCACGCTTCCAACCGACGAGGCAACCAGCCAACGTACCATGACGGTTGAAGTCGGAGGCCGGCGATTCGATGTGACGTTCTGGGCTCCCGAAGCTGCGGTGTCTAGTTCTGATCGGCGACCCTCGGCCCGTCGCCGACCACCGAAGCTCGCCAAGTCCGGAAAAGAGGCTGACGGCATCGATGCCGGTGTGATCGCCGCCCCGATGCAAGGCACCATCGTAAAAGTGACGGTGGTGGCGGGTGACCGGGTCCAGGAAGGCACACCGATCTGCGTACTCGAAGCCATGAAAATGGAGAACGAGGTCAAGTCGCCGATCACCGGCGAGGTGGTTGAACTCCGCGCCCAGGCAGGCGACACGGTTACCCCCGGCCAGGTCATCGCCATCGTCCGATAGCGAATCGCCGCGTTAATCGGCCGCTTCGGTCAAGCTTTCCGACAACGATGGGTGAACCATGAGCGTCTCGACGAGTGTCTCGACGTGGAGTCGCCCTTGTACGGCCAGAGCGAGAATGCCGATCAGCTCCGACGCCCGATGGCCGACAATCGTACCTCCCAGCACCTCGTGAGTGGCAGGGTCCGAAAACACTTTCACAAACCCACGCTCCTGGCCTTGAATGACCGATCGGCTATTCGACGCAAAAGGAACCTTGGTGCTGCGGATCCTCCTGCCGGCCGCGGCGAGGTCTGCCTCCTCAAGTCCTACCGAAGCGATTTCGGGTTCGGCGAAAATCGCCTGGGCGACCTTTGAGTAGTCAAGCGGTTTGACCTGGTAGCCGAGCGCATGGCGGGCCAACTTGCGCCCTTGCATCGATGCCACCGATGACAGTGGCAGCTTGCCAGTCACGTCCCCGGCTGCGTAGATATGGGGAACATTGGTTCGTTGAAATTCGTCGACAGGGACGTAGCCACCGTCGTCTTCGACCCCGGCGGCCTCCAGGCCCAGGTTGGCGGTCAGCGGAATAGATCCAATCGCCAGCAGAACATGCGAGCCCGTGACTGACCTTCCATCATCGGCGGTAACGACGACGCCATCGTCGGTAACGACGGCTCCGATGGCTCTGGCACCTTTGAGGAGTTTCACTCCTCGTTCGAGAAAGTCCTCCTCAAGGGCCGCAGCGACCTCGGCGTCACGATGCGGCAGGACCTGTTGGCGGCTCACCAGAAGGGTGACCCGGGACCCCATCGACGCAAAGATACTCACGAACTCGACGCCGGTGACGCCCGAACCGATCACGATCATGTGCTCGGGTACCTCGCCCAAGTGATAGGCGTCGCGGGTCGTGAGGATCCTGGTTCGGTCGACGGTTGCCCAGTCGGGAACCCTGGGTGCCGAGCCGGTGGAAATGAGTGCTACATCAAACCCGATATCAATGTCGCCTTCTGCGGTGGTTGCGATCGCCTGATGTGGGCCAACGAAGCGGCCCCGCCCCATGATCAGACGGACCCCCTGATCTTCGAGAACCTCGGACGTGTTCTCTGATAGATCAGTGGCGATGGTGTCCATACGAGCCGCCAGACGTTTGAGATCCACCGGGCTCTGATCTGCTGCGAAGCCGAGCTTTTCGGCGTTACGAATAGAGTTCATCCGGATCGACGAGGCGACCATCGTCTTCGATGGGATGCAGTCCCACAAGTGGGCCGCCCCCCCAATGATCGATGACTCCACCAGCGTTACGTCCGCACCGAGTGATGCCGCCACGGTCGCCGCCATGGTGCCCGCCGGTCCACCGCCGATGATCAAAAACCTAATGGGACTATCGCCTGACACTCGACCTCATAGCTAGGGGCGCATAAGCGTAGATGCGAACCGCCGTCGGACCAACCGCACTATTCGGAATAGGTTCCAAAGACCGATCGAAGGGCATCCGAAATCTCACCCAACGTCGCGCCTGCCCCGAACGCCGCCCGTATGGGCGGCACCACGTTCCCGGTACCTGCCGCCACCGAGACCAGTTCGGCAAGCCGGTCCGTAACCGCCCGGTCCGAACGAGCCGAGCGATGCCGTCGAACTGCAGCTACCTGGTCCTTCTCCAATTGAGGATCGACCGTTCCCCCCACGAGCGGCGCCGGTTCGTCGACCATATAGGCGTTTACTCCCACCACCACGTCCTCCCCGGATTCCAACCGTAGAGAAGCCTCATAGGCGGACTGCTCGATCTGGCGTTTTTGAATGCCCTGCTCGACCGCGGCCAGCGCACCACCCGCCGCATCGATCTGACCGATGATCTCCCAGGTGGCCGACTCCAGATCATCGGTAAGCGTCTCCACGAAGTACGAACCCGCCAAGGGATCGACGGTGTTGGTCACTCCCGATTCGCTCGCAAGTATCTGCTGGGTACGCAGTGCGACGGTTGCCGACTCCTCGGTCGGAAGCCCGAGGGCTTCATCGAAGGCATTCGTATGCAGCGACTGGGTGCCGCCCAAAACCGCAGCCAATGCCTGGACCGTGGTGCGGACCACGTTGTTCAGTGGCTGCTGAGCGGTCAGCGTGCTGCCGGCAGTTTGGGTATGAAACCGCATCCGCCAGGAGTCCTCGCTCTTGGCCCCGACCCGGTCGCGCATCAGCGAAGCCCATATACGACGAGCCGCCCGATACTTGGCGACCTCCTCGAAGAAATCATTATGACCATTCCAAAAGAACGACAGGCGAGGAGCGAAGTCGTCGACGTCGAGACCCGAAGCTACGGCAGCTTCCACGTAGGCCAGGCCATTGCTAAGCGTGAAAGCCAACTCTTGAGCGGCAGTCGAACCCGCTTCACGAATGTGATATCCCGAGATCGAGATCGTGTTCCACGCCGGGAGCTCCGCAGCGCAATAGGCAAAGAGATCGGTGACCACCCGCATCGACGGACGAGGCGGAAAGATGTACGTTCCTCTGGCGATGTACTCCTTGAGCAGATCATTCTGAATGGTGCCCCGCAGCAACGCCGGTGCGATCCCTCGTTCCTGGGCCACGAGTTGGTAGCCAACGAGCAAAATGGCCGCCGTCGAGTTGATCGTCATTGAGGTGCTCACCTGATCAAGCGGCAATTCACGAAAGAGGATCCGCAGGTCGTCGATGGTATCGATCGCCACTCCTACCTTGCCCACTTCGCCCGACGCCATCGGATGGTCCGAGTCGTAACCCATCTGCGTAGGCAAATCGAAAGCTACGGAAAGGCCAGTCTGGCCAGCTTCCAAGAGAGCTTTGAACCGCTGGTTGGTGTCAGCGGCGGTGCCAAATCCAGCGTACTGGCGCATCGTCCAAGGACGTCCCCGATACATAGATGGATACGGACCCCGGGTGAACGGGTAGTGACCGGGTTCTCCGATTCGGGACTGGTCGATGCGCCGCTCAGGTCCATAGACGGCATCGATCTCGATACCACTACTTGTGCGCCTGATTCCGCTTGACATGATCTAAGATCTCCGACTCGGTAAAGTTACACGTTACCGGCAACTTTTCCCGAGCCCCCTTCGTTGGATATCCTTATGACGACCAGCCTCCATCAGCTAGAACGCCGCGAGCGGCGCGGCAAATGGTTTGTCGCTACGGCGATCCTCCTCTCCATCAGTGTTTTGACGGCATCGTGGGTGGGACTCTTCTCGTTCATGGCGGCAACAACCGCCCACGGCGTGATGGTTGACGTCGAGGCGGCCGTGATCCCCGACGTCGACGGCGACGCTCTCAACTTTCCTGACTTGTCCCGTGTGTCGCGCATTTATGCGTCGAACGGCACACTCCTCGCCGAGTTACACGACGGCATTGTTTCCGAGCCTGCCCGGTTTGAGGACATTCCCGATGTGATGATCAACGCCATACTGGCTGCCGAGGACTCTGACTTCTTCGTTCACCCTGGCGTCGACTGGAGCGCCATCGCCTCAGCCTTCATCGACAACCTCGGCTCGGACACCCAGCGAGGCGGATCCACCATCACCCAGCAAGTCGTCAAAAAGACCTTCGTTGGAGACGAGATTTCCTACGAGCGGAAACTCCGTGAGGCCGTGACGGCCATCGAACTGGAACGAAGGTATTCCAAGGAGCAGATCCTGGAGTTCTACCTCAATTCTGTCTACTTCGGGTCGAGCGCCTACGGCGTCCGAGCCGCCGGTCGTGAGTTCTTCGACAAAGAACTCGACGAGTTGACGATTGCCGAGGCAGCGACGCTGGCGGTCCTCCCCCGCAACCCATCCATCTACAGCCCCCGTTCAAATCCTGAGACCACACTGGACCGACGCAACAGCGTGATCGCAGAAATGCTCGAAGCCGACTTCATTACCGAAGCGCAGTACAAGGCGGCCATCGCTGAGAACATGTCCATCGCTCCACCCAAGACCTTCACCAGCCCCGCCGACCACGTCGTCGCCGAAGTGAAGCGTCGACTCCTTGAGGATCCCGAGTTCGCATTCCTCGGGGATACCCGCGACGAACGTAAACAAGCGATCTTCGGGTGCCCGGCCGACGCGGTCGATTGTCACGGAGGTGGCGGGCTGAACATCTGGCTCACGATCGACCTGGACCTACAGAACGCCGCCAACGATATCCTGCACAACTGGTTACCGACCCCCGCAGACCCCGAAGAAGAAGCACCCACCGGCGCCATCGCTACGGTCGATTCCAAGACCGGTGCCATCCTGGTCATGGCGTCGGGATTGCCGTTCGGCGAACAACAATTCGACCTCGCCACGCAAGGCAAACGAAACCCCGGATCGTCGTTCAAGCCCTTCACGCTGGTGGCCGCCCTCGAGCAAGGCAAGTCGCTGAACTCGTTCTGGGACTCGACGAGCCCCAAAGAGTTCGAGATCGGGGGTGGCCAGATCTGGAAGGTCAGTAATGCCGGCGGGGGCGGATCCGGCCTGATGCGACTCTTTGACGCAACGTACAACTCGGTCAACGTCGTCTACGCCGGAGTCTCGGTCGAGATCGGCCCGGAAAACATCGTCGATGTTGCCAACCGAATGGGAATCAAATCTCCCCTCCCCGCCGTGCCGGCCATCACCCTCGGTGTTGGAGAGGTCTCACCGCTGGAGATGGCCTCGGCGTACACCAACTTCTCGACAAACGGGTCGTGGGCACAGAGCTATCTGATCGAGTCGATCACCGATCCGGCCGGTGGCATCAGCTATCAGCATGAGGTCAAACGGATCCAAACGGTGGACGCGGCCGTTATCGCCGCGGCTCGGCAGCCGCTCGAAATCGTCCCGGTTAGCGGTACTGCCCCGCGCGCCAACATCGGTCGTCCCCAGGGCGGCAAGACCGGGACCCACCAGAACTTCACCGAGGCCTGGTTCGTCGGCTTCGTGCCCCAAGCGGCCACGGCCGTTTGGG
>JAOUMT010000274.1 GCA_029881355.1 Acidimicrobiia bacterium | reverse complement strand
GCGCCATGTCCGGCACGTTCTCCCGCCAGTCGCCCATCAACGACCGACGATGGGCGGGTCGACCTAGACCACTTTGTACGGAATGAGACCATGTGCGTGCTGCGGTCGCGGTAGTCTCCGGGCCGTGGAGCAGGTTTCGTTTACCCAGATGGCGGACGGCACCGCCGAGCAGTACCGGTACCTCAAGTCGGTCGAAGACGCCGAATTTGCCACGTATCCCGACCGGGTGCTGGGCTGGTTGCGGGAGATGGATGAACCGGGTCCGTACCTGGTGACCCGCCTGGAACACTCCCTTCAGGCCGCCACCCGTGCTCGCCGAGCCGGCGAAAACGATGACTACGTCTTCATGACTTTGTTGCACGACGTTGGCGACATGATCGCCCCGGCCAATCATTCGCAGGCGGCTGCTGCGATCATTCGGCCCTACGTCTCGGACCGGGTTCATTGGATCTGCTTGCACCACGGTCTGTTCCAGGGCGTCTACTACGCCCATCACTATGGCGGCGATCCCAATGCCCGCGACGCATTCCGGGACCATCGTTGGTATGACGACACCGTGCGCTTCTGCGCCGAGTATGACCAGGCGTCGTTCGATCCGTCCTACGATTCAGATCCACTTGAGTCGTTTGAACACCTCCTACGCTCCACGTTTGCGCGCCAACTGGTCGACACGTTATGAGCTACCCGGAGTGTGACGGTCACGCCCTCGGGTGCGTAGGCGGCGTACGATAAGCCAACCGGCAAGGAGCAGCAGAGCGTGGGCGTTCAGTATCTAAGCGATGAGTACATGGCGGCTGGCAACGTCGCCCTGGAAGAATCGGCCGAGGTTGCGGCGGCGGTCGATGGCCTCACGCTGGCAATGGCTTTTGAGGTTTCCGACGGGCCGGACGGCGACTTCGAGCATTACATCAGCGTCAAGGATGGCAAGGTTGAAATCGGGCGCGGTCATCTGCCCGACGCCGACGCCACCATTCGCAACTCGTACAAGACGTCGGCGAAGCTGTCCCAGGGAACCCTGTCGAATCAGATGGGCTTCATGACCGGCAAGATCAAAATCTCCGGAAGCATGGGCGTTTTGATGAAACACTCCCGGGCTCTCGACGTCATCCAGGAGACCCTGTCGGGCCTCGATATCGACTACTGACGATGGCTTTCGGCCAGGCGGGCCTTCTTCGCCGACACTGACGCCGCCGGGAACATGAACTCCTTGTAGAACAATTCATACATGCCGAAACCGAGCAAGCTGTCAAGCGGATACGGACTGCCGAAGGCGTAGTTGGCAATGACCGCCCCCGATATGAACGCATGTTCCATCGAGTCAGCAGTCGTATTGTTTCCGGCAAAATAGATGCCGGTGTCGAGTTGGCCGGGGTAGCTGAGCGTGACGCCTTTGCCCTGGGCGTGATGCAGGTTCTGTTTGGCCGGCAGCATGAACGTCGGTAGCCACATGCCGTGAGTCCACACTTCCTCGAACAGGACCGTTTCCGGTTTGGGAACGATGTCCCCCTTGGCCGGGTCGGGGATGTAGCCGTACATGGTTAGGTAGAGGCCATCGGCGTTTGCTTCGTCATGCAGGTTCTTCTCGATATACGTCGTATAGGTCTTGAACATGTCGTAGCCGGGATCGGCCGATTGAGGTGCGTAGTAGGCCGTGAACTGGAGCGTTTCTTCCTGGTCACGAAGGTCGGGTGACAACATGTCGATGTCGGTGTGGATGTAGCACTTTCCGGGTAGCAGCGGCCAATCCTTGGCGCTCAGATACTTCGAGTACAGCGAGTCCCAGATCGTCGTGTTGTTGCCGTTGTTAAGCAGGGAGGCGGTCGCTTCCATGTCGGTGGTAATGATCACCTTGTCGAACGTGTCGGACATGACGGGGTTCTGTCCGCTCCCCCACGTAACGGTGACCGGACCGGGAAGCGGATCAGCCGGCACGACGCCCATGACAGTCGTGTTGAGTAGCTCCTTGGCCGGTTTGAGTGATCGAGCCTGATCGGCGAGCGCCTCGACCAACGACGAGGCTCCTTTCACGAACCGCCGGTAGCCGGCTCCAGGATGGGTGAAGCTGCCGAGACCGGGCCAGATGCCGGGCACATGGGCGAATAGTGGCACAAGATCGTCGAAGGTCACTTGGCGGCTGAGCGTCGCTCCGTAGCCGTTGATGATGCTCAGATAGGGATCGATGAAATAGGCGAGGAAGTCGTCTTGGTCTTCGTACGGCACCTTGAGCGTGTCGAAATACTCTGCAAGCGATTTGCTGCCCCACCCTTCGAGCAGGGCCAGGTCAATGAAGTCCTGGAACCGTTTGGCGTTGTTGTACATCGTGTCGGTGTACATGGCGAAGTTGGGTCCGGTTCGATAGGCATCGAAGTTTCCCCAGTTCTGCGGTTGGCCGCCTTTGCGGGGAAACCCGCATGCAACCTTCAAGTCGTCGTACGCCTGGTACGGGACCTGTTCGGCAATCCCGGGGACTTTCACGAGCGCATCGATGTTCGGATACAGCAACGGAACAACGAACTGCACGCCAGTGTCGACGTCGATGGTGGCACCGTTGTGTTGGACTGGAACAGTGAGAGCGTGGCCGCCGTAGCGGGCACCATTGTGGATGATCGTGACATCCCACTCCTGGCCCGGTTGACCATTCTGGGCGAGGGTCCACCAGGCCCCGACTCCGGCGATGCCGCCCCCGATGATGCATACTTTTTTGGTCATACCGAACTCCCTTCATATGTGGCCAGGACGAGCCGCCGCACTTCGGAAGCGGCCAGCTCCTTGCCCTGTTCGTAAGTGGCGTCAAAGTCGATTCCGCGGCTCTGGGTCGCCAAGCAGGCTTCCTCGTGCAGCTCGCTTGCCCACCAGAGCCCGGCAAATCCGAGCCGATCGCGTAGTCCCCGGCCCGAGCCGAGGATTCGAGCTGAATCTTCGGGGTGCTGGTCGGCCCTGACGAGCGCCACGAGGTCTCCGGCGATGACCCGAAATGCCGGCATGACGAGATGCTCGGCTTCGATCTCGATGGCCTGCTGGGCGAGACGCAACGCAGCCGACGGATCCCTCTGCCTCAGGGCCACCGCTTTCGTCACGAGAGCCCCAATCGTCACCT
>JAOUMT010000083.1 GCA_029881355.1 Acidimicrobiia bacterium | reverse complement strand
AGGGGGTGGGCCATACAAAGGGCCCGGCCGGAGCCGGGCCCTTTTCATTGCGAGAGAATCGAACTAGCGCAGTTCGACGCTGGCGCCGGCAGCCTCGAGGGTCGCCTTGGCCTTCTCGGCATCTTCCTTGCTGGCGCCTTCGAGCACCGTGCCGTTGGCTTCGACGAGATCCTTGGCCTCTTTGAGACCGAGGTTCGTTATTCCACGAACCTCTTTGATGACCTGGATCTTTTTGTCACCAGGGCTGGTCAGGACAACATCGAACTCGTCCTTCTCCTCCTCGGCGGCAACTTCGCCGGCCGCAGCCGGAGCCATTGCCATCGCCATCGGCGCAGCTGCGGTTACATCGAACTTCTCTTCAAATGCGTCCAAGAAATCCTTGAGTTCAAGAACGGTCATTTCTCCAAAGACGTCCAAAAGGTCGTCAGTACTCATCTTCGTTTTCGCCATGGTTATTCCTCCTCGGCGGCCTCGGCGACTGGCGCCTCGGGCTCTGTTTCGGTCGCCACTTCTTCGACAGCTTCAGCGGCCGGTTCAGGTGCGGTTACTTCTTCAGGAGCAGCAGCCGCTTCCGGGGCTGGCGCTTCTTCAGCAGCGGGGTCGGTTTCTTTCTTTTCAAGCAGTTGCGAGAACATCGATGCGGCATCGCGAGTGAACGATCCGAGCATGCCGGCAAGGTTGGCCAGTGGCGCTTTGGCAGCACCGGCAATCTTGGCCAGCAGCACTTCGCGCGGCTCAATGTCGGCGAGTTTCGTCACGGATTCTGGCGTCAATACCTCAACACCGAGAACACCCGACTTGATGACCAGCGCGTCATTCTCCTTCGCAAAGTCCCGGAGGACCTTGGCGATGGAAACGGCATCTGTGTCAGCGAAAGCCAAACCGGTTGGGCCGGTCAGATCGTCGCCAAAATCGAAGCCAAGCTCGTCTGCAGCCCGACGAGCGAGCGACATCTTGACGACCTTGAACTCACCACCGGCAGCCCGAAGCTCCCGGCGGAGCTTCTGCTGTTGCGTAACGCTCAACCCGCGATATTCCGCCAGGTAGGTCGCTCGCGCAGATCCGAACCGATCTCTGATCTCTTCAACTGCCTGGACCTTCTCAGGTCGTGGCATAGACTCCTCCTCAATAGGAAAAGGTTCTTCGACCACAGAACGAAGAACCTCAGAGGAGGCTTCAACCTGCGTTGGATGAGCGTTTCGGCTCTCTTACGCCCCTGCGGGGTCCTACGGTCTGGGGTCGAAGACTGGTCTTGTGACCAGGCTTGGAGTTGTTGAAGACAGCTTACCGGTATGGCCGACCTGTGTCATATCCACAGATTTTCTTTGCGCGCCCTCACGCGCGGTGACCACCTGGGGCTGATTTTATCCGAAAGATCACGCGCGGTGGGTATGCGCCAAATTGACGGTAGACAGCCTGTGGACAAGGCGCGATAGTCAGAATACGAAAGACCCGGGGCATCACACCGGGCGGGGATCGACCAGGAAAGGCACCAGACAGCAGAAATCGATAAGACCTTTCCTCACGCAGACAGAAACGGTCGGGCGAACGCTGGAGGGACCACTCTCTCAGAGCAACTGTGGACCCTACCCTGCACGGTTGCGACCACCTTCTGGCAACGCCAAGAACACTGGCTGCACGAGTCATCCCCATACGAAGAACGCCCGGTCCGCAGCCCGGGCGTTCTTCGTATCGTCTCTGTAGCGTCTATGTGTCGGCCACTTCGCCAACGCGAGGGTCCGGAATGAAGATCTAGACCTTCCTCGGTCCCGTCGTCTGAACCCGGATCCCCGGTCCCATCGTCGAGGACACCGAAATATTGCGCATGTAGACACCTTTGGAAGATGCCGGGCGGGCCCGGCTGAGTTCGCCGGAGACGGCTGCGAAGTTTTCGACCAGCTTCTCGGCATCGAACGAGACCTTGCCGATCGGAACATGGATGTTTCCGAACTTGTCGTTGCGGTACTCGATGCGACCACCCTTGAATTCGGTGACGGCTTTGCCAATGTCCTGGGTAACCGTTCCGGCTTTCGGGTTGGGCATCAAACCACGGGGACCCAAAACCCGACCGAGCGTACCGACCTTGGCCATCATGTCTGGCGAGGCGATCATGAGATCAAAATCGAGCGCTCGACCAGCGGTGAGCTCTGCAACAAGTTCTTCACCACCGACGAGGTCGGCGCCGGCCGCTTCGGCCTCAGCTTGCTTGTCCGACGATGTGATGACCGCGACTCGAACCGTTTTGCCAGTCCCATGCGGAAGCGACACCGTGCCGCGGACCAACTGGTCGGCCTTCCGGGGGTCAATCCCAAGCCGAAAGGCGACTTCGACAGTCTCATCAAACGACGCTGACGCGAGGGATTTCACCAGTTCGAGTGCCTCGCTCGGGGAGTACTCGTTCATGTCGTCATAACGCTTCTTGGCTTCGACCGTCTTCTTTCCGGCCATAATCACTTCTCCTTGTGGTCCGAACGGCGTGAGCCTCCCACCTAGACGTTTCTTCTATTGTGCAGGTTCGGCGAAGCCGAAACTGCTTCCTGATTCGAAGAATCAGGCTGTGGTGCAAGCGGCGTGAGCCTCCCACGTATGTTTCTCTGTTCAAATCTCGCAGTTCAGCGGAGCCGACCTGCGAGGCTTTCAGTTTTGGCAAGCCAAAACTGAAAGCTGATCCGAAGGATCAGCCGTCAGCCAGAAACGGTGATGCCCATCGAGCGGGCAGTACCTTCGATGATCTTCATCGCCGCGTCAATGTCGTTGGCATTGAGGTCGATCATCTTCGTTTCGGCGATTTGACGGACCTGATCACGGGTGACACTTCCCACCTTGACGGCGTGCGGCGTGGCAGAACCCTTCTCGAGTCGGGCGGCCTGGCGCAAGAGAACCGGGGCTGGCGGCGTCTTCGTGATGAAGGTGAACGACCGGTCTTCGAACACCGAGATCTCCACCGGGATGATCGTCCCGGTCTGCTTCGCCGTTGCATCGTTGTAGGCCTTCACGAAGTCCATGATGTTGACGCCATGCTGACCGAGCGCCGGTCCGACGGGCGGAGCCGGGCTGGCCTGGCCAGCCGGGATCTGCAACTTGATTACGGTCATCAGTCTTTTGCGACCCATATGTGTTTCCTTGACTCGAATGTGTGGTTACTTCTCAGATACCCATCAGAAGCTGGTGGCGACGTCTGAGCAGGACGCCCTCACCGGACCGGATCTGAAGGTAGGGCCAAGGCCCTACCCGAAATGTTGCTAGTTCTTCTGGATGTCTGTGAAACCTAACTCGAGCGGCGTATCTCGCCCGAAGATGTCGACCAACACGGTGACCTTGGACTGGTCGAGGTTGATCGATTCGATGATGCCGTTGAAATCTGCGAACGGACCGACGACCACACGAACCGAGTCGCCCATTTCCCACTCGGGTTTGAACTGGGGTGCTTTCACCTCTTCGTCCACTTCGGCTCCTCCAAGGAACCGTTCCACCTCGCGGCGTGACAGCGGGACTGGTTTGGTGCCGGAGCCCAGGAAACCGGTTACGGCGGGAGTATTACGCACGGCATACCACGTGTCATCGTCGAGGTACATCCGACACAGAACGTAACCGGGCAACGACTTGCGCTGCACGGTCTCCTTCTTGCCGTTCTTGATCTCAATGACGTCCTCCATGGGGATGACGACTTCAAAAATACGATTTTCCAGATGCATGGACTTGGCGCGCGTCTCAAGGTTCATCTTGACCTTGTTCTCGTAGCCGGAGTACGAGTTGATCACATACCAGTCGCCCTGTTTGTCGTAGGGGCTGACTGGCTTCGGTGGGGCCGGTGGCACGATCGGCTCGGCGTCGTCAGTAGCTTCTGGTGCAGCCGCAGCATCCGTATCCGGAGCTTCTTCGGCGTCCTCGGGAGCAACCGTGATGTCGTCGGCGGGAGCCGGTTCAACCGGTGCGTCGACCGCGTCTAGCCCGTCAGCCGCGGGAGCCTCTACGGTCTCGTCGACCGCGTCGTCCTGCGCGATGTCACTCATAGTCCCAACTCCAAGATGTACAGAAGACCCTCTTTGAACCCAATATCAATGGCAAAAATGAATGCGGTGATGGCAACGGTCGTAATCATCGTTACGGCGGTGAAGGCGACCATCTGCTCCCGAGTCGGCCAAGACACCCGCTTGAGCTCGGCCCGGACCTCTTTGAGGAAATGCCAGATACGCTTGAGGAACGGATCCTTCTTTTTCGCAGCCACAGCAGGCGCACCGCGCTTGGCGGCGGCGCGCTGAACGGCTGACTTTCCAGCCTGCGCTTCTTTGGCCTGCTGTTCGGCACGTTCAAGACGCCGTTGCTCCCGATCTTGGATGCGGCGTTGATCTCGGTTCATGGTCTTGTTGTTTCCTTATTCTGTCCGTGAAGCAGGGGTGGTGGGGTTCGAACCCACAACCTCCGGTTTTGGAGACCGGCGCTCTGCCAGTTCGAGCTACACCCCTATATAGAGGGGAATTTCAGGCGCGGGATGCAAGTATACGAATCCGATGGTCGAACTGTAAAGCCGAGATCGGCTCACGAATCAAACTGCGCGGCCAAAGCCGCCGAACTTCGCCTAGTTGCAGCCACCGCGACAACGACTCCAAGTCCCACCGCGACAGCTCCTGCTACGACCAGTCTACCCATGATACGAGACTCCACTTTCTCGTCGAGGCGAGCCATGACCGCATCGACGAGAGTGGATGGTGGCGTCCACGACGACTGGCGACCTTCGGCGAGGAGCTCGGCAACCTGTCGAAGCCGATCTGCTTCAACCCGACACACCAAACATGAAGACAGATGGGTGGCGATCGATTCGGGCAAAGGAGAAGATGACCCGATATATTCGGGAAGCAACATGCGCACGCCCTTGCATCGGATCTGATAGGTCCGTGAGGCCGCTGCTGCACCTATCCGGTCGAGGTTCACCAGTCCACGTCCGCCAGGAGCGTCCGAAGTCTCCGCCGGGCGCGGTGAAGCCTGACTTTGGCTGCCCCGGTCGTAATGTCGAGTAGCTCGGCAATCTCGTTGTGCGACCAGCCTTCAACGTCTTTGAGAACGACCACCATCCGTTGTTCGGCCGACAGGGAGTTGAGTGCTTCCCCGAGTGCCTCCGGGAGGTGCAAAGTCTCGTCGAGATGCCCCGGGTTGTGCCGTCGGGTTTCATCCGCGATGGCGGGCACATCGTCGATGTCGGCGTGCCGGTGGCGTTTCTGGCGACCGCGGTGCGTCCACGCCGTATTGACGGTGATGCGATACAGCCATGTCGAAAAGGCCGAGTCACCGCGAAAATTGGGCAGAGCCCTCCAAGCCCGAACGAACGTCTCTTGGGCGACGTCTTCTGCGAGGTGGCAGTCCGATACCAGCCGAACCGCCAGGGTGTACACGTCACGCTGGTTCTGTTCTACGAGCATCCTGAACGCATCACGGTCGCCGCTCCGGGCGGCGATGACCCAAAGTTTGTCCGGCTCGACCGGGTGCAGGCTCATCGGTTCATCCGGATCTGGCCGGTGATGCAGACCTCCCCGGCAGAAGCCAGGGTCAGATCCAGCTGTGCTTGTGCGGCGTCCATGGCTGATACGGTACCTTCGATCGTGGCGCTATCGCCGGCCAAGACAGGCTTCTTAAAGCGTAAAGTGGCTTGGGCGAGGGGAAGGTCTTGGTCGGTGTAGCGGGCGGCGGCCTGAAACATCCAGGCGGCCATCATCAGCCCGTGGCAGATGACCCGCGGCAAACCTCCGGCTCGGGCCGTGGCGTGGTCCCAATGGATCGGGTTGAAATCAGCGGACGCCGCGGCATACCTGACGAGATCGGACCGGCTGGCTGATTTCGAGATTGGAGCAATATCCATCCCCGATCCAGGGATGTGGGCGGGGCGAACGACGTCATTGTCTCCACGCCGATGGACGTCAGGTTCGGGTTGTTCGGCTTCGCTGGCCGGCGGCGCTTCAGGCGACATGATGAACGTCGATGCTGAAGAAATGACCGGTTCACCATGATGATCGACCACGCCAGCGCTAAACGACACGAAGGCCATTCCATTCCGTTCGCGGATCCGGTCGACTGTTCCGGTGACCGCCAGCTCTGATCCAACCTGCACCGGCCGATGCCACTCGAACTTCTGATCGGAGTGCAGCAGGATCCGGTTGTAGTCCCCAACGTCGGATCCGAACAGGAATTCTGGTGCTGCGGCGAATAAGGCAATGGAGGCGATCGAGGGAGGAGCAACATCGGTCCAGCGAATCGGATCATCACCGGTGACCGAAACGTAGGCACGGACCCGCTGGGGCGTAATCGCCACAGCGAACGGCCCATATGACTTCCCCGCCAGATGATCAATGCTCACCAGTCCACAGTAGCCAAGTCGTCGCAACAACCCCCAGCAAAGCTCGGCTCGTTCGGTGATGTCGGTTCCCAGGGCCGAAGGCCGACCAGCTCGAGAGTGGAGAACTGAGTTGGGCTTTCATGCTCGGAGAGGAACGAAGTTTGCGTTACGTGCTCGGAGAGAGGAACGAGCCTCCCTACCTCCGGCCCTCCGGGCCGCAGGTACCTTCCCCCCGGACGCTCCACTTCGTTCCGCTGGGGGGACCGACCCCCGCACCGCGACCCCCGGAGCGAACACTCGCTTCTCGCTGGGAGGAAGACCGACCCCCGCACCGCGACCCCCGGAGCGAACATTCGCTTCTCGCTGGGGGGGGACCGACCCCGTAGTTCGCTGGCTGAGGAGACCGACGACGGGGCTTGGCACTCGCAGCATACGAAACGGGTTCGTTGTCGCAAAACAAAGAGGACGGCCGTTGGCCGTCCTCTTTTTGAGACCCACATTGTCCACCCGCAGGTTCAGTGCGGACACGGTATCACTAACGACAATCGTGTGGTTTGAGAATCACGAAAGTATCACGCCGAGTGCTGCGAGAAGCACTATTGGAGAATCGCTCGCAACGTATGACGAAACGGAAAACGAGGCCAAACGGCCCCGTTCCGGCTAGCGAGTTTCTTTATGGGCGGTATGGCTCCGACACCACTGACAATACTTGGAGAGTTCCAAGCGCTCTTTGGTGTTGGACTTGTTTTTGGTCGTCACGTAGTTGCGTCGTTTACACGTTTCGCAAGCCAGCGTGATGGCCGGACGTTTGTCAGAGGGCATGCTCTGGTTTCCTTCGGTTTTGCAGAACCCGGGCGGAACAATGTCCCGCCCGGGAGCTGCGATTGCTCAACTATCGAGCTACTTGATCACCTTGGTGACGAAGCCGGCACCGACGGTGCGGCCACCTTCACGGATGGCGAACTTGAGGCCTTCTTCCATGGCGATCGGGGCGATGAGTTCCACGGTCATTTCCGTGTTGTCGCCCGGCATGACCATTTCGGTTCCTGCTGGCAGGGTCACCGAACCGGTGACGTCGGTCGTACGGAAGTAGAACTGCGGACGGTATCCGGCGAAGAACGGGTTCTGGCGACCACCCTCGTCACGGGTGAGAACGTAGACCGAAGCCTCGAACTCGGTGTGAGGAGTAATCGAACCTGGCTTGGCGAGCACCTGTCCACGCTCTACGTCGTCCTTGCCGATGCCGCGGATGAGGACACCCACATTGTCACCGGCACGAGCTTCGTCGAGCAACTTGCGGAACATTTCGATACCCGTGGCAACCGTCTTCTTGGTGGCCTTGATGCCGACAATCTCGACCTCTTCGTTCACCTTCAGGATGCCCTGCTCGACCTTACCGGTCACCACAGTTCCACGACCGGTGATCGAGAACACGTCCTCGATCGACATGAGGAACGGTTTGTCGGTGTCACGCTCTGGCTCGGCGACATAGTCATCCACCGCGTCCATGAGTTCCATGATCTGCTGGGCAGCCGCCTCATCGCCCTCGAGGGCTTTGAGCGCTGATCCGCGGACGACGGGAACGTCGTCACCGGGGAATTCGTATTCGCTGAGAAGCTCTCGAACCTCGAGCTCGACGAGCTCCAGCAGCTCTTCGTCGTCAACCATATCGGTCTTGTTCAAGAACACGACGATGTGGGGCACGCCGACCTGACGGGCAAGCAACACATGCTCACGGGTCTGGGGCATCGGGCCATCGGCCGCTGACACCACGAGAATGGCACCGTCGACCTGGGCCGCACCGGTGATCATGTTCTTGATGTAGTCAGCGTGTCCTGGCATGTCCACGTGGGCGTAGTGACGATTACTCGTCTCATACTCAACGTGAGAAATCGAGATGGTGATACCACGCTCTTTTTCTTCTGGCGCCTTGTCAATCTCGTCGAATGCGTATACCGGCGAACCAGGAATGCGATCGCCCAGCACCTTGGTGATGGCGGCAGTCAGCGTGGTTTTACCGTGGTCGATGTGACCCATCGTTCCTACGTTTACGTGCGGCTTTGTCCGCTCAAACTTACTTTTGGCCATGCCGATTCTCCTTTTGCGTGGCTCTGACATTTCGTTGGAACGACTAGGCGTACTGTCAGCCGTCAGCTCTCCGTACCGTGGCACAGACAGCTGATAGCTGAAAGCTGTTTTACACCTAGCTATTTCCGTAGCGGCGGGCAGACTTGAACTGCCGACCTCTCGATTATGAGTCGAGCGCTCTTACCAACTGAGCTACGCCGCCTCGTGTTCGGCGCGAACACTGGTTCAACGTCGTGACACTGCTGGTTTGTCTGGCTTTCTCCCGAAAGCCAGAGCCTCCTTCCGGATTTGAACCGGAGACCTCATCCTTACCATGGATGCGCTCTACCAACTGAGCTAAGGAGGCGTAAGTTGTAGTCGATCCCCGACAACCGGAGATTCGTGCCGGGAGGAGGATTTGAACCTCCGAAGGCGTAGCCGGCAGATTTACAGTCTGCTCCCTTTGACCGCTCGGGCATCCCGGCAGACCGAGACTGCTCTCGGGCGGAGGTTAGATTAGCAATTCTGCGTCAGTGGCCTAATTGAGTCTAGAACCCTCACTCCATCTGGTCGTCGGGTTGGAGATTTTGAGCCCGGACGACGAGGAACAAGCCGGCGGCGAGTGCAGAAAGGGCAAACAAACCCGATGCGATGGCCAGCGGGCGAAACTGTTCCCAGGCCAGTTGGGCTGCGTAGCCAATGACGACCGCCACTCCCCCCATGCCGTAGCCAGTCCACCGCAAAACCTGAGCTTGGCGCATCCCTGGCACCGAATGCCCTTCACCGATTTCCAGTAACGCCGACGTTCTGCGTCGCACGACGGACCCGAGCCACCAGGCCGAGGCTCCCAGATAGGCGCCGACGAATCCCAACCATTGAGGTTCGGCGAGGAACAGCCAACCTACGCCGGCGACCACCAACATCAGCCAGAGGCGCCGGCTACGGGTTATGAAGGCAACGCCCCACGCAGGCCCTCGCACTGCCGAGATTACCGACGTCGCCATACCCCACCCGGCAACGACCAACGTCAGGACAATCGCCACGATGGTGGCGTCTTCTTGAGAGAGAACGATCAACGCATCCCGCTGGACTGGCTCGTCAGCCGAGCGATCCGCTCTTCGACAGGCGGGTGGGTCGAGAACAGTCGTCCGAGCGTCTGGCGAGCCCCGAATGCCTTGAGAGGGTCGGAAATGAACAGTTGCGAGACAGCCGGGTTGACCCGCATCGGAATCTGCGCAGTCCCCTGACTGATCTTGGCGAGTGCCGAAGCCAGGTTGAGGGGTCGCCCGGTGACCGTTGCTCCAGTCTGGTCGGCTTCAAATTCGCGCGATCGTGAGATGGCCATCCGAATGATCATGGCGGCAACCGGAGCGACGATCATCGATGCGAGCGCCAGAATCCCGGAGAGCGGATTGTTGTCGCGACCGCGACCTCCACCGGTAAACAATGCCATCCGCCCGAAGATCGTGAGGGCGGCCGCCAACATCGCCGCGATCGACGAGATGAGGATGTCGCGGTTCTTCACGTGGGCGAGTTCGTGAGCGATCACCCCTTCTAGTTCGTCCCGGGTCAAGAGTTGCAGGATCCCAGCCGTTACGGCGACCACGGCGTTCTTCGGGTTGCGGCCGGTGGCGAAAGCGTTCGGCTGAGGGGAGTCGATGTAGTACAAGCGCGGCTTGGGCATGTCCATGTACTGGGCGAGCCGGTTGAGCATCGACTGGACCTCGGGGAGTTCGTTGTCTGCCACCGGTTTGGCGCGAGCTGCTGCGATCGCCATCTTGTCTGAGAAGAAGTAGGCGATGGCATTGATGCCCACGGCGAAAAGCAGGCCAATGTAGATTCCGCCGTCGGGAAACAGGGTGATGCCTATCCACCAAACGAGCGCCGACATGAAGCCGAGAAGAGCGACGGTTTTCAGGTTGTTGTTCACAACCAAAGGGTACCCGCCCGACCCAGTTATGAAACGTCCGAGAGATGAAGATCCATTAAATAGTGGGGCCGATCGCCTGCGGTTAGAAACATGTCGCTTTGGGTCTCAAAGCCGGCCCGTGCGTAAAAGGCAACCGCATCCGCCCGGGCGTTGCACCACACCCGTCGACCACCCCGTGTCGTAGCGTGCCTGAGCAACGCCTCCAGGATGCTTTGGCCACATCCGCGACTGCGGTACCCGTCGGCAGTCGCCATGCCCCGAATCCGCCAGTCCCCCGCCGCTGGGTTCAACGGATGATCGGCCTCCATGATGGTGCCGACCGAAACCAGAACATCGTCGACAAGACACCCATACGTTGCGGTGCTCGCCTCGTCGTCCTCGGCATAAACCACCCCGTCGTCTGTTGTCGCCTCGGGGCGCAGAACGTGGCGCCGCAAGTTCACGGCATCTCTGGGCGAAATCAACTGCACGCGCATCGGACGCGACCCTAGCGGGAGGCCACGTGGACCACCCGCGATATCAGGTGGCCGCCTGCCACAATGCGGCCGTGCAGAAACTCTGGACCATCGGGATATTCGTCGTGCTCGCCTCGCTCGACAACGCCGCCATCATGATGATTCCCAGCATGATCTTGCCGATCTCGGCAGACCTTGGCGTGTCCGAAGCCGCATTGGGCGGGCTGACGGCCGCGGTCATCCTGGTGACAGCCGTGACAGCAGGGCTATGGGGCTATCTCGGCGATCGGACCGGTCGCAAGAACTTGCTCTTCTGGGGAACGATCATCTGGGTTGTCGGCGTCTTCGGGGCTGCCAGCTCCGGTACCTACGGCGCCCTATTCGCAGCGATGGTCGGGGCGGCGATCGGATTCGGCTCCATTACTTCGGTCGGATTCTCCGTCGTATCGGACTTCGTTCCTCCCCATCGTCGCGGCGTCGCCCTCAGCTTTTGGGGTCTTTCCCAAGGAGCCGGAGGCCTGCTGGGAGGGTTGGCCGCCAGCCAGCTCGGGGCCAACGATTGGCGACGCCCCCTTTGGATCATCGCCGCCACCGGATTCGGCTTCGCCGTGCTGTTTCTCACGTCTCAGGATCCCGCCCGCGGCCAGGCCGACCCTGAGCTGGTGGGGCGTGCGCACGAGTTGGAAGAGAAGATCCAGCTGGACCAGCTTCCCGAATTGATTCGCCGCCGCTCGAACGTCTGGCTCATCTCAAAGGGATTGGTCGCCCAACTTGCCTATGGATCGTTGCTGTGGGTCCCGCTGCTCTATCAGACCAAGATCGTTGAACTCGGATACAGCATTGAAACCGCCACCCGGGCCGGCGGTCTGTACTTTTCGTTCCTCCAACTCGCCGCCATCAGTTCCATCGCCGCAGGATGGTTGGGCGATGGA
>JAOUMT010000082.1 GCA_029881355.1 Acidimicrobiia bacterium | reverse complement strand
GCAACACCTAGTTCCCAACGTTTACAGCGTGGACTACCAGGGTATCTAATCCTGTTTGCTCCCCACGCTTTCGCTCCTCAGCGTCAGTAACGGCCCAGAGAGCCGCCTTCGCTACTGGTGTTCCTCCCGATATCTGCGCATTCCACCGCTACACCGGGAATTCCACTCTCCTCTACCGTACTCTAGCTATAACAGTTTCGACCGACTCCCCGAGGTTGAGCCTCGGTATTTCACGACCGACTTGTTAAGCCGCCTACGAGCTCTTTACGCCCAATAAATCCGGACAATGCTTGCACCCTACGTATTACCGCGGCTGCTGGCACGTAGTTGGCCGGTGCTTCTTCTGTGGGTACCGTCAATTTCGTCCCCACTGAAAGAGGTTTACAACCCGAAGGCCGTCATCCCTCACGCGGCGTTGCTGCGTCAGGCTTTCGCCCATTGCGCAATATTCCCTCCTGCTGCCTCCCGTAGGAGTCTGGACCGTGTCTCAGTTCCAGTGTGGCTGATCGTCCTCTCAGACCAGCTACCCGTCGTCGCCTTGGTGAGCCGTTACCTCACCAACAAGCTGATAGGCCGCGAGCCCATCCCAAAGCGCAAAAGCATTTCCTGACCAAACCATGTGATTCGGGCAGGGTATCCGGTATTAATCCGAATTTCTTCGGGCTATCCCGGTCTTAGGGGTAGGTTGCTCACGTGTTACGCACCCGTTCGCCGCTCCGTCATACCAGTGGGTTACCCCTCCAGTATGCGTCGCTCGACTTGCATGGATTAAGCACGCCGCCAGCATTCGTCCTGAGCCAGGATCAAACTCTCCAACGTAAACTGCGAATGAGATTCGCTTGGCAGATTGATGAAATCAAACTGCTGAACTGTTCTCAAAAAAGCAGAATCAAATGAATGTGTTTTACCTGGCAAGAACCGGTTCTGACGAACCGATTGCCGAGTCCGGAGACTCGGCGTTTGCCTGGATGCCGAACCTTTGGTTCGGCGGTTTACCTGTGTCCAACGCTCAGCTCCCGAAGGACCTGATTGTTGAACGGTGTTTGTGAACTCAGCCCCCATTCAAGGGACGAGCCACAAAGCTGAATTTTGGCACACTGTTTAGTTGTCAAGGAGCCTTTGCTCCGGATGATGTCTCCATCATCCAACACCCTCTGGCGTTAGCCGCGGGGCCGTCCCACTGGCGCGCAGCGGACAAGACCTGCAGTGTATCACGCTTCGCGAGTCCGTGCCAAAACAGTATGAGAGCCTTCCCATACCGAACCCCGAGCGGGGTCCGCCATCCGTTTCGGAGGCGATTTCGGCGTTCTACGCACCGTTGGTGCGGGCGCAACTGTAACCGACTAGACGGACAATGCAAGTCAAGGGCGATTGCAGCCCGATTAGCATGCTCGCCCCATGCACAAGATTGATTGGATCGGCTCGCAACTGGCCGGCTTGCCGGCTGTGACCGAGCCCCTTTTTCAGGATGGTTGGGGCGATCTCGACGGCGTGCGCGACGATCTCGTCAGGATCCCGGTGGTGGCCGGCCAGGCCTTCGAACAGAAAACACCCCAGATCAGCGGCGACCGAACCGTAACCGACTTTCGGTTTCGCTCCACGTACAGCCGACTGCCCGATGCTTCGGGGTTTGGCTACGTCAGACTGTTCGAGCCACCCAACCCGAGGCGGGTGGTATTGCTCATGGCCGCGTTCAACGAACACGGCTACGAAACCCGCCAGGCGTTCGCTCACTATCTCCTCACCCACAATGTTGCGGTGGCGATTCTCGAAAACCCCTACTACGGTCTGCGGCGCCCTGGATCCGGCCAACCACTGCGCACGGCGGCGGACCTTCTGAAGATGGGGGTCGGAGCGGTATGGGATGGCGTGGAGGTCCTCGAATGGCTACGCAACCGGCGCTCATGGACGGTTGGCGTGGCCGGCTATTCGATGGGCGCCAACACGTCGGCCCTTATCGCTGCAGTGAGTCACGAACCGGTGGCTTGTGCAGCCATGGCAGCGTCGCACTCCCCGGGGCCGGTTTTCACGGTAGGGGCCCTGCGAGGGTCCGTCGCCTGGGATGCGCTCGGAGGACCAGTGGCGGTCGACAGGCTGGGATCCTTGTTCGGCGAAGCATCTGTACTTCGTTTCGACCCGGTGCCCCATACGGCGGCCGCCGTGATTCTCGGAATCCTCAATGACGGATACGTTTTGCCCGACGCCACCCGGGCGCTGGCCGATCATTGGCCCGGAGCAGAACTCTTCTGGGCGAAGGGAGGCCATGCAACGGTCCTGTGGACCCACAAGGACCACATGTCAGAGCTGATCGTCCGATCGTTCGATCGGCTCGAAGCGTGGTCCAAGCCTTCTGACGCAAGCTAGGGCGCTTCGGCTCTGACCAGTTTGTCCGTGGCCACCCAAACATGGCGTGACTCACCGATCTGAACAAGCCATGGATCGGCGTAGTTCAGCAAATCGGAAATCCGGGTACCGGCGGCTTCGGGGAGCTGCAACGTTCCATCGAACCGATGCCCACCGGCCATCGTCAGTTTCATGGGGAGGTTGACCCCGCCTCGATCGGGAAGGTCGAACGATTCGTCCGCGACCCGAACCGCCGAGACACTTGATCTACCGATAAGCACGAGTTCACCTGATTCACCGCGGCACGGAATCAACCGTTCCCTTCCGCCGAGCAGATCGAGCATCGGGTGAACGTTGCCAAGTTCCTCGGGTGATCGCACGTACACCATGCCTGCAAACGCCGTGCCGTCATCAAGAAACAATTCGGCGTCAACCTCGGTCTTGGCGATGAACATCACGGCTGCGTCATCTGTCATGGTCCCAACCTCACGAATCGACGTTTTCCGACTTGTAGCACGCGCCCGGCGATCGCGGACCGCAAGACGTCTTCGGTGTCGATCTTGTCACCGTCGACCTTGACCGCGCCCTGCCTGATCATGCGCCGGGCTTCGCCATTCGAGGCGGTAAGACCCGCCTCAGTCATAACCGCCGGCAGCCACTGGTCGGGATTGTCATCGAGCGCAAATTCATCGATGTCGTCGGGTACCCCGCCTTGCCGGAAGACCTGATCGAAGGCAGATTCGGCCGCGATACCTGCTCCTGGGTGGTAGAGCTCGACGATTTCACGGCCGAGTCGACGTTTCAAATCGCCGGGGTGCACGTCACCCGAAACCAGGCCTTCCATTGCGGAGACAATCTCCCCGACCCCGACCTCGGTCGCCAGCTCGAAGTATTGGCGCATGAGGGCGTCGGGTATCGACATGACCTTGCCGAACATGTCAGAGGGCTCATCGGTAACCCCGATGTAATTGCCGATCGACTGGGACATCTTCTGTTCGCCGTCGGTGCCGATGAGTAGCGGCATCGTCATCACCATTTGGGCTCGCTGGCCAAACCGCTCCTGAAGGACCCGGCCCATCATCAGATTCCACAGCTGGTCGGCTCCGCCGAGTTCCACATCTGCTTCGACGGCAACCGAGTCGTAGCCCTGCAGTAGCGGGTACATGAACTCCATCACCGAGATCGGCTGTTGACCATCGAATCGTTTTCGAAAGTCGTCACGTTCAAGCATCTGGGCGACGGTCACTTTCGACGTCAACTCGAGCACCTCGGCCATGTCGAGCCCACCGAGCCACTCGGAGTTGTACCGGACTTCAAGTGGTTCTGGCAGAAGCACCTTGGAGAATTGGTCGAGGAGCCGTTCTGCGTATCCACGAACCTCTTCTGCCGAGAGCCGCTTGCGGGTTTCACTCTTGCCCGAA
Organism: Acidimicrobiia bacterium; assembly: GCA_029881355.1. Classification (GTDB taxonomy): domain Bacteria; phylum Actinomycetota; class Acidimicrobiia; order Spongiisociales; family JAENVV01; genus JAENVV01. The sequence goes on along the minus strand of JAOUMT010000082.1, from coordinate 7,961 downwards.
GGATCACCCACCTGGGCGGTGAAGTCTCCAACAATGAGGACCGCGGTGTGCCCGAGTTCCTGAAAATGGCGCAGCTTGCGTAACACGACCGCCCAACCGAGCGTGACACTGGGAGCGGTCGGGTCCAAGCCCAGTTTGACCCGCAGCGGCCGACCTTCGGCCAGCCGATCAGCCAGTTCTGTCTCTGGCACAACCGTGTCGACGCCGCGCATGAGATGACTGAGCTGATCGGTTATGTTCATTTGGCCAGCCACGTTAGTCGCCAGGCGAGGACCGACCTGACCATTCGTGCCGACCTCCTCCGGCCAAATCCACCGGTACGAGTCCATGCATCGGTACCATCGCACGCGGAGTAAGGACCCCATGAAACGACTATTCGTTCTCGTGGCTGTCGCGTCGTTCCTGCAGGGTGCGTGCAGTCCCGAGATCAAACCTCTCGCCGACCCCGGTATGGGCGAACTGAGCCTGACGAGCATTGTGTATGCGGCCGATGGCACCATCATCGCCGAGTGGCACGAAACCGAAGACCGCGTGCTCGTGGAATTCGCCGACCTACCGGTGCACCTGATGAACGCCATCGTGGCCATCGAAGATCAGCGCTTCTGGGGTCACCAGGGTGTCGACCTGCGGGCCATCGCCCGGGCGCTCGTCGCCGACGCTAACGCCGGAGCGATTGTCCAGGGTGGATCGACCATCACCCAGCAGTACATCAAGAACGTGGTGCTCACTCCCGAGATCACCATCGATCGGAAAATCGAAGAAGCGACCCTCGCCCTTCGCCTCGAGGAAACTCTGACCAAAGAGCAGATCCTCGAAAGATATGTCAACACGGTGTACTTCGGAAGTGGCTACTACGGAGTCGGCTCAGCCTCCGAGGGCTATTTCGGGAAACCGGTCAACGATCTGACACTGGGCGAATCGGCCCTGCTTGCCGGATTCATTCAATCCCCGTCGTCAACGGACCCCCGGTTGCATCCCGAAGCTGCGCTGGACCGGAGAGCGGTAGTTGTCAACAAGATGCTCGAGCTGAACTGGATAACTGCCGAGGAAGGCGAAGCCGCACTCGCTGAGCCGCTCACGCTCGCTACCAAACAACCCCCCGATCAGTCCGACTATCCATACTTCGTTGAAGAAGTCAAGCGCCAACTCCTTGATGATCCGGCGCTAGGTCTCACGGCCACAGATCGATACAACGCCTTGTTCCGGGGTGGGTTGCGGATCTACACGACTCTGGATCCGACCATGCAGGCGACCGCCGAGGCAACGATGGCGGAAATCCTCGCCGATAAAGGGCCGTCAGGGGCCCTGGTGTCCATCGAACCGTCTACTGGATATGTCCGGGCGATCGTTGGGGGGTCCGACTTCTATGACCCCGAGAGTCCCGTCGCCCAGTTCAACCTGGCCACCCAGGGCCGACGCCAGGCCGGTTCGTCGTTCAAACCGTTCGTCCTGGCGGCCGCTCTCGAACAGGGAATGACGCTCAGCACCGAATTTGCGGGGGGCAGCTCAATAACCATTCAAACACCCAGTGGCCCGTGGTTCGTGGAGAACTACGCCGGATCCAACTGGCCCGACCTGACTCTCCTCGAGGCCACGGTCTTTTCGGTGAATGTCATCTACGCCCAGTTGGTCAATGCGGTCGGCCCCGAAGCGGTGGCCGACATGGCTGAAAACGCCGGAATCACCAGCAAGCTCGAACCCTTCCACTCGATTGCACTCGGCGCCCAGGAGGTGAGCGTCTTCGACATGGCCTCAGGGTATGGGACCTTCGCGGCCGGGGGCATTCACATCGAACCCACGCTCGTCACCCATATCGAGACCGACAAAGGGGTCAACCTCTATCAGCCGGTCCCGGTCATCACCGAAGCCATGAGCAACAACACGGCAAGCCAGGTCACGGCTGCTCTAAGCGAAGTCGTCAAGCGGGGGACGGGCCAGCGTGCTCAGATCGGACCGCCGATAGCCGGCAAGACCGGCACGTCTCAGGCTCACCGGGATGCGTGGTTTGTCGGATACACGCCTGATCTCGTGACCGCAGTGTGGGTCGGCTATCCCGAAGGACAGGTAGCCATGGAACCGCCAACCACTGCCATCACGGTGGTCGGCGGGTCGTATCCGGCCGAAATCTGGTCGGCGTATTCTTCCCAGGTACTCACCGGAGTCGGGGTGACGGGCCTGGCCGGTCCCGATGCCCTCGGACTCCAACGCGTCACAATCGACACATCGACTGGTTTTCTGGCCGGCCCGTTCTGCCCGCGTGAGTTCATCCAAACCATCAGCGTTCCTGGAGGCGAAGCGCCAACGACCGTTTGTCCGATTCATAACCCGGAAGGCATCGTCGAAGTCGGCGCAACCGACGTTCCCAACGTGATCGGGATGGATCTCGGAGCCGCAACGTCGGCCCTCCAGTCGCACGGTTTCTTTGTAACGATCCAGTGGGATGACGGGGGCGGCCTGCCGCAGGGCACCGTGTTCGGTCAATCGCCCTCCCCTGGTTTCCCCGCACAGTTGAACTCGGTCATCGAGTTGACCCTGGCAGGGCCGGCTTTCGATGCGGCGCTCCCGTCAGTATTGGGATTCACACTTGAGGAAGCCCACGCCCGGATGGATCCAATCGGCGTTGGCATCGTCGCCATTATCGAGGCCGAAGCCGATCCCGACGATGCCCAACGCCGGCCGGGAGTGATTTGGAAACAGGATCCCGCCAATGGTGGGGCCGTCGAGGGCACGATAACGGTCTGGATCAATCCCTAGCCAGCAGCACGCAACGCCACCGCCGTTCGGCGGCTTTCGTTAGCCCAACCCGGGGTTTCCATTCGACGATCGGTGCCCGGTCTGGTGCCGTGATCGACAGCCAATCGACCTGCTCGATGCGACGGCCATCCAACGAATTGTCAATCCCGAGCGCCTGTGTCAGCTTGCCGGGTCCGTCCACCAGGTGGTCGCAACGTCCGCGTCGCTCGACCATCAGATCCAGGCCCTGTTGGGGGATCCCTGCACGAATGAGGACGGCCTGTGGGTCACCGACCGCCCCGGTCACGACATTCAGACACCAATGGATGCCATAGGAGCGATAAACATACAGCGTCCCGGCCGGGCCAAACATGGGCGAGTTTCGCTCCGTCTGACCACGCCTGGCGTGGCTAGCCGGATCATCAATCCCTCCGTAGGCCTCGGCTTCGGAAATGGTAACGCTGGTTACTCCGGACGGGCTTTTCGTCGCAAGCGTTGCGCCGATCAGCGCTTGCGCCACGGTGATGGCGGTACCGTCCCACAGGGCCATCAGCCGAGGACGTCGAGTAACACAGCTTTGAAGGCATGGAGCCGATTCTCGGCCTGGTCGAACACCCGGGATCGCGCGTGTTCCATGACCGGTCCCGACACCTCTTCGCCACGATGCGCAGGCAAGCAGTGAAGAAATATCGCGTCTGGAGCGGCTTTGGCGAAGAGCGTCTCGTCGACGATGAAACCGCCGAAAGCGTCACGGCGTTGCGCCGTTTCGTGTTCCTGCCCCATGGATGTCCACACATCGGTATAGACACAATCGGCACCGTCGACTGCCTCAGACGGATCGTTGGTGACCTCGACATCGCCATATTGGCGAGCGAGGGTGATGTACCGAGGGTCGGGCTCATAGCCGACGGGCGTGGCAATCCGTATCGATCCGCCCATCATCGTTGCACCCACCATGAGCGAATGCAGCACATTGTTCCCATCACCGACGTAGGCGATCGACGCTTCCGGCCGATGCTCGACAATGGTCAACAAGTCGGCGATCGCCTGACACGGGTGCTCAAGGTCAGACAGCAAGTTGATGACGGGGGCTTCCGCCACGGCCGCGATCGACACGAGATCACCATGATCGAAGACCCGCATCGCCAGGGCGTCCAAATATCGATCGAGTACCCGTCCGACGTCTTCGACGGTTTCGCGACCGCCCAATCCAACTTCGTCACCTTTGAGAACCACTGGATCGGCCCCGAGCTGGCGGGCGCCCACCTCGGAAGAGACTCTCGTACGGGTGGACGGCTTCATGAAAAACAGGCCCACCGACCGCCCCGTCAAACGACCCCGGAACCGATCCGGGTCTTGTTTGATATCCCTGGCCAGCGCCACCAGATCCTGGATCCGGCCAGGCGTATTGTCTGCGATGCTCAAAAAGTCCATAGTCAGCCCCCGCGAAGCTTCGCTCCGGTTTTGTCGGTGACCGCCCTGATCACTCTGGTCCGGACATCTGCGACATCATCAGCGGTCAACGTTCGATCTGACGCCCTGATTGTGACCCGGAGGCCAATGGCTTTTGCGTCGCCCCGCAAGAACTCGTCGAACACCTCGACTGACTCAACCAAGTCGCCGCCCGCGTTCGACGCCTCGCTGAGTAGCGCCGCTGCCGGAGTCGTCAATCCAACATCGAAAGACAGATCGAATTCGGATGGAGGGAAGACGCTTGGCTCGACGAAGGACAAAAGGCCGGGATCAGCGACCAGTGGATTCAGGTCCAGTTCTCCGACAAGCACACGGCCCGTGAGGTCGAACGCTCGGGCAACCGCGGGGTGCAGCTCCCCGATCTGTCCGATGGATGCCCCATCGAGCACGACTCTGGCGCCACGACCAGGGTGCAGCCCGGGAAGCTCGGCTTGCCTGATCTCCGAGGAACCGAGGCCCATCTGATCGACGATCGAGCGCCACAGCGCCATCCCCCTGAATACATCGACAGGCCTACCAAGCCCAGCGACGTCGCCCGGCCCCGACGACCCGACCGCCACGAAACTGAACACGTCCGGCTGATCTGGGACCGTACCGAGTTCGGGCGATTCCTGATTGAAGAAAACCTTGCCGGTTTCGAATAGTGCTACCGAATCGGCCCCGTGGGCAAGATTGAATCTGGCGCTTCCGAGGAGTCCGGGAATCAGCGTGGTACGCATGATCGATTCTTCGTCGCGGAGCGGGTTCTTGACCTCGATGGTTTGGCTGCGATAGTCGTCCAGCGGCAGCCCCAACATGGCCAAATCGGCATGGCTACTGAACGTCGAGGTGTGCGCCTCGGAGAAGCCAGCCCCGCGGGCCACCCACCGCAGCGAACGCAACCGCATTTGTTCAACTGACAGCCCCCCGTTACCCCCGGTGGGTACCCGACTCGGGAAGTTGTCAAAACCGTGAAGTCTGGCGACTTCCTCGATTAGATCAATCGGCCGGGTCACGTCTGGCCGATTGGTCGGGACGGCGACGTCGATGTCGTCGTCCCCTTTCCCGTCAGCCGACACGGCAAAGTTCAGCCTGGCAAGCAGGCCGGCGACTTCGGACTTTGACAGGGGAATCCCCAGGATGCGATGCACCTCGGAAACGGCCAGGCGGAGCCTGTGCGGCTCGATCGGTACCGGGTAGTTGTCAACCATGCCAGCCACAATGAAGCCGCCGGCATGGGCGGCGATCATCTCGGCCATGCGGTCGGCTGCCAGCGGAGGCAGGTTCGGGTCGACTCCCCGCTCGAACCGGGCCGACGCCTCGGATCGCAGGCCATGGCGACGGCTCATGCGCATGACGGTCGGCGGATCCCAAGAGGCGCACTCGATCAGCACGTTCGTGGTCGACTCTGAGACCTCCGAGTCAAGCCCGCCCATCGTGCCGGCCAACGACGAACCGCGCTCAATATCGGCAACCAGGAGATCCTCCGGAGTGAGTTGGCGCTGCACACCGTCGAGGGTGACGAGCGTTTCGCCTTCGGTGGCGGCCCGAACCACGATATGGCCGTCGGCGACTTTGTCTCGGTCGAACGCGTGGGTCGGTTGGCCAAGTTCAAGCATGACGTAATTCGAGATATCGACAATGTTGGAGATGGAGCGAACTCCGGCTTTGACGAGCCGCTGGGCCATCCATAGCGGGGCGGACCTCACTTCGACACCGCGCACTTCTCGCGCCACGAACCGCCGACAACGATCGTCTTCGATATCCACCCGCAGGTCCATCTCCCCTGCCGTAACACCCAATTCAGGCGACGGGACCCGATAGGTGATCTCGAAGTGGGCGGCGAGTTCTCGCGCCAATCCAACCATCGACATGGCATCGGGCCGGTTGGGGGTGATCGCCAGGTCAAACACGACATCCGGTAACTCGATGTGGTCAACGAACGGGGTGCCGATCGGCAGGTCATCAGCCAGCACCATGATGCCGTCTGCATCGTCGCCGAGGCCAAGTTCTTTGGCCGAACAGATCATTCCGTTGGAGGTGACGCCGCGGATGTCGCGCTTGGTAATCAGGAAGTCTTCGCCGAGTACTGCTCCGGGTACCGCCACCGGCACCGTAGCCCCCGCCTCGAAGTTCCAGGCGCCACAGATGATGTCGGTCGGCCCGTTGCCAGTATCGACCGAGCAGAGGCGCACTTTGTCCGCGTCGGGATGAGGTTGCACCGTAAGCACTTTTCCGATGACGACGTCACGAAACTGCGGCTCAAGAACTTCGACACCCTCGACCTCGTGACCAAGGTTGGCGAAGATATTCGTGAGTTCGGTTACGTCAGACGTTGGTAGGTCGATGTACTCGCCCAGCCAGTTCAGCGAAACCTTCATACGAACTGTCCCAACACTCGTAGGTCGTTCTCAAAGAAGTGCTTGATGTGGGTGATGCCATGGCGGACCATCGCCAGACGTTCGACGCCCATTCCGAAGGCAAAACCGCTCACCTTCGATGGATCGTATCCGACCGCTTCGAACACATTCGGATCAACCATGCCGCAACCCATCAATTCGATCCACCCCGAATTCGAGCACACCCGGCATCCACTCCCGTCGCAGGCAAAGCACGAAACGTGCATTTCGGCGGACGGTTCCGTAAACGGGAAAAAATGCGGTATCAGTTTGATCACCCGACCCGCCCCGAAGAAGGTTCTTGCGAAGTACTCAAGGGTGCCTTTTAGGTCGGCAAACGTGATGTCGGTATCGACGACCAGTCCCTCCACCTGGTGGAATACAGGCGAGTGCGTTGCGTCCAGGCTGTCGGACCGGAAGACCCGGCCAGGGACCACCACGTGAACGGGCGGTTCGTGTTGCTGCATGTAGCGGGCCTGTACCGGCGAAGTCTGGGTGCGCAGCAACATCTCGTCAGCGGGGTCGCCGAAATCGACGTACAACGTGTCAGATTCAGCCCGGGCGGGATGGGAGGATGGCGTATTGAGCGCATCGAAGTTGTACCAGGCCGTTTCGATCTCGGGTCCGGCAGCAACCCGGTAGCCGAGCGAAACAAAGATATCTGACACTTCGTCCATGACGGTGGTGAGGATGTGCTGGGTGCCGAACTGGGACCGGACATGCGGGACCGTTACATCAACCCGATCACCGACAAGGAGCGCGTTCTCTTCGATGATCTCCAGCTGGCGTTGCCGATCGCTGAGATTTGCCTGAATGGCGGTAAAAACCTCGTTGATCTTCGCCCCGACGGTGGGGCGGTCAGCCGGATCGAGTGCGCCGAGACCTCGCCTTTTCTGAGCGATCACTGAATTCTTGCCGAGAAGTTCGGTTTCGACGGCTTTCAGCTCTTCCAGCGATTGTGCAGCGCCGATCAAAGCGGGAGCGCCTTGCGCGATTTGTTGGAGTTCGTCCATAGGAGGCGACAGGTTAGCCGCGGCTCTCCGTGCTTCGATTTCCAATTACGTAAAGTGCTATCGAGGCCGCCACAGCTGCGTTTAGCGACTCGGTTCCCCCTGGCATTGGAATGGTAAATCGCCAATCAGCCGCGGCCACCACATCGGCAGGAAGTCCATGAGCCTCGCTACCAACCAGGATGGCCACCGGACCGTCGGGGATCTCCGAAGAACCCACGCCCCCGGTGCCAACCGTGGCGACCGTCTGAAGGCCACGTACCCGAAGCTCGCTGAGCGTCAGAAGCGGAGCTACTTCGATGTCGGTGGCGAAATGGCCACCACCTCCGGCCCGAATGGTCTTGGGAGACCAAACGTCAACGCTGTT
>JAOUMT010000081.1 GCA_029881355.1 Acidimicrobiia bacterium | reverse complement strand
TCGGCAATCTACTGCAACGCCTTGACCTTCACCCGATTGGCATTGCTAAGAATCCGTTCCCGGAACCCGTCGTTCTCGGACAAACGGGCGCCTTCAGGAAGGCCTTCATCGTATTTGCCGGTGAGCATTCCCATCGCCAATGGCGACCAAACGACGAGGCCCATACCTGCCGCATCGATAACCGGCATGACCTCGTTTTCGACCCGTTCTCGATGCAGCATGGAGTACTGCGGTTGATCGACGATCGGTGGATGAAAAGCGTTCTCATTGGCGAACGCCACTGCCTCGGCAATCTTGTCCGCCGGCCATTCTGAGGTGCCCCAATAGGTCACTTTCCCCGAGTCGACCAGACCCGAAAACGTCGTGACGATCTCTTCCATGGGAACCGTATCATCATGCCGGTGGGCGAAGTAGAGGTCGAGATAATCGGTCTTGAGGTTCCGTAAGGAGTTGTCGATCGACTCGCGGATGTGTTTGCGGCTCAGGCCCCGATCGTTGACGTCGTCGGACATCGGCCAATACACCTTCGAGGACATGACCAGCGTGTGGCGGGGGTAGTCGGCCAGAACCCGGCCCATCACCTGCTCCCCTTTGCCGAGTGCGTAGACGTCGGCGTTATCGAAGAAGTTGACGCCACCTTCATAGGCGACCTGGGTGATCTTCTTGATAACCGACAGATCTTCGACGGAATCGCCATAGGTAGTCCACGCCCCGAGAGCGATCTCGGACACTTTGATGCCCCATTTGCCAACGTTGCGGTACTTCATGACGCCTCCTCGATTGATCACTCACACTAGAACACCGCCATGGCGCTACCCGGCCCGTGGTAACTTCAGTCCATGGATCTCTACGCACGTGTCAACATTCTCGCCGGGCGATCGGTCCGGCTTCCGCGTGGCAAAATCAGCGACGCCATAACCCTTGACAACGACCCAGTGGGGCGAGCCCATAGCTGGGTGAGCCAGGGCGCCGACTTCATCCACGTCGTCGATCTCGACGCGGCCGCCAATCGTGACTATCGCAACCGCGACCTCATTGATCGCCTCATCGGCGAGGTAAAAGTCCCCGTGCAGGTGGCCGGAGGAATCCGTTCCCAGGTCGAAGCTGCTCGTCTCATCGACTCGGGAGCCTGGCGGGTGGTGATGGGAACCGCCGCCATCGAAGACCAGACCATGGTCTATGACCTGTGCGCCAAATACCCTGAACACATCGCCGTTTCGCTCGATGTCAGACCGAACGAGGAACTCGCCACGAGAGGTTGGACGCAGAACAGTGGCCGCTTCCTCGAGGAAGTCCTCCTGGAAATGGCCTCGGCGGGCGTCGCCGCGTTCATGATCTCCGAGGCAGGACGCGACGCACTCGTCGAACCACCGGACAACTCCATGATGCGCGACGCCCTGGCCATCGTCGAGGAGCCGATCATCGCGGCCGGAGGCGTTCGCCATCTCGATGATCTGCGGTCACTGATGGCGCTCCAGAAAGGTGGCCACCACCTGAGCGGCGTGGTCGTTGGACGCGAAGTAACCCACGGACGGTTCACTCTCGAACAAGCCAAAGCCGTTATCGCCGAGGGCGTACCTGAAGAAGCCGTCGACCGAGTCATCGAGGTGGCTCCCCACATCGCCGACGCCGCCGACCAGTTCCGACGGGTCGCCGCCGAGTGTGAATTGGCCGCCTCCGAGGCACGGACCGCCGCGGTCCGTCTGATGGAGATGGATGTCCCCAAGGGGTCGGCTCATGCCTTTGCAGCCCATGGACATCTCAGGAAGGCCGACGGCATGCTCGACGACCTGGCGACCCTGCACGCCGATCGAGCCGTCAACCAATCCCCGCCCGCCTAGAGAGCAGCGGCTTCTCGAATTCGAGAACCGTCATACTCCACGATCGTCCCTTCGTCGAGTGCGTCGGCCGCGGCCAGGATGCGCTCAGCCCACTCCATTGCCCATCGCTGGTTTTCGTTGGTGGCTTCGATGCCGTTGTCCCTGACCAGGGCATCGAAAAATACCGACCGGAACGGGGCGTGACCGAGGTGGGTGAGGTCGGCGACCCGGGCATATTGACATGACCCACCGCTCCCGATTCCGGTGAAGGCTCGGCCGGCGGTCCCGGTTGGATGGCGGGAGCGGGCGGGGCGCACCAGCTCGCCTTCAACGGTTTCGAATACTTCCTCGGTGCCGAGCCGGATCGCTACAAACACTTTCACCAGACCTCCATGACTTGGTCTGATCAACGTATCCCACCCCTGTGACAGAATCTCACGGCGCGCCCAAACCGGACGACAACCTACTTCTGGGGAGCGTGAAACGCAGGAATCCCGGTGATGACCTGACCGAGGATCAGCGTGTGCATTTCGTTGGTGCCCTCATAGGTGTAGACAGATTCGAGGTTGTTCATGTGACGAACCACCGGATACTCAAGGGTGATGCCGTTGGCGCCGAGCACCGACCGCGCTTCTCGAGCGACGTCCAGGGCCATCCGCACGTTGGCTTTTTTGCCGAAACTGACCTGGGAAGGATGTAGCCCGGTGGAGTCCTTCAACCGGCCCATCCGCAATGCCACGAGGGTCGCCTGGTTTACGCCGATCATCATCTCGACAAGCTTGTCCTGGGTGAGCTGGAATGCGGCGATCGGTGTCCCGAACTGTTCACGTGCCAACGAGTAGCTGAGTGCCGCTTCGTAACACGCCCTGGCCGCACCCACCGCACCCCAGGCGATGCCATACCGGGCTTCCGAGAGGCACGACAAGGGACCTTTCATCCCCGAAACCCCCGGCAGCATGGCTGACTCAGGCAGGCGGACATTGTCGAAGACGAGTTCACTGGTCACCGAGGCACGCAACGACATCTTCTTATGGATGAGGTTGGCCGAAAAGCCCGGGGCGTCCGTCGGCACGACAAACCCACGAATCCCGTCTTCGGTTCTGGCCCACACCACTGCCACGCCGGCGATATTTCCGTTCGTGATCCACATTTTCGAACCGTTCAGAATCCAATCGGATCCATCACGTTTGGCATTGGTTTTCATCGACCCGGCATCTGAGCCACTGTCCGATTCGGTCAACCCAAAGCAGCCGATGACTTCGCCCGACGCCATACGCGGAAGCCACTCTTGCTTGTGCTCCTCGGACCCGTATTTCCAGATCGGGAACATCGCCAGGGATCCCTGCACGGAAACGAGGCTCCGCAGCCCGGAATCTCCCGCCTCGAGCTCAAGACAAGCCAAGCCGTAGCTGACCGCGTTGGTTCCGGCGCAGCCATATCCTTCGAGATGCATGCCGAGCAGGCCGAGTCGGCCGAGCTCTTTCGTAATCTCGATCGGGAAGATGCCCTCTTCGAACCAGTCGTCGATATCCGGCAGGATCCGGTCGGCGACGAACTGGCGGACCGTGTCCTGGATCATCCGCTCTTCGTCGGACAGTTGCGATCGCAGGTCGAGAAAGTCGAGCGGGTCAGGTTTCGTTGCCATCAGGCCTCCAAAGCGGCATGTCGTTCCGCCAGTCTATTGCCTGGCGGTGAGGCCCGAATCGCCAACCGCACGCGGTTCAGCCATTCCGTTTCTGACGCAGGGTCCGTTGAAGGACCCGATCACTGTGGTCTAATTCGTAACATGCGGCAACAGATCCGAGCGCTTTCCGACCGGCTCGTCACTCTCCAGCAGCCGATCCGCATTCTCGATGCGATCGGATGGGGCGACGATGTTGCAGCCGCATTCTTCGAACGCGGCCAACGCGCTCAACCCGACATCGACGCCGACTACTACCGAACCCGCAAGCCGCTGCGATTCGAACCCGCCCAGCAGCGAGGGGGTTTCGAGACCCTTCGGTCCGATGTGAGCACGCAACTGGGCGAGTCGCCGGTTGCGACGTTGCTGCTCGGCCGGATCAACGAATACCTCCGCGTCATTGATCTTCTCGAAGCTCGCGGGACACCAGAGTTCGCAACGATCTCCGCCGAGTTGTATGGCGCTCCCACCGATGAGCTCCATCCCGGAGGCCCGACACTGGCTGAGCTGGGCACGTTGATGACCGACTCGCTAGCCAACATCGATTCTGGAGCCTGGGAGTCTCCCGAGGGCAACCTGCTCGACGCCCATACGAGCGTCGACATTCTCAAGGCTCGCTTGGAAGGGGTCTGCGGGACCGAGCAGGTACGGGTCATGATCGACGACGGAATCGTCGCCGACGCGGCCGCCGGCGGCGACTACATCAAGCTACGAGCCGACGCACAGTTCTCCGAACGGGACCTGCGCATCCTGGAGGTTCACGAAGGCTGGGTGCATGTCGTCACGACACTCAACGGCCGCAGCCAGCCATGGTGCACGTTCCTCGGCAAGGGAACCCCTTCGACTACCGCCACCCAAGAGGGCCTGGCCGTATTCACCGAGATCACGACCCTGTCGTCAACGCCCGATCGGCTCCGCAAGGTCACCCGGCGCGTCACCGCCATCGCCATGGCTTATGACGGCGCAACTTTCCTGGATGTCTATCGCTGGTTCGTGGGCGGTGGCATGACCGAATCCGATGCGTGGTCGTCGTCGGTGCGTGTATTTCGAGGTAGCGGACCCGCCTACGGCCCCTTTACGAAGGACCTTTCTTACAGTCGGGGATTCCTTGAGGTGTACGATTTCATGCGCCTGGCGGTCCGTCGTGGGCACGTTGATCGGCTACCCCTGCTGTTCGGAGGAAAGCTGGCGGTGCGAGAAATGGGAGCCGTCGCAGAGTTGGTGAGTGACGGACTGGTAATCGGGCCCCCAATCGTCCCTCCCCACGTAAGTGATCTCAACGCTCTCGCCTCATGGATGGCCTATTCGAATCTCCTCAATCGAATCGACCTGTCGCAGATGGAACTGCATTTGCAGTCCGCCCTCGAATAGCCAATCCCGGGACCCCGCCTAGAACTGCTGATCGGCCATACTGAAACCGTGCCTGCTCTTCGCCTCGGGCGCTTTCGCTTTCCCATCAGCAAAAGCGCACCATTCGGTCTCGCCGTTGCCGATCTCGTTTTGAGCTCACGCCGCTTCGTCAAAGCCGCCGAATCGAACGACAATCGCCATCTGCACGGCTTGGAACGGGCCTTCGCCAGGCGCCTGTTCACCAGGCTCGATGTCACCATGGACGTGAAGGGCCTCGAGCACATCGAGTCCAAGCAGAACTACCTGGTGGTCGCCACGCACGAGTCTCTTCTGGATCCGATTGCCCTCCAGCATTTGCCCCTCGACCTCAAGTTCATTGCGAGAAGCGACCTCTTATCCGAGCCGCTCATCGGGCGCTACCTTCAGGCCTCCGGCCAACCCATCGTCAGCCCTGAGCAAGGATGGCGAGGGATTCGCGATGTCATTTCTGCGGCTCCCCGACTGGCCGAACGACACGAACATCTCGTGATTTTCCCGCAAGGTTCGATCCTCGGAATCGAACTACAGTTTCGCGACGGATTGCATTGGTTGGCCGAGCGCCTCGGTTGGTCCATCCTCCCCGTTGTCATCACGGGAAGCCACCGCGTCTGGGAGCATCCATTCGCACCAACCGTTCGATTCGGGAAGCGGATCAGCCTCAGGATCCTGCCGCCAGTCTCGTGCCACGACCTCGACGTTGCAGCTCTTGAGGACACCATGCGCGCTCAGGCCCTTTCGGCCACGGTCGCTCCTGCCCGCCGATTCAACCCTGATCGAGATGGCTGGTGGGACGGCTTCGCCTACGAGGTAAATCCTCAGTTCGCGCACCTAGCCCAGCGGGTTGCCACCCGTCGGGGTCGCTGATCCAAAACGACTCTTGACCCCAGCACTTGACGGGAATCCGAACCAGGCACCCAAACCGCGTCCACCACTGTGCCAGAATCGACTTGTGCTCTACCCATTCGTCTTGGAACCGATTCTCGCTCATAAACCGTGGGGTGGCGACCGCCTGGCTGCCTACGGGAAGGCCGTGGTGGCCGGCGACCGCATCGGCGAGAGTTGGGAGATCGCAGACCTGGACCTCGACGCGGACGGAACGGTTCCGTTCGGTAAGTCACGGATAACCAACGGGTCGATGGCTGGCGAAACGCTGCGAGGGCTCATGACCGAGCATGGCACCGAACTGCTCGGCTTCACTCCGCCGTCCACCCCTTTCCCGCTGCTCATCAAGCTGCTCGACGCACGAGAACCCCTTTCGGTTCAGGTTCATCCAACGGCCGACTACGTGGCTCACCATCCCGACACCCACATGAAGACTGAGTCCTGGTACGTGATCGAGGCTGAACCGGATGCCTTCATTTACAAAGGTTTCAAACCGGAAACGACTCCAGCAGACATCACCAGGACCGCCGGCACCTCCGAAATCGTCGGCTACCTCCAGGAGGTACCCGTACAGGCTGGTGACGTCCATCACCTTCCAGCAGGAACCGTTCACGCCCTCGGCGCCGGGGTCCTCGTCGCCGAGGTGCAAACCCCGAGCGACACCACCTTTCGCCTCTACGACTGGACCGCCGAACATGATCGGAAGGATCGCCGCCTACAGATTCCCGAAGCCCTCGCCTGCCTGTTATACACGTCTCCCGCCGAGTTGGCCCGACCTGAAGATGGCCAGGCACCGTTGCTCGAAACCGACCATTACTGGCTCAGAGAACACCGCCGCAACCGCGGTCCCTGGACGAACGAGAAAAACGATCCGAGTCGGCGTGCCAGAATCCTGATGGTGCTTAGCGGCGCGATCACTGTCGGCGAAGTTGCAGCCAAGAAGGGAACCACGGTTCTGGTTCCTGCCTCCTCACCCGCCGAAGTCCATGTGTCCTCGACAGCTACCGTGCTTGAGATCGGAATCGTCGATTAGCTACCCGGGCCGTTGGGCCGGGTCGAATAGTCGGGTCTCGTCACGACCGGCCGCCACCGGCACGTAACCGGGCACAAGCTGCTGCGGTGTATCCAGGTATACCTTCGCTTCGGGGACCTGGGCGAACCGTCCATGGCTCCAGCGGATCTCCACATGACCGTTGACCTCGTGTGGGCGTCCGTCGAGTCGGTCTTTGAATCGTGCCGTCCACTGAACGACCGGTTGACCGCGTGACAGGTCCGGCGACTGCTCGAAGCCCAGGAAGTTGTAGCGCTCCCGCAGATCCCATGGGGTCGACACCCGGTACCGCATGTCCTGGCCGTCAGCCGACTCACCCAGCACGAAATACGGTGCCGATTGCAGACGGAGCAACCTCCACACCTGCTGCTCTCGCGCGGTCTTGCGCTTGAGTTGGGCGGCCCATCGGGCGGAGGACTCAACGGCTACTTCCTCGGCGAAGGCGCCGTAGATGCCGGTCATGTGGCCCGGCAACTGGCGGGGCAGGCTTCGTTTGAGGATCTCCCGGTGATCCTGTTCGAGGTCGGTGACGAGCGTCGGCAGATCCGCCCCGGCTTCCTGGCGAACTGCTTCGTAGAAGGCCTGATACGTCTCCCCCGCCACTTCGGCGAACCAGTCGCCAGTTGTTTCGGTGCGATCGGACAAGAGGCGGTCGAACAGGTTCGACGGCGACGAGTTGGTGAGGATGTTCGAGCCGTACTTACACGACACGAGGTAGACGTGATCGACCCGCAAATCGGCAGGAATCTGTTCGTAGCCAGGAGGACGATGGCCACCTTTCCACTCGACAACCCATGGTGGCCGGCCCCGCAAACCCTCGGGTGAAGCCGCGAACTGGCTGCCGTTCCGCCAAGCCCGTTCGAACAAACTGGCGTAGGTGCCAGTCCGGTAGGCGCTTTCGAGGCGTTCGTATTCGTCGACACCAACGTTGCGTAGCCCGGGCGGGCGCACCCCCAGCCCATGGCGAAGGTCCGAAAAGCCGAACATGGCCAGTCCGGTGACAATCTCGGTGATTTCAGTTTTGAGTGCGGGCATCGCTGCGGAACAGTTTCGTGAACTGGAGCTGGGCACCGATCAGGTCGGTTGGGAGGTCTTTTTCGGTGAAGATGTGCCGGTAGGTGTAAACGTCGATCTCGACTCCACGCAGGTCCATCCAGGCGCGCACCGCGTCGCCCCATCGCTCTTCCAGCAATGCGTCGCGAACCTGAACGGCCCCTTCCTCTCCGAGTTCTGCAGCGTGGGTTTGGGCGACGAGCTCGATGGCCAGCACCCGGTGAAGCGTTTCGATGTCCTCGGCCAGGTACACGTCAGGTGGGTCGTTGGCCACGACCGCGTAGGCGACGCCAGACATCAGTCGTCTTCGGAGGGTGGCAACAAATCGAATCCCTTTTCGATGTCCTCGTCAGACCAGAACCCAGGCAGCGATACGTCAGCACCCTTGGCATAGGCCCGCAGCCGGGCGACGCCGGTGGGGTCGAACATTTCTATGGCGTCGAACACGCTCCACGGCCCGACCGCCCGCAACGCCTTGTCGCCAGGACTGTTGGCCTTGGGGAGGTTCGAGGTGACAATCAGCAATTTGGCGTTGGGCTCTTTGGCCTTGAGCACGTGTGCCCGACCCAAGGTCTTCCACAACGTGTCGGTGCGGATCAGCCCGGGTCGAACCGTGGTGAAGGCGCCTGACACGTCGACGTAGAAGAGTTGCTCGCCACCCTCGTCTTCGACCAGGAAATTGAATTGCACGCCAGCTTTGGGCAGTTTGACGTCTTCCTTGATGATCTTGAATCCCGACTCTTCGAGTACCGCCTGTGCAAGGTCCTGGGCTTTCTTGCCTTCCCGGGTGGCGCGTTCCTGGAAGTGCTCGGCCCGTTCTTCATGGGTTTCGAACAGTTCGATGGGAAGCGGCTCGTTGTCGATCGGCATGAAAGCCCGACCGGTGGGACGCCGATGTTTGGTCGCTTCGTACCGTTCCGACGCAATCCTGACGTAGTCCTCATCGAGGTCGAACCCGACCGAACGGCGTCCGCTGCGCATCGCTGCCACCATCGTCGTACCCGATCCCATGAACGGGTCGAGCACCAGGTCGTTCTCATATGTGTACAACTCGATAAGCCGCCGAGGCAGTTCAACCGGGAACGGGGCCGGATGGTGTACCCGGCGGGCACTTTCGGGATCGATCCGCCAGACGTCGAGGGTCGCCTCCATGAACTCGTCGGTCGACAGCGTGTTCTCGTGCGGATAGCCCTCGGTTTCGCGTTGCTTGGCGCTGCGCGCCCGGTCAAAACGACCTTTCGATGCGACGATCACCCGCTCGGTGATGTCGCGCAATACCGGGTTGGCGGCTTTGCGGAACGAACCCCACGCCACCGATCCGGTCGCCCCGTCGGCTTTGTGCCAGATGATCTCGCCCCGCAACAGGAGTCCGAGGTCGTCCTGAAGAATCTTGATGACATCGGCCGACAGACTCCGATACGGCTTACGACCGAGGTTGGCGACGTTGACGGCGATTCGGCCACCCGGTTCGAGCACTCGTTTGCAGTCGGCAAACACGTCTTTGAGCATTTCGAGGTACTCGAAGTACGACGTCGGGATCTGCGGGGTGGGGCCGTGTCCCCCGTCAGCCCCGAGCACCGCCTGTTCGTATTCCTTGCCGACAAAGTAGGGCGGTGACGTAACGACCAGCGCCACCGATTTGTCGGGGAGGATGTCCATGTGCCGGGAGTCGCCGTGCACGCACGGCGGATCCGGCAGGATGAGCGTGGCAGGAGCGGGTCCTAGTTCATCGTCGTCGGACACATCTGGCGGCGTGAAGCGGGCATAAAAGGCCGAGGCATCGTGGTTCTCCCGTTTGCCCACCCCAAACGCCGACGTTTCCGTCGCGCGCCGAACCTCGATGTCACTCTCATCAACCATGTCGTCAGGTTACCGCCCCCCACCGACACTTTTCGCGACCTCCCGGTCAGGTGACGTCCCAGCGAGCCGATGGTGGGCTATCCGGGTGGGTGAGCATTGGCGACTTCGCTGATGATCCGGGCCAGCTCCACCGGCTTGGACCACATCGGCCAGTGGCTGGTTGGCAGGTCGATCCAGGTCACATTGCGCAACTCAGCGATACCGGCCAGGAAGGCCCAATCGGGGTGTTCGCGGGCGTATGTCTGGTACTGATCGGACGTGAACCCGGTGCATATCAGGGTGCTCGGGATGTCGCGGCGTGCCTCGTTGGTCAGCTCAGCACTCTCGCGCATGATCGCTCCCGGTTCGGGCACGGCCCGCTCGTAGAACCGCTTCTTCTGCGCATCGCTCAGCCCGTCGAGGTTCTCTTCGGCTTCGATCTCTTCCCAAACCATCGGTTTTTCGACACCCACGAACCCGGCGTCAAGGACCCCAATACCGGGGGCGGAGTCGACATATACCATCGCCGCGATCTGCTCAGGGACTCTGTCGCTGGCGGTGTATCCGGAGAACCCTGAGGCGCTATGGACCACCAGGACGACCTGGCTGTCGGCCGCCCGGACCGCATCGCAGATTGCGTTGACGTGGTTCTCATAGGTGACCCGTGAACGGTCGGCATCCGCCGACTCGAGACCGGGAAGTGTGAGAGCGGTGACGTCATGGCCGTCGGAACGCAATGCATCTGCGACCTCGTCCCACGCCCAGGCGCCGAGCCAGAAGCCGGGAACCAGGACGATCGGTGCAGAAGTCATGGCACGAAGCTAATCGGGCCACTCGAACGGCAACGTGTTTGGCGAGCCTCGAACCTCAAGGTGACTCGCGTCGCTCCCCACCGAATCTCTTCACCACCCACCCCGGTACCTGGCGCCTAGAATCCGATGAGAGCCGGCACCGATGGGTGAACCTACAGGCAAAGGAAGACCATGAAAGCTGTTTTCATGGAACAGCACGGCGACCCGTCGGTTCTCAAATATGGCGACCTGCCCGACCCAACTGCGGGTCCTGGTGAAGTCGTCGTCGACATTCATGCCGCCAGTGTCAACGGGGCCGACTGGAAAGTGCGCTCCGGGGTCACTGCGTCGATCACGGATTTCCCACACATACTGGGGCGGGATTTCTCGGGAATTGTCAGCCAACTAGGCGCCGGAGTGGGCGATTTTCAGGTTGGCGACGCCGTATTCGCCGTCTGCGACGTCGGCGAGGAAGGCGCCTATGCCGAGAAGATCTCGATCAAAGCCGACCTCGTCGCGAAAAAGCCAGCCGACCTATCCCATGTTGACGCGGCGGCGCTGGCCCTGGCCGGCCTGACCGCATTGGTTTCCGTCGAAGACACGCTGGAACTTCAATCCGGTGAAACGATCTTGATCCAGGGCGGAGCTGGCGGGGTGGCCAGTTTCGCCATTCAGCTTGCCAAACACATCGGGGCACGGGTCATCACGACGACCAGCGCAGGCAACCGCGCGTATGTTCGGAGCCTGGGCGCCGACGAGATCATCGACTACAACGAGCAGGATTTTTCCGAGGTCGTGTCAGATTGCGACGCGGTGCTCGACACCGTGGGTGGAGATGTAGCCCGTCGGTGTTTCGCGGTTCTCAAACCGGGTGGCCGGGCCGCGTTTCACGCCTCAGGCATGACCGCTCCCCAACCTGATCGAGATGACGTGCGTTCCTTGAGACCGAACGTCGCTCGTGATCGCCGTCACCTAGCCCGGATCGTGGCACTGATAGAGGCCGGCGCGGTGCGTGCACCCGAGATAACTCTTTACCCACTTTCGGAGGCGATAGCCGCTCACCGGGTGAGCGAATCGCGCCACCTACGCGGCAAACTCGTGTTCGAAGTGCGCTGACACCGCAACGTTCCTCGTCACGGAAACACCGATCGGATGGCGAGGATGAGACCGATGATGATCATGGGCACGCCGACGACGGCGCCGATCACGGTGAGGCTGATGATCACACCGGCGATCATCAAAACGGAACCGACAGCC
>JAOUMT010000273.1 GCA_029881355.1 Acidimicrobiia bacterium | reverse complement strand
CGTCCCAACCTCATGATCAAGGTCCCTGCCACCGAAGCAGGCATCCCGGCGATTGAAACGCTGATCGGCGAGAACATCAACGTCAACGTGACGCTCATGTTCTCCATGGACCACTACGAAGCCGTCTCGCACGCCTATCTGCGGGGCATCGAAAAGGCCGCAGATCCTTCCCGGGTTGCCTCGGTGGCCAGTTTCTTTGTGTCGCGGGTAGACACGGCGGTCGACAACCAGTTGGCCGAACTCGGCGCCGCCGGCGCGCCGTTGCTTGGCAAGGTGGCCATCGCCAACGCCAAGGTCACCTATCAGCGATACCTCGAACTGTTCGGCGACGACTTCGAAGCCGAGTGGGGCAAAGGTGCCTTCCCGCAGCGATTGCTGTGGGCTTCGACTGGAACCAAGAACCCCGCCTACTCGGACATCATGTACGTGGAAGGGCTCATCGGCCACAACACCGTCAACACGTTGCCACCGGCCACCCTCGACGCCTTTGCCGATCATGGATCCGCCGACGTTGCCGCCTTGGTGGAAGATGTCGATGACGCGTACGCGGTGTTGGAGCAACTGGAGGCGGTGGGGGTCGATCTCGATGCGATCACCGACCAGTTGCAGACCGACGGGGTCCAGGCGTTCATTGATGCTTTCGACGGTCTGCTCGGTGCCATCAAGGAAAAGCGATCCGCCCTCGTATGAGGGAACGCCAGTCCGTCGGCGTTGGACCAGATGTCCGATAGTCAGGCCGAACCGCACCTCTTCGTCATCTTCGGAGCGACCGGTGACCTGGCGCGCCGCAAGCTGATTCCGGCGTTTTACGAACTACAAAACCGCGCGGGTTTCGGTCGTCGTTCGGTGGTGCTCGGCGTCGGTCGCTCGCCGATGACCGATGCCGAATACCGGGCCCAGGCGTCGGAGGCGTTGATCGCCGCGGGTCTCGACCCGAACGATGTCGAGAAATGGTGTGGTGGGTGTCTGCATTATCAGAGCACCGCAGATGGTTTCGACAAGTTGGCTGACCGGATCCGATCGATTGAAGAAGAACACGCCTTGACAGCCGAGAACCGGGCGTTCTATCTGGCCTTGCCGCCCCGGGTGTTCGAATCGACGGTGCAGGAACTCGCTGATGTCGGGCTGAATCGCAGTGCCGGCTGGACCCGCCTGGTGGTCGAGAAACCGTTTGGCCATGACCTGGCTTCGGCACGAGAGCTCAACGCCCTGGTTCATTCGTCGTTCGAAGAAGAGCAGATCTACCGCATCGACCATTATCTCGGCAAGGACACCGTCCAGAACCTGCTGGTGTTCCGGTTCGCCAACGCCCTTTTCGAGAGTGCCTGGAACCGGGACCGGATCGAAGAAGTGCAGATCACGGTGGCCGAGGCGCTCGGGGTCGAGGGACGGGTGGACTATTACGACCAGGCTGGAGCCCTGCGGGATATGGTCCAGTCGCATCTCACCCAACTGGTCACCTTGGTGGCCATGGAACCGCCGGTGCGACTGGAAGCGGGCGCCATCCGGGACGAGAAGGTCAAGGTGTTGTCGTCGATCCGACCGATCGATCCGGACCGGGTTGTGTGGGGGCAGTACGCAGCCTCACAGGTAGGGGGGAAAGAAATCCCGGGCTACGCCGACGACCTCGGGCGGGACTCTTCGACCGAGACCTTTGTCGGCTTGGAACTGTTCATCGACAACTGGCGATGGGAAGGGGTGCCGTTCCGGCTGCGGACCGGCAAACGGCTTCCGGCCAAAACCACGTCGATAGCGATCGTGTTCAAAGAAGCCCCCATTTCGCTGTTCGGTCCCCAACACGCCGGACATGCCCAGTCGAACGTACTGATGCTCACCATCCAACCCGACGAAGGGTTCCACCTGTTCTTTGACGTCAAGGGCCCGGGCGACAACGCTTCGCTGAAAACCGAAGCGTTCACCTTCTCCTACGCCGAAGCGTTCGGTGACCTTCCGGATGCCTACGAAACGCTGCTCGGCGACATCATCGACGGAGACCAGACGCTTTTTGTGCGGGCCGACGAAGTGGAACGCTCATGGGAGGTTTTCGAACCACTACTCGAAGTCCCTCATGAATTGGCTGATTACGCCGCCGGGACCGAATGGGGTCCGCCGGCGGCCGAAGAGCTAGCCGGCGAACACGGCTGGTTAGAACAGGCTTAACGACTTGGGCCCGGCGACGCCGGGCCCAATCATCGGATCATACTGTCTTACCGCGAGCAGCCGAAGCCGAATGGATTCGTGCAGGCCGCGGGAGGAGCGACATAGCTGCAGAGTTCGTAAGCTTGTGCAATCTTGTCGCTTCCTTTAACAGTCTTGTCCTTCGCGATTTCCTTCATGATGGGAGCAAATTCCTTGACCCCATTGCAGTTCGGGTTATTGGCGAAAGCGGCGGGTGCCAGCGCGGCGATGGATAGAGCGGAGGCCAGGGCCAGGGTTGCAATCTTGCGCATTTCTTCTCCCATGAGGTGGTTCGGTAGGTCAGTCCTTTCTCTATCGGTCAAACGCCAAAAAAACCTGAACGCGCAGAGTGGTTTTTTTCTGAAAGGGTTGGAAATCTGCCAATT
This sequence comes from Acidimicrobiia bacterium, assembly GCA_029881355.1. Taxonomy (GTDB): domain Bacteria; phylum Actinomycetota; class Acidimicrobiia; order Spongiisociales; family JAENVV01; genus JAENVV01. The sequence goes on along the minus strand of JAOUMT010000273.1, from coordinate 575 downwards.
CATCCCGAAACGGAATGATCGTCAAGGGTCGCCGGTTGGAGTAGCCATGGGACGACTCAGATGGATCAGCGCCGCCCTCGTACTGGCCACCGCGTGCGGAGGTGGCGTAGCCGAAGAAGCGGCCAGTCTGCAATACGGCCCGGCCACCGTTGACGGAACCGTCGAGAAAATCGACGACGTGTTCTACGCTCCGGACTTCACAGTCGTGTTGGCCGACGGGTCAACACTCGACACCGCTCAGATCGACACCCCGCTATACATCATCTTTTGGGCCGAGTGGTGACCGTACTGTGCAAGGGAGTTGCCCTTGCTCGAAACGGTATCGGCTGACTACGAGGATCAGGTCACGTTCCTCGCTTTGGGTGGGGCATCACGGCCCGAACTGCTCAGCGACCGAGCCGACGAATGGTTTCCGTCCGGTCGAATCGTTTGGGGATACGACGAAAACGCCACCGTTTGGCAGGCGCTCGGCGTTTCCGGAACGCCAACCACGCTCCTGTTCGCTCCCGATGGCGAAGTGATCGCCGGATGGTCGGGCGAGCGGGGCGATGCGTTCATGCGCGAACAGATCGACC
>JAOUMT010000272.1 GCA_029881355.1 Acidimicrobiia bacterium | reverse complement strand
TATCCCGAATACGGTTCGACGCGCTTCACGACAGATCGGTCGGGCCGGCGCCCGGTGGCTGACCGTTCACGCGTCGGGAGGCGCCGACCAGCTTGAGGCAGCGGCCGAAGGTCTGGCCGAAGGTGCGGGGGTAGGCGAGGCAGGCATTCTGGCGGTTACCGTGCTCACCAGCCTCACGGACGGCGATCTGGCGCAAACCGGCGTCACTGGCACGGCAGGGAAGCAGTCAGCACGGCTGGCGAAGCTAGCGTCCAGTCACGGTGCCGAAGGGGTGATTTGTTCTGTCAAAGAACTCGGCGTCATCGCCGAGGTGGCTCCGGCGTTGGTGCGCGTAACGCCCGGTATCCGCCCGGCCGGTGTCGGAGCTGACGATCAGAAACGAGTCTCCACCCCCGAAGATGCGTACGCTCGAGGAGCTGATTGGTTGGTGATCGGTCGGGCCATTACCCGGGCCGACGACCCGCGAGCATCTGCAGAACTGATCAACGAATCGCTGACGGGCGATTCGGTCGTGTACGCTCGTAGCCAATTGAATCGAGAGGATTAGGCGATGGCCCCACCCGAAATTACCAAGGAACAACGCGAGGCCGCACTACTCAAGGCCGGCGAAGTGCGCCGGGTCCGAGCCGAGACCAAGGAACTTCTCAAAATGGGGTCGCTCGGCTTCAGCGAACTCCTCGCCAAAGCCGACGAAGACGACATGTATGCCGGTATGAAGATCGCTTCCGTCCTTCCCTCCCTTCCCGGAATGGGCAAGGTCAAAGCAAAACGTCTGATGGAGGAACTCCAAATCGCCGACAACCGCCGACTGCGCGGCCTTGGCGACCGGCAGCGCCAGGCTCTGCTCGAACGACTCGCATAATCGCAGCAATGCCGGGCGTACTTCTGGTCATTTCGGGTCCGTCTGGCGTCGGCAAGAGCACGGTCGTTGCGGAATTGAGGGAGCGACGTCGCTTCCATTTCTCCGTGTCGGCCACCACCCGCGAGCGACGCCCCGATGAGACCGACGACGTCGACTATCACTTCGTCACCGTCGATCGCTTCAAAGAGATGATTGAAGCGGGCGAACTCTTGGAATGGGCCGAATACGCGGGTCGATATTACGGCACGCCGCGCCAACCGGTCTTGCGCGAGATTCAGGCAGGAAACGATGTGCTACTCGACATCGAGAATCAAGGTGCCATGCAGGTGCGCGAGTCATGGCCAGAAGCGTTGCTCATATTCATCGCCCCGCCTTCGCTCGACGAGCTGGAACGACGGCTTCGCAGTCGCGGAGATACCCCGGAGGAGGACATTGCCGCCAGGCTTTCGGTGTCGGCCGAACAGGTCGAACAAGCCCGTCGCGACTACGACCGCGTGGTTACCAATCAGGATGTCGATGCGGTAACTGCCGAGATACTCGATATACTTGCCGAGCACGAACAAGGGACACAATGAGCGCTAATACCGCAATCGAAGAAGGTCTGCTCCTGGCCGGTGGCCGGTTCAACCTCGTAGTACTGGCCTCACGCCGGGCTCGTCAGATAAACGCCTACTACAACGAGTTGGGCGGTGGCATCGGCCATTACGTACCACCACAGGTGCATTCGCTAAGCCGCAAGCCGCTAACGATCGGTTTTGAAGAGATCGCCGCTGAGAAGGTCGTCTCCGACTACGACGAAGCGTAGGCCCGTGGACGGCCGCCGGATCGTTCTCGGCGTTTCCGGGGGCGTTGCTGCCTACAAGTCAGTGTATTTGGCCCGTCGGCTCCTTGAAAAAGGGGCCGACGTTCGCGTGGTCATGACCGCCAGTGCCGGGGAGTTCATCGGGGCTCAGACGTTTGCTGCCATCACCAAGCAGCCGGTCCTCGTCGACTTGTTCGTCGGCATCAGCCCCCATACCGAGCTGGGTCAATGGGCGGAACTCATCATCGTTGCTCCGGCCACGGCCCATTCACTCGCCAAGATTGCCTACGGGATCAGTGGTGACGCCCTGGCGTCAACCGTTCTCGCTTCCCGGGCCCCCCTGCTACTTGCTCCGGCGATGCACACCGAGATGTGGGAGCACCCGGGCACGACAAACACCATGGAGGCATTGCGAGCCGCCCAACACACAATCGTCGGTCCCGACTCCGGGGAGTTGGCTGGTGGCGATGTTGGCTACGGCCGGATGGCCGAACCGGATGAGATCGTGTTTGCCGCGGAATCGATCCTGTCCGGACAGCCGCTCGCCGGAAAACGGATTGTCGTGACCGCCGGCGGGACGCGGGAACCGATCGACCCGGTCAGGTACATCGGCAATCGTTCTTCTGGCAAGATGGGCCACGCCATCGCGACTTCCGCGGCTCGATTCGGGGCTTCGGTCACCCTCGTGACTACCTCGCACCTGTCTACGCCGACGCCGATCGATCGTGTCCAGGTCGAGACAGCGGCCGAAATGGCGGAAGCGACCTGGCGAGTGGCCGTTGGAGCGGATTGCGTCGTTCTTGCTGCCGCCGTTGCCGATTTTCGACCTGTCACCGTCGCCGATCACAAGATGCGGCGGATGGATGGAGCTCCCGACATTGAGCTCACCGAAACGTCCAACGTACTCGCCGGGGTGGTGGCGATGCAGCCCAAGCCGTATGTGGTCGGGTTTGCCGCCCAGACCGGATCACTCAACGATGCCAAGCGCAAGGCGACCGAGTACGGGACGGACATATTGCTCGCCAACGACGTCTCGATTCCCGGTCGTGGTTTCGGCACGGATACGAACGAGATAACCCTTATGCGGCCCGACGGCACTACCGAGGAATGGCCATTCGGAAGCAAAGATGAAATCGCCGACAGGCTCATGAGGCTTGTCTCAGACGAGCTCCCTGATCGACCTGGTTCGAACTGAGTTATCGGGCGCCGTATACTCGCCGGATGCGTCAATGGTTTTTCACATCAGAGTCGGTCACCGAAGGACATCCGGACAAGGTCGCGGACCAGATTTCCGATGCCGTCGTTGATGCGGCGCTCTCTGTGGACCCGAACGCCCGGGTTGCCTGCGAGACCCTCGTGACGACTGGTCTGGTGGTCGTGGCGGGCGAGCTGCGGGCCGCCTCCGAAATCGACTTCGAGGGTCTGGCGCGCCAAACGATTCGTAAGATCGGTTACGTCGAAGACCCCAATTTTCATGCCGA
>JAOUMT010000080.1 GCA_029881355.1 Acidimicrobiia bacterium | reverse complement strand
CCGGTCGTCCCCAGAGGGGAAGCCAGGATCCGTACCCAGATGTCGGCCGCCCACACAAGAAGCCACCTCGACCAGGCCATCGGGGCGTTCGTCGAGGTCGGAAAAGAGCTGGGGGTGATTTCGTGAAGGCGATCGTCAAGCCGGACGCCGGTCCCGGCCTTGAACTCACCGACGTCCCCATTCCCGAATACGGCCCGAACGATGTACTCATCGAAGTCCGTCAGGCTTCCATCTGCGGGACCGATCTGCACATAGAGAGTTGGGACGAATGGGCGGCCGCCACCATCCCCATCGGAATGGTCGTCGGACACGAATACATGGGCACGGTGTCGGCGGTTGGATCCGAGGTCACCGGCATCTCAGTTGGCCAGCGGGTTTCTGGCGAGGGCCACATCACGTGCGGTACTTGTCGCAACTGTCGAGCCGGCCAGCGCCACCATTGCCGAAATACCATCGGGGTTGGAGTCAATCGGTCCGGCGCGTTCGCCGAGTTCCTGACCATCCCGGCAGTCAACGTCTTTCCGATTCCGAACGATGTCGACGATGACGTCGCCACGATTCTGGATCCACTCGGAAACGCCACTCATACGGCCCTCATGTTTGCCCTGGTCGGCGAGGACGTCCTCATAACCGGGGCGGGTCCGATCGGTCTCATGGCCGGGGCGATCGCCAACCGGGTCGGCTCTCGACATGTGGTTATCACCGACGTGAACGACTACCGCCTCAAGTTGGCGAGGGAACTAGGCATCGCCAGGACGGTTCGAGCCGATCAGGAGAACCTCGAAGACGTGATGTCGGAAATCGGCATGATTGAGGGGTTCGATGTCGGCATGGAGATGTCCGGCAATCCCCTGGCCTTGAATGACATGCTCCACGTGATGAACCATGGCGGCAAGGTCGCCTTACTTGGCATTCCTCCTTCGGAAGCGCCGATCGACTGGAACGACGTGATTTTCAAAGGGCTCACGATGCAGGGCATCTACGGTCGGCGCATGTTCGAGACGTGGTACCAGATGACCGCCCTACTTCAAGGTGGCCTCGACATCAGCCCGGTGGTCACCCACCACTTTCCCTTCGAGGAGTGGGCTACTGCCTTCGCGACGGCCCGTTCCGCCGAAGCCGGCAAGGTGATCCTGACCGGCTGGTGAGCCGGTACCGGAAGGGTTGACCTTCACGAGTTTGAGATGGTCGCCGAAAGGCCCAATCAAATCAGTATCTGTGGCATCTCCGTCGCGAACAGGGGCGCGTACGGCCACTCATGGCGGGCATGTTGGGTGCGGGGGTTGGCGCGACGCTGTGATAGCAGGAGGGGAAACTCTGCTCTTTGCCATCGACCTGGAGCCGGTAGCTACGAGTTCAGCTGTCGCATCGTCGTTCAGACAGACAACGGCACCCTCGTCGATCACTCTTACGAAGGTATGACAACGACAGTGCGAGTCGGCAGTGCCTAAGGCAGAATCGGATTTGTAGTTACGTCGATGGAACAACCACCGTCCGAATAGACAATCGTGAAGTCGACGTCCACCCCTTCTTGGGCGACATACTGCTCTGAACACTCAGGCCCGATTCGCTGAAGTTCGTCACAGGCGTCGGCTTCGCACTCTTGTTCGCAACCATCGCAGACGGCGACGAAGCCGGTAATGGTGACCATGTCGGTCGTGAACGATTGATACCAGGTTGGCTCTTGCGACCAGTTGGCAGCATCTACAAGCAATGCTCCGGCATGGGCGCCACTCCACCCGAACACGTTCGCCGTACCCGGGGCGGGAGCCTCTCCCGCCAGATGAACCCTCAACTCACTCGCCCTGGCCGGGAGCGGCCATTCCTTCTTGGTGGGCGGGGTAGTCGACTCATCGACGATGCCCCGGTCCCCCAAGGCTCCCGTCAAGAGCACCCTGACGGGAAACGCCGGGTTGCTGGGACAGGTCGCATCGCCCGATATCGGCTCGACCAGGATGAGGATACGAACCTCGTCGCCAGTCTCAACGACCGAAGTCCGGACTTCGCGACCCTCCGGGATTTGTCCGTTTGCACAATTGCGCTCGGTTGCCATCACGGCGATTTCACGAGATGTCTCGGCCGGTGGATTAGCAGGGTCTAGCTCAAAGCTCGCAACTCCGTAGCCATCAACAACCGGTTCGATCCGGCAATCCCCCCACCCGGTCGCCCGCCACTCACCGTCAACCTTCTCGAACGTAACGTCTCCGTACCGTCCCTCCTCTTCGTCAACACCGAGCAGCACCAGCGTGATTTCGGTCTCAGACGCAATCCGCCAGGCCAGCGAATCCCACCACTCACCAGACGCTTGAAACTCTTCGAGCGCCGCTTCGTGCATCATCGAAGCAATATCGCCGGTAAAGGGTGGGAAGTCCGAGACCTGATCGGGGTCGGCGAGGTCGATCTGGCCGCACCGATAGGTAACTTCGATCGGCGGAACAGAGCTGGTCGTTGGCGAGTCGGCCACGCTGACCGGAACAGCGGTGGTCGTTGGGGAGCCGACCACGTCGACCGGCACGCGAGCATCGGGGATCGGTTCAGCGCAGGCGGTGGCCGCCAGCAGAATCGTTATGAGTACGAGGCGCACAGACGCTCCTTCCCGGTGGGCTACTCGTTTGACGTCAGGGCCGTCGCCGGGGTTCCCCGCTCACTCGGTCCGGATTCCAGCGTTCTTCATTTCCTTGATCGCGTCGGTGCCGTGATGGGGTTCAAGATTAACCGGCGCGGTCAGATGCAGCGGAGCCGTGGTCGGCCAGTCTTCGCCGGCGGCGTCCAGAGCAGTCGCCTTCACACAGTAATCAAGCGCCAACCCGATGACGACCACCGATCTGATTCCCCGCCGACGCAACAAGGCAGTCAACTCTGTCGGGATGGTCTCACCGGTCATCGGGTCGCGCATCGTGAAACCGGAATAGCCGTCTTCACCGTTGATCCCCTTGCGAACTGTCGGTCCGGCCACGATCAGCTGAGGATGGAACTGCGCTCCCCACGTGTCGGCGACACAATGCACCGGCCATACCCCTCCATCCTTGGCGAAGTGGGGCGTGGATTCGGGATGCCAGTCCTGGGTGTAGACGACTGAGGCGCCGACTGCCGCCGCGTGGATGATCTCCGCGTTGATGGCTCCAACCAAAGCGTCGCCGCCGGTCACAAAGAGACTGCCTGCTGGATCCGCAAAGTCGTTCTGCATATCTACGACGATCAAAGCCGTGTGCTGGCTGTAAGTGGTCATGGGCCGATCTTACGTCGTCGAGCCGATTGCGTCCTGGTCGGATTCGACACCAGCGGCCTTCCAGGCATGAATTGGTTCCGGCAGGTTCTTGCGGCCCGTTCCCCCTGCCGGGACACCCGGCCGAGCGACCGCGAATCCTCCCGGGGCAATGACGACGCCGCACGTCCGAATCGGCCAGAACGATGATCGGATCGACATCGGGAGCGGCGAGTACTTGGCCCGGGTCATGGGCTGCCCAGTCCGGGTCCTTCGCCCACCGCGTGCAGTACATGGCGATGAGGTCGCCACAACAGCCCTCATGGGGTCAGTAACATCACTTTCGTGCTCGCCGACGGGTTCCTCTTCACAGATCACTACCAGCTGACGATGGCCCAGCTGTACTTCCACATGGGGTTGCACGAGCGACGTTCGCAGTTCGACTACTTCTTCCGTTCGTACCCGAGCTACGGAACTCACCAGGCGGGTTATGCGATCGCCGCCGGTCTGGGACCACTGCTCGATTGGATGGAAGATACGAGCTTTGGAGCCGAAGAAGTGACGGCTTTGGGCAAGTTCCAGACTTCAACCGGCCAACCCGAGTTTCGTTCCGACTTTTTGGAGTGGTTGGCCGGTGCGGGTTCGTTTGGTTCTGTCTCATTGTGGGCGGTTCCTGAGGGTCGCGTCATCCACCCCAACACTCCGCTGACCGTCGTCGAAGCTCCTCTCGCCATTGCCCAGATCCTTGAGACGCCACTTCTCAACCACCTCAATTTCGCCTCACTCATTGCCAGCAAAGCGTCGCGAGTCGTCGAGGCGGCGAGCGGCGGATCCGTTCTTGAGTTCGGCATGCGACGGGCGCCAGCCTGGGGTGCGAACACCGCGTCGCGGGCGTCGCTGATTGGTGGAGCCGAAGCGTCGTCAAATGTGGGGATGAGCATCGACCTCGGCTACGAGTCGCGCGGCACCCACGCCCACTCCATGGTCCAGGTGTTCATGGCGATAGCCGGAGGGGAACTTGAAGCATTCCGGGCCTACGCCGACCTGTACCCCGACGACACAACCCTGCTGGTCGATACGGTCGACACATTGGAGTCAGGGGTTCCCAACGCGATCCGGGTGTTCGAAGAACTCCGCGCCAAAGGCCACGAGCCCAGGGGCATTCGCCTCGACTCGGGCGACCTCGCTCACCTCTCTGTGCGTACCGCCCAGATGCTCAACGTCGCCGGATTCGAAAACGTCAAGATCGTGCTTTCCAGCCAACTCGACGAACTCACGATCTGGCAGATTCGTAATCAGATTCTTGAGGAAGCCTCGCGATATGACGTCGATCCTGCCCGGGTCTTGAGCCGGCTCGTCTATGGGGTTGGCTCGCGGATGGTGACCTCCGAAGGAGACTCAAGTTTTGATGGCGTCTACAAGACGGTCGCCGTCGAGGACGACCGTGGAGATTGGCAACCGGCCATCAAGATCTCCGACTCTCCGGCCAAAATCCAGAATCCGGGGCGCAAGAGCCTGTGGCGCATCTACGATCGTCGGGGGATCGCCACCGCAGATCTGGTTTCGCTCAACGGCGAAGAGATCGCCGCTCCGGTCACGCTGATACACCCGACGCAACCGGGCGTAAGCCGCACCCTTACCGAGCCCGAGATCAGCCGGATCGAACCACTACTCGTCAAGGTCCTCGACGGCGGGAAACGCATTGGCGACCTGGGGGGAATCGACCAGGCCCGCACCAGACGAATCGCCGACCTTCAGCAGCTCGACCCCGGGGTGCGCCGGCTGGTCAACCCGCATACCTATCACGTGTCGATCACGCCGCAGCTGTCCGAACTCAAGAACCAGATGATCCAGTCCTTTCGAGCTTGAGCTCCCAGGACGAACATGGCGTGGGCGGGCACCTACTCGGCTAAGTCAACCGTTACGTCTTGAGAGCCGAACGTCCCACTAACCCGGAGCGCTAGCAAGCCGGACGGCGATTCCCACCGTTCGGTGGTCGGATCCCACCACCGAAGGGCATCCCGTGAAACCGAGACTTGAGCGTTGACGGATTCCTTGGCTGGGATTCTGATCTTGCTGAAGCCAACCAGCTTGCGATCAAGTCCGGCTAGGTCGAGAGCAAACACCTGGACGACCTCGGTTCCCGGTCGCTCCGAGGCGTTCTCAATTTGCACGCCAACCACCAACTCATTGCCTGCGGTTTCGACCTCGACCTGCGCAAGCCGGAACGAGGCGTACGACAATCCATACCCGAACGGGAACATGGGAGTGAGTCCGAGTCGGTCGAACCCGCGATAGCCGACGTACACGCCTTCGCCGTACCGAACGACTCCGGCTTCTCCCGGATAGTTGAGCAACCCGGGATGCTGGCGAGAATCGCGAGGAAACGTAACCGGCAGGCGCCCGCCCGGATCCACCGCGCCGTAGAGCACATCGGCCACCGCATGGCCAATTTCCTGGCCTCCGTACCAGACGTGCAGGGTGGCTCCGACGTCGCCCAACCACGGCATTTCGACTGCCGATCCGGCGACGACGACAACAACGGTATTCGGTTGCGCGGCGACTACTGCCCGAACCAAGTCATTCTGTCGTCCCGGCAACAGCAGATCAGGCCGGTCAAATCCCTCACTTTCCCATTCGGGAGTGAGTCCCACGACGACGACCGCGACATCGGCGTTCTCGGCGACCGCCACCGCATCGGTAATGGGATCTGCCGGGCCGGGCACTTCACAGCCGATCCCGACCCAGCGCCACCGATCACCCGGGGTGGTCGCGTATTCAATCGTCAGGTCGACGATGTCTCCCGCCTGCAGATCAAGCTCCCAGCCGTGGGGTCCGACACCCTCGATCGCACTGGGCGCGTCAACAACGACCTGGTCGTTGGCAGTGACTCGCAAGCTTCCACCTGCTGAAGCAGCAAAGGCGTGGACCCCGTCGAGCGTGGCCTCGAACTGCCCGCTGACGCGCAGGGAGAATTGGTCGTGGTCAACCCACGCATCCCCCCCACCAAAGAACGCCAGAAACGACTTGCTCGTCGTGACGGTCCGAACCGATGGCTCCGCCAGGTCGGGATTGTCAAAGTACTCCACGAGGAACCCTGGCGAGCCGCCGGCGTGGCTGAGGCTGGCAGGTGGCAGAGGGGGTGGGTTCTTCCAGGTTGGGGGTCCCGGTGCCCACACAACTGACGTACCTTCGCCCAGTTGCTCCTGAAATCCCTCAACGATGCTGACAACTCGGTGAGGATTGACCGACGAGCTTCCCCCGCCTTGATGCGGAGTCTCGCCGGCCAGCTCACCGATCAGGGCGACCTTCAGGTTTCGGTTCAGTGGCAGGACGCCGTCGTTCTTGAGGAGAACTGCGGACTCGGCGGCTACCCGGCGAACCAAAGCACGATCCTGTGGCCGTTCCAGCGCCTGCTCGGCCTCGGGTGCGGCACCGCCAGTTCTCTCGATCAGCGTGAGAAGGCGCTCGACTTTTCGATCGATATCGTCGGGTTGAATCGTGTCCGACCCGAGCGCCGTCTCGACGTGCCCCGCAGCCATCCATCGAGCCGGCCCGGGCATCTCCAGGTCGAGGCCCGAGCCAACAACACCGGCACTGTAGGTGCCGTACCAATCTGAGATCACTGCGCCGTCAAATCCGAACTCGCGTCGCAGAATCTCATCCAGCATGGGATGCTCGGAAGCCGTAACGCCATTGATCGTGTTGTAGGCAGACATGGCCGACCAAGGTCGACCTGCTTGAACTGCGATGCGGAACGGTTCGAGGTAGATCTCTCGAAGCGCCCGGGTGTCGACCCGGGCATCGATCGTAAACCGGTCCTGTTCCTGGTCGTTGCACACGAAGTGCTTGATACAAGCCGCGACGCCCCCGGACTGCAGTCCGATGATGTACGAGGCCGCCATCGTTCCCGAAAGGAACGGGTCTTCCGAAAAGCATTCAAAGTTACGCCCGGCATTGGGTATACGTTGGATGTTCACCGTCGGTCCGAGCAAGACTGCCGAACCCTTCGACCTGGTTTCGTGGGCGAGTGCCCGGCCAACCTCTTCGATCAAATCCGGATCGAAAGTAGCCCCCATCGCGATCCCGACCGGGAAGCTCGTTGAAGTCGGGCCGTGGTTTCCGTCAGAGCCCCGCGCTCCGTTTGGACCGTCAGTCACTCTGATCGAGGGCACTCCGAGCCGATCAATGGCGTGAGTTTCCCACAGATTGGCGCCGGCGAGAAGCGCAACCTTCTCCTCGAACGTCATTGCTGCCAACGTCTGGCCGACCCAGTCACTCATTCATGGACTCCTACCTCGAATACGGTCTTTCTGAATACGGTCTATCCGGTGGTTTGCTTTGCAACCGGCACGTCGAATACCACTTTGATGATCTTGCCGCCACCTTCGAAAATGTCTTTCGATTCGGCGCGGGTCAGTGCTGGGCCGGGTCGGACGATCAGCTGCCCATCCATCTGGTGCACCTGCACCTTCGCCTCGTCGCCCGGTCGCAGCTCCATCGGAACTCTGCAGAAGCTAAAACTGGTACAGCCGTCTGACGAGACGAGTTCGTCGACAAGAAGCAGGATCGGATCCACATGGATCCTTCCATCAACCACCCTTACGCCCAGTTCGCCGAGCCTCACGATGACCTGCTCCTTGACCTGGCCGGTCATACCGGGTTGCTGCGCTCCGGCATGGGCGGGAGTGTGGGAATAGCAGTCGAGCGGTATCGCACCGAATTCGACGGGGGACTTGCGGAAGCCGAGACCTTCACGGATCTTGCGGTAGGCCGCAGCCAATCGCCCGACCAGTTCGGGCGGCGCCCCGCTGGACCGGGCCGCCCACAAGGTTTCCTGGACGCTCAGCAGCAGCTTCGACACCATGTGCCAGTAGATCGAGCCAATGCCTTCGTACCCGTGCATCGCTCCCGACCGGCCGGTAAACGAGTGATGTTGAAACACCCTCTCGTACAGGTCAGATAGCGTCGCCTGGTGGTCGGCGTCCGCACCGGCTCTGTCGAGGGCGTGGACCAACGCCGAACCATTGACCAGATCTGACCGAAAATGGAGATCACCGTTCACGTCGATGGTTATCAAGCCACCGGGCTTCTCGCTGGCAAGCGACTGCAGTCGGGGGTCGGCGCCGAGAACGTCCGCCCGCACGGTGTTTCGATCAGGGAACGCCGGCAACGATCGGGTCGGGTACAGCAGAAACGAGTTCTGGTCGGGGCGATACAGATCGGACGAGAACAGGGCCTCGACAACGGCCAACGAATCAGCTGCATCGAGCGCTCCCGACGAGAGTACCGCTACCTGACCCTCCAGCATGACTCCCAGCTGGTCCACCTTCGCCTCCGAGTCGGTGGGAAACGATACAAGGTTGTAGGAGTCGTAGAGGCCGTCCGTGCGCCTGGCCGACCGTATCGACCTCCGAACATGTTCCGAGGCACCGGCCAGGAACTGCTTGACCTGGTCCGCTTGGAGGGTGACGAACGAGCCGTCCAGACCGGTGCGAGCGTTCGATCGGTATTCGGTGCCCGCCCGACCGAGGGCATCAACCATTTCCCGCCTGATAACTGGATCGTCGTCCATGCCGTCCACGTCCATAAACCGATCGAGGATCGACGTGACTTCTGTCAGCCACCGGTGAACGAGGCTCGACACCTTAACGTCGCCAAGTCCAACGATCTGTTCCTCGAGAAATCGGAGATACCCGAATAGATGAAAGACCGTCACCATCGAGAGGCCGTAACCAGCCAGCGCATTGTTGGCGTCGTTCCACTCGGGTCGTTGGGTGTTCATCCAAATGCCGCCACCTGGTACAAAAGCCGTGAGTTTGGCAAGGGCCGGGACGAGAAGCTTTTCGAGAAGGCCCACCCTGACGATGTCGCCGCCCTCATCCACCAGGAGGCGACCATCGCTCCCTATCTGGCCCACTCGCGCCGCAATCATGGTGTTGCGAGGCTCATCGAAACGTATGGTTTGACGCGGATTCTCGACCATTTCAGCGTGGCTGGCCAACTCATAAGGCACATCGGCGTATGAGAACACCGGTCGATCGAACCACTCCCGCATGCCTCCCGGGTCGAACTGATTCCAGGTTTGGACCAGGCGATGCAGGTACACGATCTGGTGATCCCCCCAATAGCCTATGTTGCTCCAATCATCACCTTCTGCGGGAACCTCCCAATCGACTCCGGAGCGCGAGATGCGGTAGGGGTTGTACCCGTCGATCGTCGAAGCGTTGACGAACTTGGCAACCACCCCGGGAATAAACGCCGGGAATGACTGGAGCAGCGCTTCCCAATTCTGAAAAATGTCTCTCCAGTTGCCTTCGTATGAGAGCAATTCCGAACCGTCAGGCGCCTCTACCTGAATCGAAAAACGATTCCAGGGTCGACTTGGATCACCGTGACGCCGGGAAAAGGTGAGGGGCAGGTATTCGAAGATCAGGCGGATCAAATCAGGATCGTCAATGTCCTCACCAAAGGCGAGTAACCGGGACAAATCAATCCAGTCACCAAAAGCCGAAACGGCTTGACAGTACTTCTCGCTCACTGGACGATTACGGACGGTCAGAAACTCTACGAAGTCGGGAACCGGTAATCGATACCCGTACGGAAACACGCCGCCGCGCATACAGTTGAAAAGAACGTTTGAGAGATGATGGGCGTCGGCAGTTGCGTCACCGGTGGACTGGAACCCATCCGCCGACGCCAGGAGGCCGGCCAGGCGATGAGAACCTGCGGCGGCGTCGGCAACGACCTGATCCACCGCATCGGCCTCGGCGGCCAGATTGACAAGCGTTGCCAAACCAGAGTGGTCTACGGAGGTATCGACAACCATCATCCATTCGGTACTTTGGCCGGGCAACACGGTTAGTGCTCCTCGCATGAGGTAGGAGCCACGGCGGCCTGTCAGCAACTGAACCGGATCTGAGCGGCGTCCTTCGACCATTGCGGCTATCACTCGCTCGTCAAGGCCGATCTCCGACAGAGGTCCATTCGACCAAATCACGGTCGCCGCCAAAGCCTCGGCAGGCTCGGCCTTGTCGGAAATCAGAGATTCAAGGGTATAGAGGGCAATAGTCCCCCACCGACCGGTCTCGGATCTCTTGTAGGCGTCGACCAGGTTCGAACTCGATTGCTCGGTTACCGCGCCGACGCCGTACGGCATCACATCCAAGAGCCCATCAAGGACTTCGAGGTCAGCTCCCCGACCACTTACGTCGAGGATCTCCGAGGTCCTGACCCACCCATACTTGCGTGACGGCTTCCAGGCAGCGCGAAATAGCAGGCCCCAGGCGTGATTGTGCTCCTCGAACACGATCCGGTCACCCAGCACGCTCTTCGAGATCGCCCGGGTGGACTGGTCCGCAAGTTCTCGTCCGAAGGGCCGCCAGACCTCTCGCTGGCCGTCGACCACTCGGGCGATGATCGTCACCGGTCCGGTAACTTCGGAAGCCCGGTGCAACCGGTCGTCGGTCTCGTACGGTAGGAAGGCATGGTCGGCATCTACCCTCCCGCCGGTTAGGGTCCCGGTGCTTGATATGAACAGCCACAAGTCGGTGTCTGAGACGACCGTCATCAGGAACGGCTCCATGTGTTCCACTCCGTCAATGCGGTAGTAGTCCTTGCCTTCCAGGCGCACCAGGCCACCGGACGCTCCCGACCGTGCATGTAGTTCCGTCATTGATCAACCTCGCAGGCGTTTATCTCACTCAAGGGCAACCCATCCGTTGAGAGTCCATACCCAACCGGATATCTGGCTCCATCACAAGGATCAGAGCGGAGTCTCCCGACTGACTCGATCGAGTTCGGCCATGTGTATGGCAACCGGCCACCAAAATCCTGCACACCTATCATCACGTCCACAATGCCTGTCCCTTCGGAACCCGGAAGCCAGGTCACGACGATCGCATCGACCTCAGCGAACTCTTCGCCGAGAATCAGAGGACGACCAGTCACGAGGACCACAATCAACTGGTCTACGCGAGACTGCGTTCGCCGGATAACATCAACATCGGCGTCAGATAGGGACAATGACCCGCTGTCGCCGCGGCCCTCGGCGTACGGCCTTTCCCCAACCACTGCGATACCGAGCGGAGCAACCAGCTGAGTTCCGTCCCCGGCCGTAATCGAGTCGAAGCGGCCAAATCGATCGAACACGATGTCGGATTTTGTGGCTGCGGTGATCGCCTCGTAGATGGTTGTTCCTTCGGTGGTTTCACCTGGGGACCCCTGCCAGCTGATCGTCCAGCCGCCCGACTGGATACCGATATCGTTGGCGGCAGTTCCAGCCAGGAAAATGGTATCTGTGGAGTCCTGGTCGATCGGGAGGACACCCGGGGCGGTCTTAAGCAGCACGGTCGACTTGGCTACCGCTCGCCTGGCCAGCTCCCGGTGCTGGCTTGAGCCGATCTGGTTGATCAAGTCAACCGGAGGCATCGGCGATTCAAAGAGCCCCATACGAAATTTGGCGTCAAGGATCCGCCCCACGGCTTCATCGATGCGGGCCTGCGTTATGTCACCCTGCTCAACAGCCCCTCGCAGGGCGGTCAGAAACAGTTCGAACTCGGAAGGGACCATGACGAGATCGATTCCGGCGTTGACCGATTGCACCACGGAGCCGTAGTAGTCCCCGGGAATCACCTGGTCGACCGCCCCCCAGTCCGATACCACAAACCCGCCGAATCCTAGGTCGCCCCGAAGCACTT
>JAOUMT010000271.1 GCA_029881355.1 Acidimicrobiia bacterium | reverse complement strand
TGCTTCTCCGGCACGCGGAGATCGCCGCAGCCAAACTGCCTACCGCCACCGGCGACGATGTGTTCTTTTATCAAGGCAAGATCGCCAGCGCCCGGTTCTTTGTCAGGGATGCGTTGCCAAAGGTGGCGATTCGGCGAGCAGCCGCCGAGGCCGAAAACGGCGAACTCATGTCGCTGCCCGATGAGGCCTTCTAGCCTTCCGAGTAGGTCGGGATTGGTTCGAGGCTGGTCAGGATGGCCAGCGCCTGATTACGGGCAGATTCGTCTGCTCCTGGTCCGAACGCGCTGACGACTTCGAGTGATTGACCCTTGTAAAGCAGCGTATCGACGTGAATCTGTGCTTCGACCTCGCCCAGGCAGTTCGACCCGTACTCGGGAACGATCGGGCCAAGCCGGCTTTCGTCAAAGTACGAAGGCCACTCGCGAGATGGTGGCTCCTGGCTTGTCGAAACCGAGATCACGACGTCCTCGACCCCCATATTCTTGATTGCCGCCAAAGGGAACTGACCGCACGGATGGTCACCAGCGGCTAGAGGCTCGTTGGTGGCGACCGCCATGATGGTGGAACGCTCGGAAGGAAGGGCCGATACGTTCCAACCCGATGGGTAGGCGAACTGCCAGTTCCCTGTGAAGTGACTGGTCCAATGCGTCGCAGGAACGGAGAGCAATCTGGCTTCGGCGGCGTATCGATCGGCAACCTGCAGCTCGACAGAGGTACCAGTCGAAACGATGTTGACGGTTAGCGGTGCTCCAAATGGTTCGCCGGGGATCTCCCGGTGACGTCGAGCCGCCTGGCCGTCTGGTGAGTTGTTGCCGGCAACGCCTGGCTTTGGGTAGAAGCTGAGCGGGGGACTGAGACCCACCACCAGATTCCCGCGGATATCCAGAGGAGCGATGCGCTGGCCTACTTCATGCGGGCTCAGCTCCGAATCTTCCGGAATCTTCAAGACAAACCTGTAGAAGCCGCCAGTGATGCGAACCGTCCGGTCATCTACTTCGACGTGAGGAGCCCGACGGGACGACGAAATCGACCAGAGCTGACGGCCAAGTGGTTGATCTGGACCCAAGGAGATAGCCGATCCGACATCAAGGTAGTCCTGCTCAGGGAGTCCGTCGATCGCATACATGGCCCCGTCGCCCAGCCAGCCCACGATCGGGGTGATGCTGGGGGCCGGGCAAAGCTTGCCAAACGTCCGGTCGTACAGTGAGTCCTTCGTCAGGTCGACTGCCAGGCAATCTCCAAAGAGGAGGTCGTCGGTCTTGTAGGCGTTCCCGGCCTCGGTACTCAAGACGAGGATGGGCTCGTCTGGATTGGGCCGGGCCACTCCGTTCAACAGATCTTTCATGGTCGCGGGCACTTGGTCCCACGTGATGGTCGGGCCACCGGAGCTGACAACGAGATCGATTTCTTCGTAGTCGAATACTTCCGCACCGGCCGGCGGGTTCTGGGCCGAGACGGTTCCGATTTTTACCTCCGGGTTGGCGATCCAACGGGCGCCATCGATCGCATGACGATCGAGGCCGGCGTCGCGCAGTTGGTTCCCGGCGCCGATCAGACTGGATCCCCGCAGATCGGGCATTACCGCGATCGCGACTCGCGGCGGGGTCGTGAGCTCGGACGGGTCCGGGATGGGGGAGTCGATCGATCCGAGCAGTAGCCAGGCCGCGATAACGGCACAACCCGCGCCGATGAGTAGAGAACTGGTAGGCCCGCGGCGGGCGGGTGGCTCTTCGTCGTAGAGGATTTTCAGACGGTCGGACATCGTCTATCGATTGTAAGACGTCGCCCCCTCTACCGGTTATTGACCCAGGGGGTAAACCGGGACAGGCTCAAGGCTGTCGAGGATCGCGAAAGCTTGTTGTCGCGTTTCGCCGTCGGCGTCTGGTCCGAACCCGATAACGATGTCGAGTGATCTTCCGTCGTAGAACCGGCTGCTCGTTCTTATCTCAGCGTCGAGACCGTCGAGGCAGTCCAGGTCGGGGTCGAGCGCGGAAACGGGGTCGACATCTTCAGGGTCGAAGTGTGCCAGCCAGACGCTGAAGTCGACAGAACTTCCGTGAGCCACATACACGACGGCGTCGGCGGGGCCGATTTGGCGGAGTAACGAGAGGGGATAGAAGCCGCACCGTTCCCATGGATCGGTGGGCGTGAAGGTGGTTGCGCTGACCAATTCGACATCTGACAGGTCCAGAGACCGCCAACCACCCGGCAGGGCATGCTGCCACTCGGCATCTCCTGATTCGACCCGGTGCCAGTTGGTGGGAGCCAGTCCGGTCGTCTGGGTGGCATCGATGAATGCAGGACTGATAGTGATCGAAGATCCGGTTTCGCTGGCAATGACGTCAGCGTTGTCGAACCGGACGGCGGCGCTGCCGAAGTCCGACTCACCGAGTCCGGGATGAGCGAAGGCCAACGGGGGGGACAAGTTGAGGACTAGGTCGCCTCGGATGTCGATCGGTTCAATGAGCGGGGCGATCCGGTCGGAGAGCTCGGCCTGCCCGCCCGTCCAAACGAAGTACTCGTCGTAGCCACCCACGATCCGGACTCCGTTCGCTTCGATGGTTACGGCCGGAGAGCGCCGCAACCGTCCGACCACTGATTGGATATCCCAAAACTGTTGGTCGAGCTGGAGAAGCGTCGACGATGACTTGTGACCCTGGCGGGGAAGGCCCTCGATCGCATACATGCCTCCGTTGGGTGTCCATCCAATGATCGTTTCGGGTGGGCCGACCTTGCAGAGACCGTCGAAGTCCCGATCGTAGAACGCGTTCTGCGCCAACTCTACGGCGTTACAGGGCCCGAACAGGAGGTCGTCGGTCTTGTAGACGCGTCCCGATCCGGTTTCCACCACCAGGACAGGTTCGGATCGGTCCGGCGTGTACTGGGTAGCGATCAGTTCCTGCAGATCTATCGGCACGTCGTCCCAGCTGATGATCGGACCGCCGGCGCTCATCACCAGGGCTACGACGTTGATGTCAAAAACCTCTGTGCCGGCGGGTGGGGACTGCACGTAGGCCGTGCCGGCGGGGATGTCCGGGTTGGCCAACCACTTGGCCTGGCTGACGATGGTCGAGTCGAGCCCGGCGTCGCGCAAGAGATCGACTACTTCGATGAGGTCGTGGCCGACCAGGTCGGGCATGATCGCCAGCGGCGGCTGGGGCGGGGCGGT
>JAOUMT010000079.1 GCA_029881355.1 Acidimicrobiia bacterium | reverse complement strand
TTGATTGGTCGGTGGTGCACGGTCGGGTGGTCGTCGAAGGCGGCAACGTCGTCGGCCTCGAAGGCGACGAGCTTCGTAACCGCCACACCTCATGGGCCAAACACCTGTTGGCTTAAAGCAGTCTCCCGGCACCGCGACCCACATCGAGGTTATGGTCTTGGCACCTAGGCTGGTGCCATGCTGTCGAGACGACAACGCGAGTTCGCCGGTGCCGGGATTTCTGTTGTTGGAATTCTATTGTTGGTCGTCGCCCCGTCGTGGGCGATCGAGTTCGCGGTCGCGGCGATGGCCGCAGGGGTCTTGTTTTGGGTATCGACGTGCCCCGTCGATCGGTTGTCGCTCCCGAATGGCGTACCCCGGCCGTTGTTGTTCGGCGTGATCGTGGTCGGGATCGGAGCGCACCTATCAGTCGTTCGGTTCTTGACCGAAATTACCGGTAGCCGCCTGCTGTTGACGGTGAGTCTCGTGTTGCTGGCCGGGGGATTGGCAACCGGCCTGGTGCGGGTTCTCTGGTACCGGGGTCCCCCACCGACAGAATAGGTTTGAATCAGACCTCTCGTCAGACGTTCTTGACGGCAGTGACCAGGTCGCTCAAAGCCTTGCGGGCGTCGTCGAACATCATGAGCGTCCCTTCCAGATAGAAGAGGGGATTGTCGATTCCGGCGAAGCCGGGCGACAAGGAACGTTTGATAACCACGCAGGTGGTGGCGGCGTCGACATCGAGGATTGGCATGCCATAGATGGGGCTGTTGGCATCGGTGCGAGCGGCCGGGTTCACAACATCATTGGCTCCGACTACCAGCGCTACATCGGTTCGGCTGAAGTCGCGATTGATGGTTTCGAGATCGTACAGCTGGTCGTAGGGGACGTCGGCTTCGGCGAGAAGCACGTTCATGTGGCCCGGCATACGACCCGCTACAGGATGGATGGCGAACCGCACTTCGACATTCTTCTCCTGAAGTGCGGCTGCCAGGTCCTTCATCACGTGCTGGGCCTGAGCGACCGCCAGACCGTATCCAGGGACGACGATGACGCTTCGGGCATATGCCAGGGTGATCGCTACGTCATCGGCCGTGGCTCGCTTGACCGGCAACTGACCGATTTCCTCCTGGGGGCCGGAGGTTCCGCCGAACCCCCCGGCGAGAACTCCTATGAGCGTTCGGTTCATGGCTTTGACCATGATCGAGGTCAAGATCAGGCCGGAAGCGCCCACCAGCGCACCTGAGATAATCAGGACGGTCGAGCCGATTACGAACCCGGCGGCTGCGGCGGCAAGGCCGGATGCAGCATTGAGGAACGCAATCACGACGGGCATGTCAGCCCCGCCGATCGGCAGTATCCGCGTGACGCCGATCACCAGAGACAACAACGTGAGAATCCAGAACTCCAAACTCGTCGGGCTGATGACCAACAACACTCCGAGTGTCGCGATGGCCATCGCCAGGACACCGTCAAACCACTTTTGGCCCTTGAAGCTGATCGGATTTCCGGACACGAGACCCTGGAGCTTGGCGAACGCCACGAAGCTGCCGGTCATGGTGATGGAGCCGATCAGGACCGACAGCACGATCGTTATCCGGGTGTCGATGGCTCCGGGATGCCGGATGAACTCGGTAGCGGCAACAAAAGCAGATGCCCCACCTCCGAATCCATTGAAGGCGGCGACCAATTGGGGCATGTCCGTCATTTCGATACGCCGAGCGGCGATAGCCCCGACGGCCGACCCGATCACGATTCCCACGAGGATGCCGGTGTACGACACGATCTCGCGCCCGAGCAAGGTCGTCACGGTGGCAACGAGCATGCCGATGGCTGCTAGGCGGTTGCCGTTGCGGGCGGTGGCCGGCGACGTCAATCGCTTGAGGCCGACGATGAAAGCTACCGCCGCCACCAGGTAGAGGACCGATTGGAGGTTCTCGTTCATCGTGGGTCCCGTTTGAACATCTCCAACATGCGGTCAGTCACAAGGAATCCACCCACGACATTGATGGTGGCCAGGATGACGGCCACGACGCCGAGGACTGTAGCGAGGCCACCTTCGGCACGGCCGGAGACGATGATGGCGGCGACGATCGTGATACCGGAGATGGCGTTCGATCCCGACATCAGGGGAGTATGGAGTGTTGGTGGCACCTTGGTGATGATCTCGAAACCGACAAAGGCCGCGAGAATAAAAACGGTGATGGATACCATCAGCATGGCTTAGGCCTCCTCGAGCATGGCTCGCACCCGCTCGTTGGTGATTTTTCCCCCGTGAGTTACGGCACAGCCTGCCAGCACTTCGTCTTCAAGGTTGATCGGACTGGTTTCCAATGCCAGTTTTAGGAGGGTTGTGACGTTTCGGGCGTACATCTGGGACGCGTCGCCGGCGACTCGTGACGCAAGGTCGAGATCTCCGACGATGGTGATTCCGTCGACCACTACCGTTTCTCCAGGTTTGGTGAGCGCACAGTTCCCGCCGGTGGCGGCGGCAGTGTCGACGATGACCGCGCCCGGACGCATGCCGTGCACGGTGTCGGCGGTGATCAGGAGGGGAGCTTGACGGCCCGGAATCTGGGCGGTCGAGATCACCAGGTCCGAGTCGATGACATGGGGCGCCAGGTTGGCGACGACGGTGGCTTGCTCATCGGCGGCCAGTTCCTTGGCGTAACCACCTGCCGTGGACGCGTCCTGGGGGGTGGTCACGGCTTCGATGAACTTGGCACCGAGGCTTTCTACTTGTTCGGCGGCGGCGCTGCGAACATCGAAGGCGCTTACGACCGCTCCCAGTCGACGAGCGGTGGCGATGGCTTGCAGCCCGGCGACTCCGGCGCCGAGGATTAACGCTTTGGCGGGGCGAATGGTGCCCGCTGCGGTGGTGAGCATCGGGAGGAAGCGGGGCAGACGTGACGTAGCCTCGATGACTGCTTGGTAGCCCACTGCGGTGGCCTGGGATGAGAGCGCGTCCATCGACTGAGCTCGAGTGATCCTCGGGAGGGTTTCGAACGCCAGGGACGTAGCACCGGTCTTGGCCAACTGAGCGATTCCACCTGGCTCGTCAAGGGGGCGCAAAAGGCCAACAATGATGGCCCCGACCCGGATGTGGGCGCGATCGTCTGGGGTCGGCGGTTCGACGACCGCGATGACATCAGCGGTCCACGGATTGTCGACAATCTTGGCGCCCGCCTCGACGTAGGCTTCGTCGGGGTATCCTGCGGCTGTGCCTGCTGACTGTTCGACGTGTACGGTGTGTCCGTCAGAGACCAGGGAACGGACCGCATCTGGAGTGAGTGCGACCCGATGTTCACCTTGACGCGTTTGATTCGGTGCGGAAATGATCATGTGTCCGGCCACGTTAATGAGTCTGAGCGCAGTTTTGGTGTTCTTGAACAGATCTTTTTTTTGGAGTTGGTTTGGTGTCTAACGATCTTCGAGTGATCTGGAGCCGGGGGAACGGCTGTGCTGAGCTTGCCGCCTTGCTTGATCCGGAGGCCCGAAGAGTGGAGGGAGACCTCACCGACTTCACGGTCCAGCACCGCGCGGACCTGCTCGTTTCCAAACGATTCAGCGCATCCTTCGACGTAATCCCGACGGTCGTTCCGTTCGATGTACACCTTGAAGAAGTCAGTGCAGTCGCTGCCCTGGTGGCGGGCGGCCCGCATTCAGAGTTGGCTGCCAGGCTCGCCCAGCGGTTGGCAGAGTCCCTGGCTGTGCCGGCCAAACTCGAGTGCGCATATGAGAAGGATGGGGACCCGGTGGATGCCCTGAACGTCGTTGAGCGCCTTGTTGCTCGAGTTCCAGGGGTCGAAGCGGGGATCGTTCAGGCGAGCAGTGCGTCTGAGGTCATTCAACACACCGGCGAGAAAACGCTGTTGGTTTTGGGGGCGCCCGGCGGTTCTTTCCTGCAGCGCCAATTCTTCGGAAAGGGAGCCCGGTTGATCGCCAAGTCGTTAATCGGTGCGGTGGCAGTGCGGGAAGCGCCTCGCCGGGTTTTCCATCAAATGCACGAACCCGAGTATGTGTCGCCATACATGGGCGCCGGTGACGCCGCCCGACTCATGCCAGGTGGTTTGCTGGCAGTTGTCGAGGACGGCGTCCTCATCGGAAGCGTGACGGGCACGGCGCTGACGATGGCCGGCGACGGCCCCCGGGTGGCCGACTGCATGCGAGAATCAGTTTCACTCGATCGGTTGGATGCGGTCGACGAGGCGGCGGAGACCCTCCGCTCGTTGGGCGTTCCGAGTCTTCCGGTCGTTGACCAGGACATGAATCTGCTCGGAACGTTGAGTGTCGATTCGCTCGACGCCCGCGGTGTGTGAAGTGGTGGAAGTTTGATTTCTCTGGTGATGTTCGACGCCGATGACACCTTGTGGGACTTTCAGGGCTCGATGCGGGCGGCTTTGCATGCGATGCTTGAGGAACTCTGGACAGCCTTCCCCGGGCGGGACGCCGCCAGCTTGACGGTCGATCGGATGATCGCGATTCGCGATCGGGTGGCCGATGAACTTGCCGGCCGGGTTATGGACCTGGCCGTCGTTCGGCTGGAGTCCTTCCAGCGGGCTCTTGAAGAGGTAGGCATCGCCGAGGATGGGCTCGCCGCCGAACTCGGGGCGTCGTACTTTTCGCATCAGGCGCATTGCGTCAAGCTCTTCGATGACACCCTGCCCGCTCTCGATGCCCTGTCGGGTCGGCGACTCGCCATCGTATCCAACGGCAATGCCGATGCCGGTCGGCTGGGTATCGCGGAACGTTTTGAAGCCATCATCCGATCGGTTGATGTCGGCGTCGGGAAGCCGGATCCGGCCATCATCAAGGCCGCTCTTGTCAAGTTGGATGTCGGCGAAAGCGAGGCGGTCCTGGTGGGCGATTCTGAGGAGTCCGACGTTGGCGCCGCCAGAGCTGCCGGGATCCGGTCCGTTCTCCTGGATCGTCACGGCACCACCACGAATTCTCAAGCCGACTGGGTGATCGGCTCGCTCCGGGAACTGCCTGCGCTCGTTGCGGCGGCCGACTGACAACCGGACTAGTGAAGCGCCCGGAGACCGAACCCGGCTGTCGTAATGACGAGGAGACCCCACCAGAACACTCGCCAGTCAGGGTGGCTGCGGGTAAGGCGAAACCCGACGGTAAGGATGATGATCGCCAGGATCGCCTGGAGGCCGACCGCTGCGTCGGTTTCCGGTAGGAGCAACTCCATCATGTGCGCAGCGTACCGGCCGCCGCTGCCAGGTCGATCCATACTGGCGGGATACCGGCACTGCACTAGCCTGGGCGCTTCGTTGTAGAGAGGACGTTTCGTGATTGCTGGGTACTACCGACATCCGACCATTTCCGGCGACACGATCGTATTTGTGTCCGAAGACGATCTCTGGTCGGTCGATACCGTAGGTGGGGTCGCCCGGCGACTGACGGCCAACCCGGGTTCCGTTACCTTTCCGCGTTTGTCTCCCGACGGTTCTCAGCTGGCGTTTACGAGCAAAGACGAAGGTCAACTCGACGTTTTCGTGATGAATACCGTAGGCGGCCCGGCCCGCCGCATCACGTTTTGGGGAGCGACCACGCACTGTGTCGGTTGGTCGCCGGACGGCTCTTCGATCATCGTCTCATCCGACTGGCAGCAACCGTTTGCGGGATCGATGCATCTGCATACCGTGCCACTTGACGGGGCGCCGTCGATCGCATGGAACGTCGGCCCTGCCCGGGCGCTGGCTCAGCGGGGTTCCGGGACGGTTCTTGGCCGCAACTCGTTGGACCCTGCCCGCTGGAAACGTTATCGAGGCGGTCGGGCGGGCACGCTATGGGCCGATACCAAAGGCGCCGGGGACTACGCCCCGTTGGTCAACCTGCCAGGAAACCTCGCCGATCCGATGTGGATCGGACGGCGCATCTATTTCATCTCCGATCACGAAGGTCACGGCAATATCTATTCAGTGACACCGACTGGTAGGAACGTTGAACGTCACACTCACCACGAAGACTTCTACGCCCGGTTTGCCTCAACCGACGGCAGCCGGATCGTCTATCACAGTGGCGCTGATCTCTGGCTCTTCGACCCGGCAACCGCAGAGACGAACCGTCTGGACGTCACTGTGCCCTCGGCGCGTCCACAACTCAACCGGCGTTTTGTTCCGGCTTCGAAAAGCCTCGAGTCGGTTGATCTGCATCCGGAAGGTCATTCTTTGGCGCTCGTGTCGCGCGGCACCGCCGTCACGATGCCCGCGTTCGGAGGAGCCCCGGTCCGTCACGGAGAGGATTCTTCGATCCGCTACCGACTCACGTCGTGGCTACCGGATGGCAAGCGAGTCTTGTCGGTTACCGATGATGGCGGTGAGGAACAGCTGGTGGTCAGTGCCGCCGACGGTTCGTCCGACGTGGAGTATCACGTCGGCGATTTCGGGCGGGCGCGCACGCTGGCAGTTGCGCCGACCGGTGCCGATCGTGTTCTCATCTCGAACCATCGTCACGAACTCATCCTGTTCAATCTTGGGACCGGAACGTCTCGCCTGATCCACCGGTCCGCGCATTCGTGGATTCATGGGATCGCTTGGAGTTCGGACGGGAAGTGGATCGCGTTCGGTTCGTCGACTACGGAGAACCTGTCGGCGATCTTCCTCGCCAACGCTCGATCCGGGCGCGTCTATCAGGTCACCGATGGGGCACACCAGGACGGGTATCCCTCCTTTGATCCTGGTGGGAAGTTTCTGTACTTTCTGTCGAGTCGAACATACGACCCGGTACCCGACACGCTGATGCACGATTACGGTTTCCCGGCGAGCACCAAACCCTATTTCATCGTCCTCGACGCCAAAACGGTCTCACCGGTCAACGAGGACATGCGCCCTCCGACCGCCCCTGGCGCGTCGCCAGCGAATGGAAAGCCCGACGCCAAAAAAGACGACGGGCCACCGGAGACGTCGGTGACGGTCGCGGGAATCGAGCAAAGAATCGGAGCGATTCCGGTCCCGCACGGTCGATATCATCAGGTGGTCGGCGCCCAGGGCAAAGTCTTTTTCACGTCGGTTCCGCTGTCCGGAACGATTGGCAAGCCGCCGACTCCGGTTCCGGATGGGAAGCTGGAATCGTACGATCTCGGCGCCAACAAGGTGGAGACCGTCAGTGAAGGGGTCGGACGATTCTCCGTTTCGGCCGATGGCAAGGTGCTTGCCCTTCTTGCCGCGAAGAAACTGCGGGTCGTTCCGGTCTCGTGGAAGGGCGGCGAGAAAAACGGACCGGACAAGCCGGGTCGTGAATCGGGTTTGGTGGATCTCGACCAGGTCCGACTTGAGGTTAATCCGGCCGACGAATGGCGTCAGATGGCCCGCGAGGCGTGGCGCCTCCAGCGCGAATACTTCTGGCGACCCGACATGGCTTCCGTCGACTGGACGGGCGTGCTCAAACGATATTTGCCGCTCGTCGATCGGGTCGCCTCCCGGTCGGAGTTCTCCGATTTTCTGTGGGAGATGCAAGGGGAGTTGGGTACGTCGCACGCCTACGAGATGGGCGGCGACTATCGGCCGGAGCCCACGTACCGACAGGGCACTCTCGGCATAGACGTGGCTGTCACCGCACGGGGCGTCACGACGATATCCGACATTCTGGTTGGCGATCCGTGGGACCCGAAGGCGACGTCCCCGCTGGCGGGTGCAGGCCTTGACGTCGTTGCCGGCGACCGCATCGTCAGCGTCGACGGCCAGCCAGTGGATCGTCGACATTCCGTGCAGCGAGCGCTCGCCGATCGGGCCGAAAAGCCGGTCACCCTCGAGGTTCGCAGGGGAAGCCGCAAGTCTCATCGGGTAGCGGTGACCGCTCTCGCCTCGGAGAGTGCGTTGCGCTACCGGACCTGGGTGAACGCCAACCGCGATTATGTGCTCGAAAAGACCGATGGTCGGGCTGGATATATCCATATCCCGGACATGGGCGTCGGCGGATTCGCCGAGTTCCATCGGAACTTCCTGCAGGCCGTCGACAAGGACGGCATCGTCGTCGATGTGCGATACAACCGCGGTGGCAACGTATCGCAGCTTCTTCTTCAAAAGCTGCTGCGCAGGCGACTGGGCTGGCGCATCACGCGCTGGAACGAGCCGGCCGGTTTTCCGTATGGTTCGCCGGCGGGTCCGATGGTGGCTCTGACGAATGAGTCGGCCGGCTCCGACGGCGACATTTTCTCGCACACGTTCAAGATTCACGGCCTCGGTCCACTGATTGGCACCCGAACCTGGGGAGGGGTGACGGGAATCTGGCCACAACAATCGCTGGTTGACGGGACCATGACCACCCAACCCGAGTACGGCTCCTGGTTTGAAGATGTGGGATTCGGCGTCGAAAACTACGGCACGGACCCCGATATCGAGGTGCACGTGCGTCCTCAGGACTATGCGGCCGGGATCGACCCGCAGATGGATCGTGGCATAGAGGAACTGGTCAAGATCATGGCTGCGGCGGGTCCGTCAACACCGAAGTTCCCCAAGCATCCTTCGATGAAGGCACCCAAACTGCCGAAATAGTCTGACAAGGGCCCACGCCGGACCCAGCACGGTCGAAAGGAACCGTCTCGTGGCGGCGACGGTTATGATCGATCTCGTGCAGCAATACCTCGATCTCATGGGCCATGTTTTAGACCAAGGCACCGTCAAATCGGACCGAACCGGGACCGGAACCCGCAGTGTGTTCGGCCATCAAATGCGTTTCGATCTGGCTGACGGTTTTCCGATGGTCACGACCAAGAAGCTGCACATGCGGTCGATCATTCACGAATTGCTGTGGTTCATCTCCGGTGAAACCAACGTGAAGTACCTTCGCGACAACAACGTTTCGATCTGGGATGAGTGGGCCGACGACGATGGCAACCTGGGACCGGTCTACGGCAAACAATGGCGGTCGTGGGACACGCCCGACGGACGGGTGATCGACCAACTCACCAATGTCATCGATCAGATCAGAGTCAATCCGGATAGTCGCCGACTCATCGTGAACGCCTGGAACGTTGGGGAACTCGACCAAATGGCGTTACCGCCCTGTCACATGATGTTCCAGTTCTATGTAGCGGGAGGCCGACTGTCGTGCCAGTTATATCAGCGGTCCGCCGACATATTTCTCGGCGTACCTTTCAATATCGCCTCGTATGCATTGCTCCTGGCGATGGTCGCTCAAGTCACTGGACTTGAGCCAGGAGAGTTCGTGCACACGCTTGGGGATGCTCACCTTTATGACAATCATCTGGTGCAAGCCCGGACCCAGCTTGAACGGGAACCGCGGCCACTGCCCAAACTCATCCTGAACCCGACGGTCACGTCGATTGTTGACTTCACGTACGACGACGTGGCGATTCAGGACTACGACCCGCACCCCCACATCTCTGCCCCCGTGGCCGTGTGATTCAACCGCAGCAAGGTTCGGGGCTCAGCCTCGTGTGGGCGATGTCTGAGAACGGTGTGATCGGATCCGGGGGGACCTTGCCATGGTCGTTGCCCGACGATCTGGCCCATTTCAAACGCCTGACGCACGGTCATCCGGTGTTGATGGGCAGGCGTACTTGGGACTCGCTGTGGCTCAGACCACTTCCGGGACGTCTCAACATCGTCCTTACCCGCAACCCGACCTTTTCTGCAGACGGCGCACAGGTGGTTACGTCGCTCGACCAGGCATTCGAGCTTGGTACGACCGATCGTATGTTTTGTATCGGTGGAGCCATCCTGTTTGACGAAGTGATGCACCGGGCCGACCGTCTTGAGGTGACGTTGGTTCACGCCGAGGTCGATGGGGACGTGTATATGCCCAGCGTCGATTGGTCGGACTGGGCCCTGACCGAGGAGACGTTGCATCCGGCCGATGACCGCCATGCGTACGCGTTTAGTTTTCGCAGTTACGAGCGCATCGATGATTGATCATCTGGTCTATGCGGGGCCAGACCTGGAAGCCGCCGCCAAGTCCGCGGAGTCGATCATTGGCGTGCGCTCGGTCGAGGGCGGGCGACACGTTGGTTTCGGGACGGCCAATCGACTCATTGGCCTTGGACCGTCCACCTATCTGGAGATCATCGGACCTGATCCTTCCCAGCCCGCCCCGGCCTTCGAGCGACCGTTCGGAATTGACGCGTTGGAGGCTCCCCGGTTGGTGGCCTGGGCAGTGGCAGTCGACGATATTGAGGCGGCCAGAAAGCTCGTCGAATTCGCTGGAATCGGACCTCCGGTTGAGATGACTCGCCGCACGCCGACCGGTGACCTTCTCCGCTGGCGGCTGACGCCTCCGGTTCCCGGCTCGATGCCCTTCTTGATCGACTGGTTGGATACTCCGCACCCAGCCGGCCAATTGGAACAGGTAGCCAAGCTGGTGGATTTACGCATCGAAGACACGGACCCGGGTGAGGTCCGAAAGGTCGTTCGAGCGTTGAATGTGAATGTCAGCACCCGCAAAGCCTGGGAGCCAAGAATCGCCGCCACCATCGACCTTCCGGATCGGAGAGTCGTGCTTTGGTAATCACCCTGGTCTGCGGCGAAGTTCTTTGCGTACGCCGCTCTTGGCTGTTCTAGCGACCAGTTGACGCCAGGCGGAGGATCAGCCAGTAAATCAAGTAGGCGGTGAGCCCGATCGCAGCCCGTGGAGTAGGTAGTGGCCAGACCGGTGCGCTCCGAGCCAATACTCGCCACGGCTCCGCCAAGGACGAAGAGGCCGAGCAGCGCGATGATCGACCATCGGTAGCCGGCCGTCATGGCGACATGCTGACCTCTCGCTCTGGCCCGGTCGTTCTTGCCGGCATCGGCGAGTCGGGCGGCGGTGGACTTGGGAAGGCCCAGCCATGCGGAGATTTCGACGAGTTCGGTGTTCGTTACTCCAGCGCAAAGGCGACCTCGGTGACGAGTTGGTTAGGGCATGACTGTTTGGAGGTTGATTGGAGTGACGGCGGCTTAGGCGGCCAGGTGGTCCGGCGCTCTGGCCGGCGGTGCAACGAAGCGCAGCCGATTCGGCGGTGATTGTAAATCGATGCTGAAGCCCCGCTGATGAATAATCACGTGATGGTGATACCAGCAAAGCGTGACAAGGTTGGCGGCGTCGGTTGGGCCTCCGTCGGCCCAGTGCTGGCGATGATGGACCTGGAGCCGATATCGGCTCGTACATCCGGCGGCCGAACAACCGTCGTCCCGCCCGATTATGAACTTCCGGAGTCGGGGTGGAATAGTTGCCGTGCGTCGTCCGGCACTGAGCGGTTTGCCGTCGGCGGTGACGGCGATGGCTTCGACAGTGCCAACACAGAGGATCTCTTCGAGCGTTCTCCGGCCGATGATCGGTCCGGCTGCGATCGTTCCGATAGTTGGTCCCGCCTCGGTGGCATTGACAAATACGGTGACGCTCGGCTCCTTGGCGATCTGCCCCGCTTGGTCAGCCGCGCCGTTGGTCGCTGCTGTTCCGGTGGTCTGCGTGTCCTGGCAGATAGCGACCAGCGCATCGGCGCTGGCTGCTGCTCGCGACCCCGCCTTGGATTCGGCTGGTAACTGGTCGGCCCGGGCGAACAGCGCATCCTGGACGATGGCTCCGTCGATCCCGGCTAGCTGTCCCCAAAGCTTCCATGACGTGTAGTCGAGGGACGGTTGTAGATGGAGGTAGCGGGCCTCAAAGGCGGCTGCTTCGTCGGTGGCCAATAACTCTGTCTGGCGAGCGACAAGACGGCGAAGCTGGTCGACTCCGTATATCTCGTGGTCGAGGTCCGGTGCAAGTTTTGCGATTTGTTGCGCTCGTTCGTAGGTGATCCGACCACTGCCGAGTTCCTGGTGGACGTCGGGGCGATCGACCATGCGTCGCGAGGTTCCAACGAGCTTTCGAGCCGTGTGCATGGACATGTCGGCACGGGAGGCGACCCATTCGGACAGAGTTCGACATCCATCGCTGAGCGCGACCTGGCGGGTATCGAGGGCCGCAACGATGGCGGCTTGCCGGGCACGAAGTCGGCCAATCAGCTTTTCGTCGTCAACGAGTTGCTGTTCAAGTTCGTCGGTTGTCGCGTGGTGCGTTTCCGGTTCCATGTATCAAAGATACGACGCGGGTGTGACAAAAAAGGTCCGA
>JAOUMT010000269.1 GCA_029881355.1 Acidimicrobiia bacterium | reverse complement strand
TGATTGACCCCGATACCGGGATACCTGGGGGCATCGGAACGAGGCGAAGGAAGGACCGGGCGGTCACGCTCTTGCCGCAACCGGTCTCGCCCACCAGGCCCAGTGTTTCGCCGTCGCGGACGTCAAAATCGACGCCGTCAACGGCGTGCACGATGCCACCCTTGGACTTGAAATGAACACGGAGGTCACGAACACTCGCCACCACGGGCGCCGTCGTCTTCGGAGGATTCGTTGCTGGAGCGGTCATCGGGTTTCAGTCTTCGGGTCGAGGACATCACGGATACCGTCACCGAGCAGATTGAAGGCCAGCGCCCACAAGAACACCATGAGTCCCGGGAACGTAGACGCCCACCAGCGCCCTCCTGAGATTCCCGCTTGGCCTTCAGAGACGAGCACTCCCCATTCGGCCAGACCAGCTTCGGCCAACCCGATGAAGCTGAGCGTCGCGCCGACCAGCACGATGTTGCCCATGTCCAGCGTCGCTTGCACCACGACAGGGGTGATCGAATTGGGCAAGACATCCTTGCGGAAGATGTTCCAATTGCTGTCACCAATGACCCTGGAGGAGTCGACGTAGTCGTTCTGCTTCACATGCAACACCTGAGCGCGCATGATCCGGGCGTACTTGACCCAGAACACGATGGCGAGGGCCAGGATGATGTTGCGGAAAGATGGGCCGAGTACGGCCGCAATCGCCAAAGCAAAGATGAGTTCGGGGATGGAGAGGAACACATCAACGATTCGCATTAGTACTTCGTCGATTCGACCTCCCCGGAAGCCGGCCAGGCTGCCGACGGCAACGCCGATTGCCACGGTAACGCTGACGACGATCAACGAAAGACGCAGAGAGGTTCTAGCACCCCAGATCACTCCGTAGAGCACGTCGCCACCGGTATTGGTGGTTCCCAGTGGATGACCGGGTGAGCCGGGTGGAACGGCGATCGCTCCCCAGTCGCGGGGCATCTGCGAAGCATTGGGTGTGTTCGGTTCGACGAGCCACGGTGCGAGAAGCGCCATGCCCACCATCAACAGGATGATGACCAGTCCGCCCAGCGTGGTCGGGTTGGACAAGACCCTGCCAGCAGTTTCGCCCATCCTGCGCAACCGGACCCGGATGGCGCTCTCGTGGGCACCGACGATGGGTGGGGATGCGGAGGTCGTACTCATGAGCCCAACACCACCCTGCGGTCGAGGTAGGCGTAGACGACGTCTACGACCAGGTTGACCACGAGGAAGAGAACACTCGTGAACAGGACGTAGGCCATGATCGTGGCCCGGTCACCACGCAACACCGAGTCGGCCATCCAGCGGCCGAGGCCCGGCCACCGGAAAATGATCTCCGCCACAATCGTGCCTTGCAGGAGGAATCCGAAGCTGAGCCCGATGACCGTGACGGTTGGCATGAGGGCATTCCGACGAGCGTGGCGTCGCAAGACGAGACGTTCCGCCAGGCCCTTGGCCCGAGCGGCATCGACATACTCTTCCTGCAGCTCCTCGACCAAGGACGACCGCATCATGCGGGCGATGATGGCGGTGGCTCCATAACCCAATGTGAGCGCCGGCAGAACAAGATGCCAGACGGAGTCACGAAACGCCGTGAAGTTCCCCGCCAGGAGTGAGTCGACGGTATAAAGGCCGGTTGGATGAGCGATCGAAGCAAATATTTCGGGGGTGCTGCGCCCGATCGGGAACCACCCGAGGTACACCCAGAAGACGATGAGCATCACGATCGCAAACCAGAACAACGGCATGGCGGCTCCGCTGATCGAGATGATCCGGGTGATGTGGTCGGGCAGCTTGTTTCGGCGCGCTCCGGCGAAGGTGCCCAGTCCGATGCCGAGTGATACGGCCACAACCGCCGAGGCGACGGCGAGTTCCATGGTGGCTGCCAGTTTGTTGGGAAACACTGCGGTGACCGGGGCGGCTGCGACGCCCGACCAACCGAGGTCGCCTTCGAAAACACCACGAGCCCAATACGCATATTGCACGGGGACCGGTTCGTCGAGATGGTATCGAGCCTCGATTTCGGCCACCTCTTCAGATGACATCTCGTGAGAGAGATAGATCGCCACCGGCGAGCCGCCGATCCGGGTTAGCCCGAACACGATGATGGACACGCCGACAATCAGGAACGGCAGGACTATCAGGCGCCTTAAGATGTAGTCGCGTATCTGCACTGCCGTCACCCCCTCTTTGGCAAGTGTGGGGTCGATCCGTGGATCGACCCCACACTTCCGTCGATTTGTCCTACTTGTCGATCAGTGCGAACTTGAGCGACGGACGGGGCCAGAGCGGGTTGGATTCCCAGCCCTTGAGCCACGACCGGTACGCAGCGACGACACCTTCCTGGCCGGCGATCAGCCACATCGGGTCGTCGTACAGCATGAACTGCAGTTCCGAGTAGATCGCCGCCCGTGCATCGGAATCGAGTTCAATCTCGGCGGCGTCGATCAGGTCACCGACCTTCTCAGGGTCGGCGTAGCCATTGGCGAATCCGTGAATCACGCCCCACTCGCCGTCCGGATGCTGGTACGACGACACGTAGGAATGCGGATCAGCAAACGGATCAGCGTTCTTGACCCACATGGCGTACTCGATGGGATCCTGAGCATGGGCATCATCGAACTGCGCCTCTGCCACAGCCAGCACTCGCACCTCAATATTGCAGGGGAGCGACTCAAGGGAGTCCTTGAGTACCAGAGCAGCCGTCTCGAAGAGATTGGCCTCTTCGGTAATCACCGACACGACAAACCCTTCGGGGCAATAGCCGGCCTCGGTGAACAACTGTTCAGCCATGGCGAGATCCTGGGCGTCGTATACCGGAGCGGCCGGATCGTATCCGAAGATCCCCTGCGGAATGTAGTGCGGATTGAAGTCGCCGAACCCACCGAGAGCCCCGTCGATGAAGCCCGCATAGTCGAAGGCATGATTGAAGGCACGACGTACGAGCGGGTCATGGAAGAAGTCGGTCGGGATCGTGTCTTCAGCCGGCAACGCCCCTTCGGGAATGTTCAGGTTGAAGCCGATATGGATTGGTTCCACGGTCAAGCCCTGACCGAAGATGGTCACACCCTCCGCACCTTCGATGTCCCCGATGAATGACGGGTCAGCCTCGATCGTGTCGAAGTCGCCCGCCCGCAAGCCGAGTACCCGAACATCGGGCGTTGGCCCGATCTCGATGCGGACATCCAGGAAAGCGGGCGTGCCCCAATAGTTGTCGAAGATCTCCAGTTGAATGTTCTCGCCGCGATTCCAGGCAGTAAGCGTGTAGGGGCCGGTGCCGACCATGTTGCCCTGCATGAAGT
>JAOUMT010000268.1 GCA_029881355.1 Acidimicrobiia bacterium | reverse complement strand
CCATTTCGGCAGGAGTTTTGAGATGGCGTTCGTCAGTCGCTGGTCGAAAACCATCATTGGTGCCAAGCGTCCGACGACCGGCAACAGCAGCCAAAACTTCGGATAGGTCAGCCTTGGAGGGACTGTCGTAGTGGACGTTGTTCGTGGCGACCGTGGCCAGACCAAGTCGAGCACCAACTTCGGCAAGGACATCGTTGCGGAGGTCGTCTTCTGGCATACGATGGTGGGTCAGTTCAAGATACAGCCGGTCACCAAACAACTCCTGCAGATGGCTTGCTTCCTCAATGGCTCGGTGCAGATCGCCTGCCTGCGCCGCCCGTGGGACCGCCCCTTGCCAGCATCCGGTCAGAGCGATGATGTTGCCCGACTCCGCCGCGATGGCCAGATCTTCCCAGGCATATTCAGGTCGATCCTTCTCACCACGAAACTGGGCCGTAGATACCAGCTTGGAGATGTCCCCATACCCGACCGGACCGGTAGCGAGCAGCACCAGATGGTCGGTAAGCGAAGGGCGGGTCGGCTTGGTTCCATGCATCCGTTTGGTCCTGCCACGGCGAGGCTGATCAAGATCGAAGAGGAGTTCCGGTGCCCGGTCGGTGTCCCATGCTTCAGCAGCGGCGAACGGCGCATCGTCGGTCGTGACCCCATACGAAGGGAGCCCGATTTCGGCGCCATATACGATCGGCATGTCGAATTCCTTGGCAGCGTTTGCCACGTGGGCGGCTCCGTAGAAGCCGTGATGGTCGGTTACGGCCAGCGCCGTATACCCGAGTTCGGCGGCTTTTTCCACGAGTTCGTGTGGATGTGACGCCCCATCCAGGAAGCTGAAATTGGTGTGGGCATGAAGCTCTGCGTAATCCATCGGCGGATTTGAAGTATATCGAAAGAATCGAACGTATGTTCGATAGCCAGCGAACTCGACAGCCCCTAGCCTGCCGATGTGACCGTTCTCCGATTAAGCGAAGCCGACGAGGCCATGCTGGCAGGCGAAGCCGGCCCTCAAGTGGCCCTGGGCATGAGAATCGTGACCGGCCTGGCGGCCGCTTCCGGCGCCAGATCTCTCCTGGATATCTCCCGAGCTCACATCGACGGCTGCCTCTACAACGGCCGGGCCAGCCTTGATTTCGCCGAACGGCTGACCGGAGCACAGGTGGCGGTACCGACCACGCTGAATGTTTCATCGCTTGATCTGCTCCACCCGGATCTGATTCAATCCTCCCCGGAAACGCAACAGCGGGCGAGGGCTTTGATGGATGCCTACACGTCCATCGGCGCCCAGCCGACCTGGACCTGTGCCCCCTATCAGTCGCTCGTGCGGCCATCCTTCGGAGAGCAGATCGCCTGGGCCGAATCCAGTGCAGTCGTGTTCGCCAACAGCGTTCTCGGAGCCCGCACCGATCGCTATGGCGACTTCATCGATGCGGCCGCCGCCATCACGGGCCGGGCTCCGGCCGCCGGACTCCATCTCGACGAAAACCGCCGGGCCGAAGTCGCCTTCGACGTGGCGGCGCTGTCGCCTGGTCTCAAGCAACGCGATGCCTTCTTTGCGATGCTTGGCCTTATCGTCGGTACGGAATCAGGCAAACGAGTGCCGGCGGTCGTCGGAATTGACGAGGCCACCGAAGACCAGCTCAAAACGTTCGGGGCGGCCGCGGCATCTTCTGGATCGGTTGGAATGTTCCATGTGGTCGGGGTGACACCCGAAGCCCCCACTCTCAGAGACGTCGCGCCCGCCGAGCTCCCGACCATCACGGTCACCGGCGAGATGCTCCGTACCGCCCGCCAGCAGGTCAACGCCGGCGCCGACAGCTCACAGCTGGGATCGGTCCACCTGGGAACACCGCACTATTCAATCAGTCAACTCGACGCCGTTCTGGCGACTCTGGCCCGGCGGGCGGTAAAACTCGATGTGTACATAAGCACCGGTCGAGACGTTCTGGTGCGTTGGGGTAAGGCCGACCTGCTCACCGAGCTTGGGGTGACCATCGTGACCGATACCTGCACCTACGTGACTTCCATCGTCGATCCGCGATCTGGATCAGCCATGACGGACTCGGCCAAGTGGGCGTACTACGCACCAGGCAATATCGGCGTAAAGGCCATATTTGGTTCGATGGAAGAATGTGTCGAGACTGCCGTGGCCGGTCGTCTCACGGAACGGCCCGACCAATGGACCTGACGTTCCTGGTTGCCGGCTATGCCTCAGGACCAACGCTCGTGCTCGATCAGCCACTGAGCTTTTGGGGAGGCGTCGACCCGGCCACGGGAACGATCATCGATGCGGCCCACCCGCAACTCGGCGCAGTCATCACCGGACGCATCCTGGTCATGCCGTCAGGTCGCGGCTCGTCGTCGGCGAGCAGCGTGTTGGCCGAATGTATCCGGACCGGAACGGCACCGGCCGGCATCGTTCTCGGCGAAGCCGATCCGATCGTGGCGCTCGGGGCGCTCGTCGCAAAAGAGTTGTATCCCGATCGGGTGTGCCCGGTGGCGGTGGCCGCCGACTATTCCCAGGCAGCCAGGGCGGAGTCAATCACAATGGATCCCAACCAGGCGACCGGCTAAGACCAGGGAAGGCCGCCCGGCGGGAAGCCGCCGGTCTGCCCGTCGATTTGTTCCCGAAGAATGTCCATCTGGCCGGCATGACGGGCGGTTTCTTCGATCATGTGGACCACGACGTCGCGAATGGCCAGCTGCCCGCCCCGAAACGGGACCATTTCGTCCAGGCGGCGTTCGGCCAGGATCTCACGGCTGGTCGCACAGGCGCCATCAAACGCAGCCATCAGCCCGTCGATTGTCTCGTCGTCGGCCACCGCGAACTCTTCCTCGGTCGAAACCGATTCGAGCACCCGCCCGGCGATAACTTCCTGGAACCAGCCTTGCTCTACGTATGCCATGTGCTTGAGGATGCCCAGCAGCGACGTGCCCGACGGCACCATCGATCGGGTGGCTTCGTCGCGCGTCAGGCCCTGGACTTTCCACTTGATGGCACCTCGATAGCTATCCAGGTATCGGCTGAGCAGATCGTGCTCGGACTCGGCGGCAGATACGGCCATACGAGGCTATCCGTGCTGGGGGAAGCCGAGGTCGACGCCACGGTGGATCGGGTCGGGCCAGCGGCTGATGATCACCTTGCCGCGCGTGTAGAAATGGATCCCGTCGGGACCGTAGATCGAGTGGTCACCGAAATTCGAAGCTTTCCAGCCACCAAAGCTGTAGAACGACAGGGGCACCGGGATCGGCACGTTGATACCGACCATGCCTACCTGAATTTCGTTCTGGAACTTACGGGCCGCTCCGCCGTCGTTCGTGAAAACCGCCGTGCCGTTGCCGTACGGATTGGCGTTGACGAGGTCGATCGCGTCCTGGTACGTGTCGGCACGTA